>JAKSBN010000030.1 GCA_022361175.1 Pseudomonadota bacterium | reverse complement strand
GTGGGCAGCGAGTCTCGCTTGGACGTCACCTTGCGGGGCAGGCTTTGCTACGGAGCGGGTTCGGTGGGGGGCTGCGCTTTATTTCGCCTTCGCTCCCCTCGCCGCGCCCGCCCGCGCGGTCTCAGCTACGCGAGCGTTCCAGAGCGGCCTTCAGGTCTTCCCAGACGAGGCGTCGGTTCTCGGGCGTGTACTGGCGCAGGATGTAGGCGGGGTGGAACGTGGGCATCACCGGCACGCCGCGGTAGTCGTGCCAGGTGCCGCGCACGCGGGTGATGGCGATGTCGCGGCCCAGAAGCAGGCTGGCCGCGGGCTTGCCGAGCGCCACGATCGCCTTCGGCGCGATGGCCTCGATCTGGCCGTCGAGGAAGGCGCGGCAGGTGGCCACCTCGTCGGGCAGGGGCGTCCGGTTCCGAGGCGGGCGGCACTTCACGATGTTGCAGATGTAGACGTCGCTGCGCTGGACGCCGAGGCCGCGCTCGATCATGCGCGTCAACAGCTCGCCCGCCGGTCCGACGAACGGCAGACCCTGGCGGTCCTCGACCTCGCCCGGCCCCTCGCCCACGAACATCAGGTCGGCACGGGGGTCGCCGTCCCCGAACACGATGGACTTGCGGCCCTCGCACAGGCGGCAGCGCTGGCAGTCGCCCAGCTCCTGGCGGACGGCCTCCAGGGTCAGCGCGGGCGGAAGCTCCGCTGCCGCTGCTGCGGGCGTTGCTGCCGCCGCCGTTTCAAGCGCTGCGGCGGGCGCCGGCAGGCTCTCCACGCCTTCTTCCAGGAGCTCTTCCAAGAGCGCGCGCGAGGCGGCGACGACGGCCCGCGCCTCCTCCGCGTAGGGCCTCTCCTCGGTGGCCACGACTAGGGCTCCGGGGGCAGGAGGGCGAAGGCCCGCTGCACCTCGGCTTCGATCCGGCCGGCCGTGGGCGCCAGGGGCTTGCCGGTTCCGGCTTCGATGGTCCCGTGGCGCTGTCGGTCGATCTTGTCCAGCACCTCGAACTCGAAGCCCGGGTCGTTGACGTCGTCGTGGCAGCTGCCGCAGATCTGCAGGATGACGCAGGAGTCGCACTTGTCGCCCAGGCTCACGATGGTCCCGAGCTTGGGCGCCCCCTCCTTCACGTGCTCGCCGCCGGCGCCGTGACAGGATTCGCAGCCGACCCGGGAGAGATCCGAGGCGCCCGCGAAGGTCATGCCGGCGGCGAAGCCTCCGTCGCGTCCGAAGTTCGTGGTGTGGCAGCGCTGGCAGTCGGCGTCGGTCGCCTTGCCCTTCTCGCTGAGCGTCTTCCCGGCGTGCGCGTGGGGGCTCTTGGCCCAGGTCTCGTACTCCGCTTGGTGACAGCTCTGGCAGGCGTCGGATCCCACGGTCACGGCGGCGCTGGCCAGCACGTCGCGCGGCTTGCCGTGGGCCGCCACCAGCGCGGCCCGCTCCTCGGGCGACAGCGCGGCGATGCCCGTGTGCGAGATCTTCGGACGGAAGCTGGCGTACTCGAAGCCCAGCGAGTGCTTGGTGTCGTGGCACGTGATGCAGGCGGATTCGTAGTTGCCGTTGGTGACGAACTGCGGCGAGAGATGCGGTCCGCCGCGGCCGTGACACGACTCGCAACCCACGTCCTCCAGGTGATCCGGGTTGTCGGCGATCTCGAAGCCGCCGGGTTTCTCGAACCCGACCACGTGACAGCCCACGCACTCTGCGTTGCGGTCCTCGCCGTGGGTCACCAGCGTGTCGTAGGCGCTGGCGTGACGGGTCAGCTCCCAGGTGGCGTGTTCGGCCTCGTGACAGACCCCGCAGACGTCGTTGCCCGTATAGCCTTCGGGGTTCAGCAGCATGGGCACGCGAGCGCCCGCGATCTTCGCCAGCCACATGCGCGACAGGGCTTCCATGCGCCCCTTGTCCCAGCCCTTCACCCGGTGGACGATCTCGCCCTCCGCGTTGATGAAGTTCACGTCGGGCACGCCGGCGAAGACGCCGTACGCCTTGGCGGCCTTCTCCCCCGGATCCAGCAGGACCCGGAAGAACTCCAACTTCTGCTCGCGCAGGTGGTTGCGGATGGAGCTCACGCGGCCCGTCACCTCGATGGCCACCAGGTGCGGACGGCCGTCCTCGGGCAGCTTCGCCAGCTCGCGTTCCAGGAAGCGCAGGGCGTGGTGGCAGTGGGGGCAGGTGTGCAGGAAGAAGATGACCACGGCCGGCTCGCCGGCGATGTCGGCCATTCGGAAGGGGGAGCCGTCGTCCATGTACTCGGCTTCGAAGAGCGGGGCTTTCGGGTAGTCGACCAACGCCCCGGCGGAGGCATGTGCGGCGGGCAATCGCAACTGCTCGCGCAGCTGCGTGGCGACCTGGCCGGCCAGGTCGCCCCCCGTTTCGGGAAAGCTCACCTGGGCGAACGAGAAGTAGCCCTCGGGGTCGACGCCCAGCAGCGCCACCTTGAAGCGGATGTTGAGCTTGCTCGCGATCCGCGCCGACGAGTCGTCGATGACGGGAAAGTCGAGGTCGTGTTCCGCGACGAACGCACGGGTGCGCGCGGCGGTGGAGCCCATACTGATGCCCAGGACCCGGAAGTTGTGCTTCCCCTCGAGCTCGGCGATCCGGGCGACGGCCTGGGCCACGGGCACCGCTTCCGACACCTCGGGATTGAAGAAGAACAGCAGGAACCGGCGACCGATGTAGGCGCTGGCCGAGATCTTCTCGCCGTCCAGCGTGAACCCTTCGAAGGCCGGGATCGGACGCTCTCCCGCCCGCCGCGTGGCCGCCGCCGGCTTGGCGGCGGGCTCCGCCGCCTGGGCGGTGCCCGGGTCGGCGACCGCGTCGGGCTCCTCGCCGCCGCAGGCGGAGAGTGCCAGGCCGAGTGCGAGCGCAGCGACGAGAAGGGACGGGGGCCACGAGAGCGCGCGGGTTCGGTGACGCACGCGCGCAGCATACGGGCCGGGCCCAGCCCGGGCAAGGCAGCGCAGCCGGCGCGGCCGCCACGCGCAGGAGGCCCCCCCGGACGCGGAAGGGCGCCGCCGGAACCCGACGACGCCCTTCCTCATCGATCGCGGAGTCGGTCTTAGTTGACCTTCTCCAGGACGTGGATGCCGCACGCGCTGCCCAGCCCGATCACGTGGGTCAGGCCCAGCCGGGCGCCCTCCACCTGGCGCTTGCCGGCCTCGCCCCGCAGGTGGGTCGAGACCTCGTAGATGTTGGCAATGCCCGTCGCGCCGAGCGGGTGGCCCTTCGACAGCAGGCCGCCGGACACGTTCACCGGGATCTTGCCCCCCAGTGCCGTGGCGCCCTCGTCGATCATCTTCCCGGCCTCGCCGTCTCCGCACAGGCCGAGATTCTCGTAGTGGAGGATCTCCGCCGTGGCGAAGCAGTCGTGGAGCTCGACCAGGTTGATGTCGTCCGGACCCACGCCGGCCATCTCGTAGGCGGTCTTGGCCGCGTTGCGGGTGCAGGTGTTGACGTCCGGCATGACCAGGTCGCGCTCCTGCCACGGGTCGCTGGTCAGCACGGAGGCCTTCACCCGGACCGCGCGGCCCAGGCC
>JAKSBN010000260.1 GCA_022361175.1 Pseudomonadota bacterium | reverse complement strand
CCGCCGAGCCGCGACTCGGCCGGCACGCGCACGCCGGACAGAGCCAGCTCCACCGTCGGCAGGGCCAGGAGGCCCATGTTCTCTTCGGGCGTCGCGGAGAGGCCCGCCGCATCGCGGGGCACCAGAAAGGCGCCCAGCTGGTCGTCTTCCGCGGCGATCACCAGCACCGTGTCGCCGCCTTCCTGCCAGGGGACCTGGCACTTGCTGCCGTCCAGCAGGTAGTCGGAGCCGTCGCGCTTGGCGCGGGTCTCGGGCCGGAAGACGTCGAAGTCGAAGCGGGGTTCGACCAACGCCAACGAGCCGGGAACGAACCGATCTCCGACCAGAGCGGGCAGCAGGCGCTCTTTCTGGGCGTCGCTGCCGAAGTCGGCCAGGGGCAGGCCCAGGAGGCCGGGCGAGAGCATGCCGAGCGCGAGCGACAGGTCGCCCCAGGCCAGCTCCTCGGCGATCAGGCAGCCGGTTACGGCGCTGCGCGAGTCGCCCCCGCCGTAGGCCTCGGGGAGCGCGTTGGCCACCAGCCCCAGCTCGTGGGCCTGGGCGATCACGTCGGCATCCAGCTGGCCCGCTTCGTCGCACGCGCGCGCCTTGGAGCGGACTTCGTTCTCGGCGAACTGCCGCACCGTGTCGACGATGAGGGCCTGCTCCTCATCGGGCTCGAAATCGATCATCGCGGACTCCTCGGGCGCGTTCTAGACGCGTTCGATCACGGTGGCGATGCCCATGCCGCCGCCGATGCACATGGTGACCAGGGCGTTGGTCGCGTCGCGCCGCTCCAACTCGTCCAGCGCCGTTCCGATCAGCATGCCGCCGGTGGCGCCCAGCGGGTGACCGAGGGCGATGGCGCCGCCGTTCACGTTCACCTTCTCCGGGTCGAGCTTCAGGTTGCGAATGGTCTGCAGCGGGATGGCGGCGAACGCCTCGTTGATTTCCACCAGGTCGATGTCGCCCGCCGTCATGCCCGCGCGCTTCAAGCAGCGCTCCGAAGCGGGCGTGGGCGCCGTCAGCATGATGATGGGCTCGGTGGCGGCGGTGGCGGTGGCCACGATGCGCGCTCGGGGCTTCAGGCCGTGGGCCTTGGCGTAGTCGGGCGACGCCAGCAGCACCGCGCTGGCCCCGTCCACGATCCCGGACGAGTTGCCCGCGTGGTGGACGTGCGGGATCGAGTCGACGTCGTAGCGGAGCTTGGCGCGCTCATCGAAGGTCTGGTCGGAGCCCTTCGGCTTGTAACTGCCCATGCCCTCGAACGACGGCGGCAGGTTGCCGAGCGACTCGGCCGTGGTGCCCGCGCGGGGGTGCTCGTCCCGGTCCAGGGCCACGCTTCCGTCGGCGTTGCGCACGGGGATGAGCGAGCCGTCGAAGCGCCCCTCCTTCTGGGCGAGCTGGCAGCGGCGCTGGCTCTCCGCGGCGAACGCGTCCAGGTCCTGGCGGCTGAACCCCTCGGTCGCGGCGATCAGGTCGGCCGAGATGCCTTGGGGAACCATGGGGTGAAGTTCCTCCAAGTGCGGATTGTGGCCGTCGAGGCCGGAGCCGTCGGCGCCCATCGGCACGCGCGACATGGACTCGACGCCGCCCCCGATCACCAGGTCCTGCTGGCCGGACATGACGCCCATGGCGGCGAAGTTGAAGGCCTGCTGGCCGGAGCCGCAGAAGCGGTTGAGCGTGACGCCGGAGGCGGAGTCGTGGGGCCAGCCGGCGTTCAACACGGCCATGCGCGCGATGCAGGCGCCCTGTTCACCCGCCGCGCTGACGCAGCCCGCGACCACGTCCTCCACATCTTTGGGGTCGATGCCGTTGCGGTCCCGGAGCGCGTTCAGGCACTGGGAGAGCAGCTCCTGGGGGTGGAGATGCGACAGGGCCCCCACCTCTTTCTTGCCCTTGCCCCGCGGCGTTCGCACGGCGTCGATGATGTAGGCCTCGCCCATGGTGGTCGTCTCCTCGGTGGTGGCTCTCAAGTGGCTGAAAACACTCGGGAATAGGGTGACTCAGCGGGCCGCGCGCAGTGCGTCGGGGCCCGACCGAAGAGTCAGCGCCGGCGCATTCTATCAGCTCGCCCAGTGCCGTGCCGGACTCGGCGTCGGGTGTCGTCCCGGACGGGCCGCGCGCGAAAAATGCCCACTTGGAGAGAATTGCTGAGGGGCCGGGCACCCGGGCCGCGGTGCAACGATTCGCTGCGCGGGTCGAGCGGAGCTTTCGCTCAGGCTCTGCTTGACGGGACGACGAAGACTTCGTTATCAAGCGGCCGTCGCCGTACCCGGTGCGCGTGCGAACTCGTGTGTTCGCTCGCGGGCCCCTCTATTGCACGGTTACATCGAGCACGGTCGGACGGGTCACAGCGGCCACCCGGCCAACGCACTCCAACTCCGCAGGGAGACTGGTCGAACGCGCATGAGTTCCTCTCGCTCGACCCTACGTTTCGGATTTGGTGCCGCTGCTCTCTTGGCGGTTCCCCTTCTCGCAATTTGGTTCTCCGGCGCCGCTCCGAGCGCGAACGCGGAGGACCCACAGGGCGACGCCCTGGTGGCCGGCAGCGTGTGCGAAGCGCAGAAGCTGAAGGCCATGCAGGCGGAGGATCCGGATCTCGTCATCGAGATTCCGCCCCAGTACGCCGGCCAGTGGCCGTCGCTGGCCGCCTGCGAGTCCCACGACGAGGCCTGGAGCGAAGACGCGCCCGGCCCGCGCCAGCCGATCCCGTTCAGCCACAAGCACCACGCGGGCGACTTCGGCATCGACGGCCAGTACTGCCACTCGGCCACCGACCGCTCGCGGTCGGCCGGCGTGCCCTCGGTGGAGCTCTGCATGGGCTGCCACGCGCAGTTCCCGGCGGCCTACGACGAGATGGAGGGGATCCGGATCCTGAAGGATCACTGGGGCATCAAGGTCGAGCAGAACGAAGACGGCCGCTGGGTCTCGGGGCCGCGCGATCCCAAGCAAGCCAAGCCCATCGAGTGGGCGCAGATTCACCGCGTGCCGGAGCACGTGAAGTTCCGCCACAACCGCCACGTGGCGGCCGGCGTCGACTGCCAGACCTGCCACGGCCCGGTGGAGGAGCTGGACAAGCTGCATCTGGTTCCGGACACCAAGTGGTGGTTCTACGGCCTGCCCACGCAGAAGCTCGAGATGGGCTGGTGCATCCAGTGCCACCGCGACAACAACCACCAGGCGTCGCAGGACTGCCTCACCTGCCACTACTAAAGGCCCGAAACGGTCTGCGCGGGACGGCCCGCTCACGAAAGACACCAGGACGGACGCATGCCCGAGCTCGAACGTCGTGACTTCTTGAAACTGGTTGGTGCGAGTGCCGGCGCCGCGGTTGCGGCCGGCTGCTCGGATCCGGTGGAGAAGCTGGTTCCCTACGTGGTCCAGCCCGAGGAGATCACGCCCGGAATCGCCCAGACCTTCGCCTCCACCTGCCGCGAGTGTCCCGTGGCCTGCGGCGTGCACGTGGTGACGCGCGAGGGCCGGCCGGTGAAGCTCGAGGGCAACCCCGACCACCCCATCAATCAGGGCACGCTGTGCGTGCGAGGGCAGGTCTCGATCGGGCGCACCTATCACCCGGATCGGTACGAAGGGCCCCGGGCCAAGGGGGCCGACGGGGCGCTGGAAGCCACCACCTGGGACGAGGCCGGCGCGACGCTCAAGGCCAAGCTGGAGACGGCCGGCGGTGCCGTCTACGTGCTCGGCGGCGATCGCGGCCCGACGCTCAACGGGGTGATCGACCAGTTCCTGACGGCCGCGGGAGCCGACCCGGCGCGCCAGCGGCTCATCTACGAGCCCTTCGCCTTCGAGGGGGTCCGCGCGGCCAGCGAGGCGGTGTTCGGCGTTTCGGCGCTGCCGCTCTTCGATCTCTCGCAGACCGACCTGATCCTGGATTTCGGCTCGGACTTCCTCGACAGCGGCCTCTCGCCCAACGAGCACGAGCGCCAGTACGCCAAGGCCCGCGACATCACGCAGCACGCGGACGGCGGGGCCCGGCACGTTTCGATCGCCCCGCGCCTGTCCGCGACGGTGCAGAACGCCGACCACTGGATCGCGGCCGCGCCGGGCAGCGAGGGCCAGGTGGCCCTGGCGCTGCTCAAGCTGGTCTACGACCAGGTGGGCACCCGCCGGGCCGGCAACACGCTGGGCTCCGGCGTGCTGGACGTGATCGTCCGCCGCGTGAACGTGAAGGACGTGGCGGCGCGGGCCGACGTGGAAGTGGCCGAACTGGAGGCGCTGGCGGCGCGGCTGGTGGCGGCGAAGCAGCCCGTGGCTCTCGTCCCCGGGGTGGCGGCGACCACCACCGTGGCGCAGTCGACGGCCTCCGCGGTGCTGCTGCTGAACGCGGTGCTGGGTGCCGTGGGCGGAGCGGTGCAGATTCCGCAGACGGAGACGCAGCGGCCCGGAGCGAGCCTCGCGCAGCTGAAGGGCCTGGTGGACGCCATGCAGGCGGGCCGCGTCAAGGTGCTGCTCATCCACGACGTGAATCCGGTCTACTCCCTGCCGGAGCCGCTGGGCTTCGCCGAGGCGCTCGACAAGGTCGACCTCGTAGTGTCGTTCGCGACGCTGAAGGACGAGACATCCGAGCGGGCCGATCTGGTGCTGCCCGACCACTCGCCGCTCGAATCCTGGGGCGACGCCGAACCGCGCGCCGGGGTGCGCTCGCTGCTGCAGCCCACGATCGTGCGCCAGACCAGCCAAGCCCCGCTGCACGACACCCAGAGCCTGGGCGACACGCTGCTGGCCGCGGGCCGCTCGTTCGGCGGTTCGCTGCCGGAGGGCAGCTTCCGCGACGTCCTGACGGCGGCGTGGGGGGGCACCGCGGCCCTGCGCAAGGCCTTGTCGCAGGGGGGCCGCTTCGGCCGCACCGCCACGCAGTCGGTGTCGGTCAAGGCGTCCGTCTCGAGCCTCGACTTCCGACCGCCCCAGCTGGAGGGCACCGGCAAGCTGACGCTGATCCCGTTCGCCCATCCCTACTTGGGAGACGGGCGCGGGGCGGCCCAGCCCTGGTGTCAGGAGATTCCGGACCCGGTCACCAAGATCGCCTGGAACTCGTGGGCCGAGCTCTCGTTCGCCAAGGCCCAGGAGCTGGGCGTCGACTTCGGCGACGTGGTCCGGGTGGAGACGGGTGTGGGGGCCGGCGCGGTGGAGCTGCCGGTGCTGCCGCGCGGCGGCGTCAGGGACGACGTGGTGGCCATCGCCATCGGCCAGGGCCACAGCGTCGGGCACTACGCCTCGCACGAGGGCGAGGGGCAGCCCGGCGTCGCGCGCGGCGTCAGCGTGCTGAGCATCCTGCCCGCAGCGGCGGACGAACGCGGAGGCCGCGCTTGGCTCACCACCACGGCCGACGTGAAGCCCACCGGCGGCTTCCGGCGCCTGGCGCTCTCCCAGTGGACCGACAACCAGCGCGGCCGCTCGCTGGCCGAAGAGGTGAAGCTCTCGGATCTGGCCGAGGACGCACACGCGGCCGACCACGTGAAGCTGGCGCCGGTCTCCGCCGGCGGCGAAGACCACGGAGACGGTCACGGGGACGGGCACGGCGACGGACATGGAGACGGCCACGGCGGTGGCCACGAGATGATCCGGCCCTACAACTGGTCCTACGACGCTTCGCCCGACAGCGACTACCGCTGGGGCATGACGATCGACAACGACAAGTGCAGCGGCTGCGGGGCCTGCATCGCCGCCTGCTACATCGAGAACAACATCCCCGTGGTGGGCGAGGACGGCGCCATCCGCCACCGGGAGATGAACTGGCTGCGGATCGAGCGCTACGTGGGCGAGGGCGACACCGAAGGCGGTGAAGAGAGGCGCCCCTACCCGAACCGCGAGCGGCTGGGCGAGGTGGGCGTGCGGAATCTGCCCATGCTGTGCCAGCACTGCGGTGCCGCGCCGTGCGAAGCCGTCTGCCCCGTCATCGCCACGTACCACAATGACGAAGGCCTGAACGGCATGATCTACAACCGGTGCGTGGGCACGCGCTACTGCGCGAACAACTGCGTCTACAAGGTCCGCCGCTTCAACTACTTCGACTACAGCGGCGAGAACTGGCCGGGCCTGCTGGGGCTGATGTTGAACCCCGACTGCACCGTGCGCGGCCAGGGCGTGATGGAGAAGTGCACGTTCTGCGTGCAGCGCATCGAGGCGGCCAGGCAGCAGGCGAAGGACGAGGACCGCCCCATCGCCGACGGCGAGGTCGTGACGGCGTGCCAGCAGACGTGCGCGTCGAACGCCATCGTCTTCGGCAACACCCGCGACCCGCAGAGCGAGGTGGTGAAGAGGGCTTCGGAGAAGAAGCGCGCTTACCACGCGCTGCAAGTGCTGAACACGCGACCCGGCATCACCTACCTCGCGCAGGTGAACCGCAACGCTGACGAGAGGTCCCACGGATGACACCTCCGCCGCCGCCCGCGACCAGCGCGGCCACGTTGATGCGCCCGGCGCCCGCGCCGCCGGACTCGAAGATCAACCGGGACATTCTCTCGGTGATGGACGGGGTGTCGATCCCGTACTTCCTGCTGCTCGGCCTGGCCGTCGGGGCCGTGACCGCGGGCGTCGGGACGCTGGCCTACCAGACCTGGAAGGGCCTCGGCATCGCCGGCTACCAGGCGCCGGTCTTCTGGGGCGTCTACATCGTCACGTTCGTGTTCTGGGTCGGCATCGCCCACGCGGGCACGCTGATCTCGGCGATCCTGTTCCTGTTCCGGGCCAAGTGGCGCAACGCCATCAACCGCGGCGCCGAAGCCATGACGGTGTTCGCGGTGCTGACCGCGGCGCAGTTCCCGCTGATCCACATCGGGCGGCTCTGGAAGTTCTACTTCCTGATCCCCTACCCGAACCAGCGCGGGCTGTGGGTGAACTTCAAGAGCCCGCTCCTGTGGGACGTGTTCGCCGTCAACACCTACATGACGATCTCGATCGTCTTCTTCATCGTGGGCCTGATCCCCGACATCGCCATCGCGCGCGACCGCGCCACCGGCTGGCGCAAGGCGCTCTACACCGTGGCGGCCGGCGGCTGGCAGGGCACCAGCCGCCAGTGGAAGGCGCACAACCGCACCGTGCTCCACCTCTCGGGCCTGGCGACGCCGCTGGTCCTCTCGGTGCACTCGGTGGTGTCCTGGGACTTCGCGATGTCGATCGTGCCCGGCTGGCACGCCACCATCTTCGCCCCCTACTTCGTGGCCGGGGCCATCTTCAGCGGCTTCGCCATGGTGCTGACGGTGATGATCCCCGTGCGCCGCATCTACGGGCTCGAGGCCTACATCACCGACTACCACCTCGAGAACATGTCCCGGTTCATACTGCTGACGTCCATGATCGTGACCTATGCGTACGGAACCGAGTACTTCATCGCCTGGTACAGCGGGGTCGAGTTCGAGAAGACGTCGTTCTGGCTGAGGCTCTTCGGCCCATACTGGTTCAGCACCTGGACCATGATCGTCTGCAACGGCGTCTTCCCACAGCTGCTGTGGTTCAAGAAGTTACGTACGAATATCCCCTTCCTGTTCGTACTGTCGGTCCTGATCAACATCGGCATGTGGTTCGAGCGCTACGTCATCATCATCACGTCGCTCTCGCGTGAGTTCGTGCCGGGGGCCTGGGGGCTCTACATCCCGAGCATTCCCGAGCTCTTGATCCTGATCGCCAGCTTCGGGTTCTTCGGGATGTTCTTCCTGATCTTCATCAAGCTCTTCCCGATCATCGCGATCGCCGAGGTGAAGGAGCTCGCGATTCACGAGAAGGCACACGGGGAGGCCCACTGATGCCCACGCTGCTCTCCGTCTTCGACCAGCCCGATGCCATCGCCAGCGCGGTGACCAAGCTCAAGAGTCGGGGCTTCACGGATCTGGAGACCTACTCGCCGGCGCCGTTTCCCGAGGTGGACGACGCCGTGCACGAGAAGCCCAGCATCGTGCGGCTCTTTACTCTGGTCGGCGGCCTGGCCGGTGTGTTCACGGGCTTCTTCATCCAGATCTGGATGTCCTGGGACTGGCCCATCAAGATCGCGGGCAAGCCCTACGCCTCGATTCCGCCCTACGTGATCATCGGCTTCGAGCTGACGATTCTCTTCGGCGGCCTGCTCACGCTGGTCGGCCTGCTGGTGGCCGGCCGGCTCTACCCGCGCAAGGCCGATCCCGGCTACAGCGCGCGCTTCTCGTCGGAGGAGTTCGG
>JAKSBN010000314.1 GCA_022361175.1 Pseudomonadota bacterium | reverse complement strand
GAAGAAGGTCGCGAAGAAACGCACCAAGAAAAAGGTCGCGAAGAAGCGCACCAAGAAGAAGGTCGCGAAGAAGCGCACCAAGAAGAAGGTCGCCAAGAAGCGCACCAAGAAGAAGGTCGCCAAGAAGAAGGTCGCCAAGAAGAAGACGGCCAAGAACAAGACGGCCAAGAAAAAGACGGCCAAAAAGACGGCCAAGAAGAAGGTCGTCGCCAGAAAGAGGCGGCGTCAGCCCTACGTTTTCTGCGGTCGGGTGGTGACGTAGCGATGTGGCACGGCGTCGTCATCGGACTGTGCGTGGCCGCGGTGGCCCTCGCCTCTGTTGGGCGACGGTCTCCTGCGGTTGCGGCGTCGGTGCGTCCGTCGTGCTCCGTCTCTATCCTCCTCTTGGAGCGTGACCGCGTCCCGCTCTCGAAGGCGATCGACATCGCCAGCGGCGGCCTGGGATTCTCGCACGCAGCGTGGGACGCCTGCGAAGATGTCGACGGCGTGCCCGTCGGCATCGACTGCCGTCCCGGGCAAGGCGTCCACCGTCGCCCCATTTCCGACATTGTTGGAAAGCGACGCGTCGTGCGTGTCGTGCTTCCGCTGCACGAGGGGCGCGAGGCGTACGGCTGCGCCCGCGCGCGTGTCGGCGAGGCGTACGACGGCCTCGCACTCTTCCTCGCAGCCGAGAATGCTCGGCGACGGGGAACCCTTTGCTCCGAACTCGTCTTCGACTGCTTGCCGTCGTCGCTTCGAGCGCGGGTCTCTGTCCCCAAGGGGCGCCCCGTGGCGCCGAATGACCTTGCGCGCGCGTTCGGCGTGCGAGGCCCCTCATCCCCCGACGTGTATCTCGAGGTCTGATGCTCTGGCTGATTGCACTCGCGACGTTGGCGGCCGCTGCCGCCAGTGCCCGCAACAAAACTACCCACGACGAAGGCCCCCTTTCGTCCGGTCACCCGCGTCTCGAAAACGTCGAGACCACCGAGATTGAGACCTACACCGTCATGGTGGGGCAAGACGAAGCCGGGACCTGGGACTGGCGTGCGTGGCTGACTACGGTGTTCGAGTCCGAGGACGAAATCGACGGGCTCGAAGAGGGCCAGGGGTTCGACGCTCCGACGCTCGACGCCGCGCTGGCCGATGCGCGCGCTTGGGTCGCGGCCGAGCTTCGAGGAGGCCCGCTCGGCGGCACTGAGCCGGCTCCAACGGCTCTCACTCGTCGTGGGGTTCGGATGTCTGGCGACTGCTCCACGCTGTCCGTGACGGATATCGAGGCGTGGATCGACTACGCCGGAACAATCGTCGAGGCCTACGACGCGGAGGTGCCACGGGCCGACGAGGTGATGCGGCTCGCCCTCGGGCGTGCGTTCCCCGAATGTGGCTTCGACCGGGGCGCCACGCCGTCGATTCGTGGCGACTCATGGGCGGACGTCGTCACGCGTGTGCAGTCGACCATCGGCAAGATTCTGGCCGGCGAGTTGCTGAGCGTCGAGGCGGTCGAAGACGTGGTCGCAGCCCGTATCGTTGGCATGTCGGTGCCCTCGACTGGCGGTGAGGCGCTCTGGCATGTCGGCCAAAACAACGGCAATCGTCACGCCATCGTCGTCAGGCCGCGCTCGGACTCCGAGTGGGGCTGGTGGGTCTGGGAAGGCCCGCGCGGCAAGTGGAGCGAAGCGATGAGGGCCGGTGCGGCTCCTTCGAAGGAGCGAGCGCGGCAGGATGCAACGGCCTTCGCCGATGCCTACTTCAACACGGCGGAACTGCCATGACGATGCATCGAGTCACCGGAAACATGAATGGCGAAGAGGGGCAGACGGGCGCGCTGCGTTCGGCCTTCTTTGCGGCAGACTTCACGGTGGGCGAGGTCCAAGGCGGGATGGTCGTCGAGGTCGACCCAGACGCCGCGGGCGGAAGCGTCGAGGTCACACTACCCGCGGACGAGTGCGGCCCCGGATTCTTCGTCGAGGTTGCCCAGGTGACGGCGGGCACGGTGAGCTTCGTCGCGGCAGATGGGACGTCGATCGTTTCGCCTGGCGGCGCGACGACACTCACTCAGCAGTGGACCGCCGCACGGCTGCGACGTCGTGACGATGGCACGTGGATGCTGGAGGGCGCTCTGTCGTGAGCCGCCTCTTTCGTCAGTTCGGGCAGTCCGCAGCCGCTGCCGTTCCGGTGGAGACTCTCGAGGTCGTCTACCCGGCGAGCGGCTGGCTGGGCGACGCCGACGAACCGACGTGGGAGGGCACATGGTCCGGGACCATGGTCGGAAGCTGGCACCCCGTCGACGGGTCGAGCTTCCCCTTCTTCACTCAGGACGACGGCACGGGCCGATACGTCGGGGTGAACCCGGAACCGTACGAGCCGAGTCTCTCCGGCCAGACCGGTGTGGAGATTCGACTCGCCGCTGGGACGCAGACCCCCGACGACGTCGGGGCCGCAACGGAAGCGCAGTGGAACGCCGCGGGGACCGGCATCGTTGCGACGCACATCGGCGGCGGTGTCGTCCGATACGTCGGCGTCTTCGATGCGGCCGCAGCCGCAGCCGCCGGCCCTGGCGCGGAGTGGGCGACGCGCGGAGCTGGGACGGGGGCGTACGGTGCAGTCCAGCTCGACGCGCCCGGCTCGGCTCGGGCGGACATCGACTGGCAGTCGTGGTGCCAGATTGAGGTCGCATCGCTACCTGGCGTTGCGTGCCGCGTTGTCGGCATCCGCTTTCGCGGCGACAACCTACGATTCATCGTCGCAACCGGCGGCGTGAACGGGGACCCGGAAAGCGCGAGCGTTCGCTATCAAGGCGTTCACGGCGGCGGCGGCAGCGGCTGGCACAACGTCTATTTCGAACCGTCGGAGGTCTTCGACCTTGGCAGCTCCCCTCCTCCGGTGTGGCTCGGTGTCGACGGGACGGCCGGTGGTGCTTCGGGCGTGTACGGCTCGACGTCGCAGAGTACGGGGCTAGAAACGACCGGAGGAAACCGAATCTTTCGGACCGGAGCCGCGAACGGCGTCGGAACGCCCATCGGCGCCACCGTGCCCGCGCTCAACGGGGGCAACTTCGCCTTCGGGCTGGCGGTACAGCTCATCATCCAGGTTGGCCCGTTCTACGGTTCGGGCGGCTGGAAGTCGAACGCGTGCGTCGACCCTGCGCAGGTTCCCGTCCCCCCGAACACGGTGGGCATGGAGTCGGTGGCGCCCACCTTCCCGTTCGCTTTTCCTCAGTATCCCGGGCTCGAGATGGAGTCGCTGCAGCTCTACTTTGCGAGCCACGCAGCAGGCGTCCAGAACCAGATGCGGGTCGAGCTGTTCGAGGCGGCCGGGGCAATGAGCCTGGTCGACGCTACGGGCGAGACCATCTTCCACGACCTGGGGCCGTCGACGGGCACCGCGACGGGATGGGTCGAAATGCTCTCGTCGCCGATCGATATCTCGACCGCGGGAGAGCTGCGCGTATCCATCAAGAGCGCATCGACCGGATTCGGCATGTCGCTCGGGTTCACGTCGGGCGGCTACCCGAACAACGTCGGTCGCCCGGGCTGGCCTCTTGCTGCAACCGTCGGCGACGGCGAACTCGAATACCTCGCCGCAAACGGCGAGACGTGGTGGGACTTCCAGGCCGCGAACGCAACCGCTAGCCCGCTCGCTCCCGACTCCACCCCAGACACGCCAGGCAACGCGCCCGGCATGCACATGCGCATCGGCAACGCATCAATCCAGATGACAATCCCATGAACAACACCACAGGAAACATCAACAGCCCGCGCTCCGGCTACACGGGCACCCAACGTATGGTCGTCTCGGATGCTCAGTACACCGTGACCGAGCACGACGGCGGCTCCCTGATTCGCATGACCGCGGCCGCTGGCACGCAGTTCGTGCTGCTCGGCGCAGACGTAGGCGCCGGCTTCTATGTCGACGTTGTTCGCGAGGGGGCCGGGTCGACGATTGCGTTCAACGCGACAGACCCGGCGGTCACGGTCCGGAGCCGCGGTGACCGAACGGAGCTCAACGGCCAATACGCGAAAGCTCGCGCGACGTGCATCGCTCCCGGCGAGTGGGTGCTCGACGGCGACTTGACCGCGGGCGGCTGACCGACCCCCCAACACGAGGACGAATCGCTATGACGTTCAAGTTTCCCAACCTCTCCTCTCTCTCCGTCGCCGTGTGTCTCGTGCTCTCGGCGTGCGACACCGGTTGCGCCACGCTCAGCAAGGTGGCTCCGACCCTCGAATCCGTGATGGGTCGAGTCGACGCCGGCAAGCTCATCGCATGCATCGACGCCGGAGCGCCCCGCGACGTTGCCCGCTGCCTCGGTGCCCGAGCGCTCACCCAAGGCTTGGAGCTGGCACTCGAAGAGGCGACGCGCCTCGCCGAAGATGCACAGCTTGCAGCCGAGGGCGGCGCCGGTGCTGCCGACCTCTCGCCCGAGCAACGCGACGCGTTGGCGGCCGAGCTCGACGCAGCGCTCGACACCCTCGCGGTCGAACTCGACAAAGCCAACGCCGAGTAGGAGGTCGAGCCGATGCTGGAGTCGATCGACCTCGGAACCCTCATCGAGGGCGGCGGCTCCGGCACGCTTATCGGCCTCGCGCTGTGGCGTCTCGGCACCATCGCCAAGAGCTTCGTCGCCGACTTTCACGAAGCCCGGGAGCAGTGGCGCGCCGACCAGGTCGCGATGCGCAAGCACTACTCCACCGAGGAGGAGTTACTCTCGGAGCTTCGGGACGACCGGCGGCAAGAGAAGGCCGTCCGCGAAGCCGAGCAGAATCTGCAGCGCGAGTTGATGCGCGCGTTGAAAGACGAGCGCAAGCGACACGAGGGCCCGTCTATCGTCGGAGGTCAGGCGTAGTGGTCTGGCAGCTCCCGAACCTCGCCGCGCTGGCGTCGATGCTCCACCCCGGAGACGTCTCGGGAGACTGGCGTCCCGAAGCGTTCCCCGGCTGGTGTCGCGAGGACGCGGAGAATCTCGTCGCGTGTCAGAACGAGCGTGAAGACGCCGACCGCGTGCTCGCCGACTTCGAGGTTGTCGACCTCGAGCACCGAGCCGCGGCCGCGACCTACGGACCCGACGGCCCGAACAAGCGCACCCGCTATCGTCGGGTGCGTCTCTCGTCGCGGCGCGTCGTCATCTCGCTGCACCAGACGGGAGTCGAGCGCACCGAAGCGCGCTGGCGAAAGTCGGCGCACCGCGTCACCTGCAACCGCTTCATCGGTCCGACCGGCGTTCGCTACCGCGTGCACCCACTGTCGACGCGACTCGTCGCGACCAATCGCTTCGACCGCAAGCCGTGGCATTGCATCGCAATCGAACTCGGCGGCAACTTCGAGCGCATCGACGGAACGGGCACCTGGTACAAGCCCGACCGCTTCGGATTCGGGCGCGCGACCGATGCCCAGCTCGACGCCGCGTTCGTCGAGGTACAGCACATCTGCCAAGAGGTGGCCGACCTTGGTGGCGTCGTCGAGGGCATCGTGCCGCACGTCATCGCCGGCAGAGACCGTCGGGGCCGACCAAACCGCCAAGCGTGCCCGGGCTCGCGGCAGTGGGCCGAGGTCGGCGAGCGAGCCGGTGCGGAGCTCGGGCTTGCAGTGCCCGCTCCCGGTTTTGCGCTTGGTGGTGAGCCGGTGCCCGAGGAGTGGCACGGCCCGTATTGGCCCCTTTGCGATCGATTCCTGGCCGCGTAGGCGCCAAAGCACGGCGGGGGCTTGACTTCGCGGATCGGTGGCGCGATGCTCGTCGAGGCCAAAGAGAAACCCCCGGCCGACATGGTGTCGAACCGGGGGGCGAATGGCCTCCAACCGAGAAAGGAGAAGACTCAGTAACCGGATCACGAAGAGTCTCGGGCGTCAAGCCCCTCATTTCATGATTCGATGGCGAGCGACGGCAAGTAGACAGTAGCGGAATTATCGGCGTATGGACCTAGCCGGAACGTCGGGCCCCCAAAGCCCCCTCCTGCCCGGTTCACCCGCCAACAGCGGTCACCCTGACCGCCGCGATAACGCCCCGGTGCTGTATATTATGTCAAATCACGCGTGAGCCTCGTTGCTGAGTCGGCACCAGCCGATGCAACCCACACAAGCCCTCGAGCTAGCCCTTCACCGCCGCCGAGCCTGCCCGCCACAGCAGCTCTCGATTCCGCGGCTCCAATCCCGCGCGAAGCGTCGGGTCGTCCCCTGTACGCCATCCCGGACGAATGTCGCCGCGGTGACACGGCGTGCAACGGCGCCGACCAGCCGGCCGACGACCGTCCTGTGTAGCGACACCACCAGGACGGGACTCCCCACACTCTCTCTGTCGAAGCGGCTCTCGCACGCCCGCTGGGGCCTGCGGATGCAGACCCGGCGCCTCGCCGAGCTGACCCAAGAGGTCGAGCGCCGCGAGGCTCGGGCCGCCGCCTACCGGGCGGATGTGCAGCGACTCTCCGCCGAGCTCGAAGCCGCCGACCCGGCCGCGATGGCGGCCCTTCATGACGTGAGTGGAGGTGCGCGATGAATGCCTTCGCGAAGTCGATGAAGCGCCGCACTCCTCGGCAGACGTGGGCTGCTGTCGACTGGTACGGGATGAAGAGGCTCGTTCGGAAGCTCGGGCACCTGGCCTCTCCGTCGGAGTACCGCGACATGGCGAACGCCTGGGCGGCCTACTTCGCCGGTGCGTCGTGGATGCAAGGCGGGGCGCCGCGGCCTAGCACTCGCTGGGAGCGATTCGTTGACTGGTGCGCGGACCTACTGCTGCGGGTCTACCGGCGGTGTGGAGGTGCGCGATGAAGGCGTCGATGTTGGCGCCCGAACAGGCGCAAGCCCTGTCCGCCGCGTACAGGGGGGATCTTCTGCCCGGCACGATGTGGCCGGCACTCGATGCGCTCGGCGCCATGGGCTTCGTTGCCCTTGTGCGCCCGGTCGGCGCCGGGATGCTGGCGGTGATTCTCTCGTCGGAGGGCTCCGAGTTGGGGCGCATGCATCGGGAGTTCGCGCGGTGGGAGCTGTGGCGAGACCTCTACGCGCATCTCCAGCGCAGGGCCGCCCTCGAGCGAGACCGTGCTCGCAGCAAGGTCCTGTTTCGTCGCTCCAAGCGGGCATACCAGCGCGCCGTTGATGCGCTCTGTCGCGTCTCGCCGGAGGTCGCGGGAAGCGTGGTGAAGCGTGCGAACTGAGGTTCACCACCGGCCTGTTGAGAATGCTCGACTCACGCTCGCCCACGTCGGCCTCGTGTGGGGCATCGCGATGCTCGCGGCCGTCGTGCTCTGGAGGCGTCGACGATGAAGCCTCGCGCACGGAAGGCCCTCTGCAAGTTGCTGCGCGTCGCCGCAGACGCGGTCCGTAGCGCGTTGCCGCTGGTCGCCGGAAACGAGTCGGTGACAGCTCGGCTCGCCGACATCGCGGCCGAGCTCGACTTTCACGCCGAAGCATTCGAGGGGCACGATGCGAAAGCGTAGGAAGCCGCGACCACGCCAGATGGTCATGTGCCGCGGTGCTCGGTGCCGCGAGATTTGCACCTTCGCGCAGCGTTGGTGCGGCAACTGCTGGGCTCGGCTGCCCGAGGTTCGACGCGGAGCTATCGAGCGCTGCGTTGCCTACCTTGGAGAGCATCCCCAGGACGCGGCTGCGTCGATGTGTCTCGCGGCCGCGGTGCGCGATGCCGACCGCGAGCTCGAAAGGCTGGCGGCATGAAGCGGCGTACGATGAAGGGGGCGAGGAAGCGTCAGTGCAGCGTGTGCTTGCACCGAGTCTTCCACGCCTACGCCAGTCCGTTCGTCTTGGAGCGCGTCCAAAACGGACGCGCGCCCGGCTCGGCAAAGCTGCTGCTGCCCGCGGGCGAGCCGATCTGCGGCGTGTGCATGAACGCGAACCCGCTGCTGGTGCCGAAGGTCAACGCGCTCCCCGTCGCCTACGCGACGAAGGCGTGCCACCGATGCGGCGGCATCGGACGCGTGGCAGCGTCGGCGGCTGTTGGGGCGCGATGGAAGTCGGTGCCCGCTGAGGACATGTCCTGTCCGAGCTGCGGCGGCAGCGGGGAGGTGCCGGCATGAAGGTCGACCGATTCGACGAGATAGAGCATGCCTGCCTGGCTCTGCAAGGGACATCCTTCGTGGTCCCGGACCTCACGCAGTTTCTGTTGGAGATGGCGGCGGTGTGCCCCATGTCCATGGAGAACAGGTGCCAGCTCTCCACGGTTGCACTGCTGCGCGGTCTCGATGATTCCTGCCTCTGGATGGAGCCGTTTCCCTCCGAGGGCGACGATGTCCCGTTCCTTGAGACCGAAACCGAGGTGCCGTGGTGAAGCGGCGAATCCCAGCGGTTCGCAAAGTGGAGGAGTGGGAGTCGCTCTCTCTCTACGCGCGGGGCTATGCCGGCTACCACGACTCGCCTGAGAAAGCCTACATCGCATCCGCCCAGGCGCTGGTGCACAGGGCGGCTCGTAGAGCTGGCGATCGGGCACCCCGCGTGTTGGAGTACTTCTCTTCCGAGCGCGTGCTCAGTCTAGCCCTGGCGCTGATGGAGCTCGACAAAGGGGCGTTCGGACAAGCCCTGCGAGAGAACCGCCTGTGTGCCGGCATAGGTCTCCGCGAACTCGCGCGTCGGCTGGGCGTCTCGGCCTCGTGGGTTTTCCAAGTCGAGTGCGGGCGGAGGCTGCCGAGCTTCTCCCGGTTGACGGAGATCGAAGAAGCCGGCGTCAGCGTGGAGGGGCTCGCGAGTCTTGCCGAAGCTGAGGTCGCAGATGCGGCCGTGGCTCGTTGGCGACGAGGAAACCGTCGGAGGTCGGAGCGGTGAAGGCGTGGTCGAGCGTACTCCCGTCGTCGTCGGCTGGGCGCAGCACGGCGGCCCGGCCCCGGCTCGTCGTCTCGCCCTGGCGTTCTGCCAGCCCTGACCGCCCTCACGATTGCGTGGGCGCCCTCCCCTGCCCCGCGAGCGCGCCCCGACGGTTTCGGTGCTCATGGAGACGCCAAGTGGCCTCTACGGTCGCGACATCGACGCCGTTTTCGTGCCTCGCCATCCCAGCCCAACGGACCGACGCGGGCCGGCTGGCGGTCCGGTGCTGTGGAAATGCGACGCAGACGAAAAAACAAGTGAACTCAGCAGCTTGGCGGCCGCGTGCAAATAGGCGGAAAAAAGCCACCGGTCTTAGAACCCGGTGGCCAAAGACCACCTGGGCATTTCCGGCGCCTCCGTCTTGCCCACGCCGCACCGTCGGAGGCTCGAAATGACCCTGGCTGCGGCGGTGGTCTGGGCGGGGTCTTTACCCCTCGTCGCGGCATTCGCGCTCTGGCGACGAAAGCGGGAGCGCGACCTGGCGCTCGTGTACGCGGTGCTGCGTTCGGTGAGCCCGGAGTGCGTGTCCCACCGCTGGATTCATGAGCACACCTCGTTTACGTGGGGGGCCGACGTCCAAGCGGTCCTCGACGAGCTGGTGCTGCGAGGCCTTGTCGTCATCCGGGTCGGGGACCCGTGCGGGTACCGGGTCGCCGACGGTGACGGCCACGACGACGAAAGCGGGGGCTCGTGAAGTCGTTCGCAGAGGCAGAGGTCGCACGGCTTACTTTGACGGTGCGGCTGGAGGCCGAGCGCGAGAAGAACGCCCGGCTTCGCGCCGAGGTGGAGACGCTCGGGTCAAAGCTTGCCCATGACCGAGAGACGCTCGAACAGCTCGAAAACGCGTTCGAGGCGGTCGGAGCCGACCTTGTCGAGTCCGTGCTGGGGCTCCGAAATGCCGCAGCGGGGTTGCAACGGTGGATTGGAGGCACCACCGAGTGAAGCCTGGCGGGCAGACGTGGGACGTGGCACCGCTCGAGCGCTCCATCGCGAGTCGGCTCGGTGGTGTCATGCCCACAGCGATTGCCCGCCTTCGGACGGACGGTGGCACGACGTTCGTTCTTCGCTCTGATGCGTCGGGATGGCACCCGGAGTTCCGCAAGACGTTCGAGTGGCTGACGAACATGACGGCGGAGGAACGCCGTGCCCGCAAGACGAATCCCATCGTAGGCCTCCCCCTCCCCTCGATTCCCGGTCGGGCCCCCTGCCTCGCCTTCGCAGGGGCGACGGAAGACGACCTCGGCCCCGACCCGCGCATGCTCGGCTGGGCGGACGAAGCCCGCTCCAACTTCACGTCCCCCCGCGTCCCGGTCGAGGCATGGGTGACTGGCGGCGACCATCCGTGCTTGCACTTCCACGCGGCGGACCGCGCCTTTATCACGCTGTACCAGCGGACCGACGAGGAGGGCGTCGTGCGCTGGGAGTGTCGAGTTCAAGCGAAGGCCCGCGAGCTCTACGCCGACGGATTGAACCTCTGGATGGTTCGGTGGCTGGGACTGCTCGGCTGGCTGCTCGCGGGGAAGTACTGCCTGCCGACCGAAGCGCACGCGCTCGGATGGAAGACGACGCAGTGGCACGTCAACTCGGATTTCACCGGCCTGCACCTTGTCACGGAAGACGCGTGGAACGTTTGCGGCTGGCGCTCGGGTAGAGCCTACGGTGACGGTGCGAAGGCGGAGGAGAGGCGCAAGGAAGCCGAGCAAGAGGACGTGCCGGTTTCAAACCTCACGGCCTTCAAGAAGTCGAATCCCTACTTTGCGTCGACCATCTACTTCGGCCGCACGACGAGCGACACGTGCGTCGTCGTCTACAAGAAATCGGAGCAGCTCCGCGACGACAAACGAGTCGATCCGGGGTCGTCGATGTACGCGCCCGAGTGGCGCGCCAACAAGTGGGACGGCGTCGCAGACGTCACGCGAGTTGAGCTTCGACTGCGGAAGAAAGCACTCGTCTACGTCGACCCGCGGACCCACGATGTCGTCTACGACTTCCGAGACCCGGCGATGCTGCTCAAGCCGGAAGCGACCCGGCACTTGTGGCAGTACGTGACGGGAAAGCGGCGCCTGACGTCGCCCAAGAACGAAACCTCGAGACTCACCCGCGCGCCGATTGACCCGGCGTGGCTGCACGTTGTGAGGCTCGGTTTCGACGCTCCGACGAAGGACATTCGGCAGATTCCGCGACACGTGCGGGAGATGACCCGGCGTGAGCGCCTGGCCAAGAGCCAGTATCGGGCGATGCTCGACGCGGTCCATTTCGCCGCTCAGCACGGAGCCGCGCTCAAGGACTGGCACGACGTCGGCGCGACGTTGATGGCGATGGGCAAGCGGATGCTCGAACACGGAGCGCCCGACGAGTTGGACGCGTTGCCGCGGGTGCCCAAGGTGAGCGAGGTCGGAGACTACGCGGTGCAGACATGCGTCTTCTTCCGCGGAGAGGCCGACGCCCACTTCGAAGACTTCGAGGCCGAGGTCGGCGAGGAGTTGGAGCGCGTCGACTGGTCGAGAGTTTCGGGGGCGGACCCCCCGATGGAAGAGAGCACATCGTGAGCAAGCAAAAGACCATCGTTCGCTCCCTCACCCTCCCGCTGTTTCCCCTGCTCCTGCTGGCGCTGCTGGCAACGGGCAACTGCAACGCCTGTGGGTGCGGGCCGACCCGCGACTACGTCGGCGACTACATCGACGCGAACTAGACCAATCCAACCGAAGAGAAAGAAGACATGGCAGGAGTCAACAAAGCAATCATCGTCGGCAACCTCGGGCGAGACCCCGAGCTTCGCTATACGCAGGGCGGAAGCCCGGTGTGCCAGTTGAGCGTCGCGACGACGCGGGCCTACACCAACAAGAACAACGACCGCATCGAGGAGACCGAGTGGCACCGCATCGTCGTGTGGGGCAAGTCGGCCGAGCACTGCAACAACTTCTTGGCCAAGGGGCGGCAGGTGTACGTAGAGGGCAGGATCCAGACGCGGAACTACGAGGACAAAGAGGGCATCAAGCGCTACTCGACGGAGATCGTCGCGGACTCGGTCCAGTTCTTGGGCTCGCGCCCCGAGGGCAACGGCAACGGCCAGCGCGGGAACGGACAAGGGGCGCGCTCAGGCAGCTTCAAAGCCGGGCCTCCCGAGTTGCCCGACAACTACATCCCCTCGGACCCGGGCGAGGACGACATCCCGTTCTAGGAGACACGACGATGCACCTTCATCTCAAATACGACCTGGAAGCCAAGCCGCATGACGGCTGGACCATCGACGACGTCGACCCTGGCGTGCGTGAGGCGGTCGCCGAACTTCGCAAGATGAACTACGCGACAATCGACTCGGGAGACGGCCGGACGAAGCCGCCCCTCGAGCGGACTATGCCTGGCGCGCACATTCACATCGTTGCCCCTCCCTGGGCGAACGGTGCCTTCGACTACGCGCGAAGGATTCAGCTCTGGGCGGAGAGGTCGGAGAGCTGGCCCTACACCGTCGCCGTGGACGTCTCGATGACGCTCGGAGAGGACCGGTCACTCGTCACGCTGCGCGAGGTGCCGACGCAGGAGCAACTAGACGAACACTGGGAACGCGACCTGTAAGCCGGCTGAGCCGGCCGTACGGCCACGAATGCAAAGCGCCCGGACGTCGTCGACGCCGGGCGCTTCGTCGTGCAAAGGGCCCGAGGCGCAGCTCGCCAGCTGCACCCAGGGCCCCTTTGGTCTTGCACCATCGTCCGCCTCGCGCGGCCGGTCGCGTCCTCCAGCCGACTGTATGGCGGGGCACCACGGTTTTCCGGCGCCTCGCGCTGTCCCAGCGCATCGTCTACATGACCCGACGCTAGCACGCCGTCGACGTCGGGCGAATCGTCGTGCATGCTGTCGAGGTGCGACGCCTTCGGTACACCGCCCTCGCCCTGCTGGTCTTCGTCGGGTGCGAGGAGGAAGGCCCGCCAAAGTTCACCGACGAGGTGTACTGCGACATCATCGCATCAATGGACGAAGAGTACTGCCCAGGGTGGCGCGAGGACTACGACCGGGACTACGCCGCGGGATGTTACGAGGCGGCCATCTCCGTATTCGAGGACGAGGTGGGGGCGACGTACCCGGACTATCACGGGATTTCTCCGTCTTCCGACACTTGCTCAGAATAGAGTCGCGGCAAACGCCCCCGCGGCGAGGAGGAGAAGCCCGGCTCCTCCCCCTCCGTCTGCGGATGGTCCCGCAAGCGGAGAGGCCCGACGCGGGGATGCGTCGAATCCGTCGGTCGGCAACGCTGCAAGCGGGCGCTCATTGTCGGCTGTGGCGGCCTCGAACTCGGCCCGATAGCTCTTGTCGACGATGTCCGCTTTTGACACCTCCCATCTGGCGGGGTGCGAGAGTAGTTGTTTACGTCGCGCCGTGAGCTTGTCTCCAAGCGCCTTGGACTTGAACGCAGGTTGCGTCTCTGAGCAGTAGGCGACAGCAAGAGTGTCGAGCAACTCCATTTGCAGCTGCTGCACCTCTCTGATGCGTTCCCCGGCGAACGTTGCGATAGATACGTCGGGAGCGTCGAGACCGTAGAACGGCATGCGTGCAGACCGTTGCAGCGCCTGGAAACCTACGTACCGATCGAGGTACATCTTCTTGACGCCGCCGTTCATCGCGTCGCGTGCCATCGAGTCCGCCGCGTCGGCCCACTTGTCCCATGCGGTGATGAGCCCGCGAGTGTCGAAGTCGTAGACGGCTGCGGTTCGGGTCGAAGTCAGTCCCGACCACATCGCCGAGCCCACGCGTCGTAGCGAAGGGAAGTGTTCGCCGGATGACCCGATGGTGTCGCGAAAAACCCTGTCCCAGTCTCGCCGTACCGAGGCGCGTTGCGACGTCGTGATGATGCCGCTCGGGTCAGAGCAGGCTCGGCCCGAGGCGTTGCACGCCATGTAGTTCTCCCGCGTCCAGTGGATGTCGGAGCCAAGGGAGCCCACGACGGCGTTCGTCCCGGGAATGACGCCCATGCCAAGGGCATCGCCATCCCAGTCAACGGCAAATCCCTTCTCTCTCTTCGTCACTCTCCACGCTCGGACATTGGTCGCAGGGGGAGCAAACACATCTCGGGCCCGGTTCGAGTAGAGCTTCTCGAGGGCTTCGCGAGCCATGTCTACGTCGATATCTTTCACGTAGCGCATGCTCTGCGGTACCGGCTGCTTGTTCCGGCTCATCTGCACCAGGCGCTGCACGAGCACGACGGCAAACTTCGCCGCAACACCGATGACGGGGACGCATCCCATCGCGTCAAGCCCGAGGTCCATCGAGCTGTCCGCGAGCCCCGTCGCAAACTTCTTCCAGCTCGACGCACCGATCTTCCATACGGCCTGTTCAAACGCGGGCATGACCTCCGAGGGCACGCCGAGCTTCGTCGCCGCGATGCCCTGCACCCACCGGTTCGCCCGGCCCGCGTTCTTCGTCATCGCTTCGCCGAGGCCGGCTTCCGAGATGATGGACTCCAGGTCAGGGTTGCCCCATGCGAGCCGAATCGCCTCCGCGCTCGGCAAGGCCGAGTTAAAGCTGACACTGTCCGCAGAGTCCAGGGTGAGGTCTCGAAGACCTGGGATTTCCTTCGTGTCGATTCGCATGGGGACGTCTCCTAGTTTCCGCTCGCTTCGGCGAGCAACTTCATCATCGCGATAACGAGCTTTGGGTCGCCGATGGCGGCGGCCAGCTTCTCGAACGTCTCTCGTTGTGACACGCCGGCGGGCATCTTGCTCGCGGCCTGTCGCATGAGTTCGCGGAACGCGTTGTCATCGACGCCCTTGCTCGCGTCGATGATGAGCCGGGCGGTGTCGTCTCCGAGCACCGTCGCGAACAGCTTCATCTTCTCTGCGGGAACCTCCTTCAGAATCGCGGCGAGCCGCGACGAGAACGAGCCCTCGAAGACCTCGGCACTGAGACCCATCTTCTTCTTGGCCCACTCCTCGAACACGCCTCCGCCGACGTCGAGAAACTTGTCGAAGATGGCGTCGGTGCGTCGGTCGGCGGCCTCGTCCTGGCGGGCTCGTTCGGCGGCCTCTCGTTCCTCGCGCTTGAACTGGTTGTCCAGGCGGATGGCTTCGAGCAAGCCGGACTGATTCTCCGCCGTCGTCTCGGCGAGCTCGACGACCTTGTCGGCCATCTTCTCGACAAAGCTCATCGCGTCTTTCCAATGGCCAAAGCTGTCTTCCATCCCGCGGCGCATGACCTCGAGCACGGCGACCTCTTGCTCGGCCTTCTCTTGCTTCGGACTGCGGGTGGGCTCGTCGGCTTCGCCGTCTTCGTCGATCTCGGTGAAGTCGAGAATATGGACGAACAGAGACTTCGTCGTGTCGCCGCTCTGGCTTCGGCCGAGAGTGTTCACCCGCACGCGTCGGCGGTGCTGGTGATTCTCCGAGTACTCGCGCGCGGTCGAGACGATGCGCTGCGCTCCGCCCTCGGGCGTCACGGCCTTGCGGTCCTCTGGCATCGCGAGCGCGTGCTCGGTCGGGACCCAGTTCGGCCCGCGTTTCCACTCGACCACAAGCGAGTCGACGAAGGTCCACTTCTTGCGGAGCTTCGTCGCCAGGATGCGGGTGTGGTGCTGGTCGACGGCGGGAACATCGTCGGTCGTGTGGGTGACTACTTCCCAGTTTTCTTCGGCGGTCATGGCTTGTCGTTCCTTGCTGGCGTCTTTCTTGGGGTCGGTTTTGGGGTCTCCTCTCTCGGTTTTTGCCCCGCGCAAGCGCGGGAAAAGCCATTCCGCACCTCAGAAGTACCCTAAGAAACACCCTAGTGCACCCCTCATGATGGTTGCGAGACCCTAAAACAGTGCCGCATGTTGAAAACCGCGAGCCCGGCGAAGCGCCCGAGGCCCATCAAGCACACAGGTTTCCCCACCATGCCCGCCCTTACCAAGTCCGAAAAACGCCTCGAACAGCTCGAAGACAAGCAAGCGCGCGAGTCCGCAAAGAAAAAGGCCGAGAGCCTGCAAGTGAAGGGCTTCATGGCGGCGGGCATCATCGGCTTCGCCGAGGGCTATGCGGAGAAACTCGGGTTCACCTTCTTGACCGAAGGGTTCGGGGCGCTCGGCATCGAGGCGATTCAGGCGGGCGTGGGCCTGTATCTCGCCCGCAAGAAGACCGGCACGACTGCCGAGGTCGGCCAGACGCTGGCGACGATCGGCATCTACAAGTTCGGCAAGAACGCCGGCGACGGTTTCGACTTCGGCTCGATGTTCGGCAGCTAGCCGAGCGAGCTTTGTAGGTCACGAGAAGTTCCCGGGCTGTCGCACCGGGGGACCAAGGCGACGACTCCCGGCACACCCGCTCCGGGGAAGAAACGCGCGGGCAACAACACTCGGAAACGACCGATGAAGTTCATTCAAGAAGCCCTGTCCCCCAACGTCCAAGAAGCCGTCGCGCGCATGCGTGGCGACAGTCCCGCCCGCTTCGGTGTCGGCGGAGGCTGCACGCCGCCCCGTTCGACGCAGCCGCCCGGCAGCTCGAGCTGCCCGCCCGCGCCCGAAGTGGCCGGATGCATCCGTCCCGGTCGCACCTGCGACGTGTCTCGCATTGGCGTGACGCAGCTGGTGACCGGCGGAAGCACCTTCGAGATTTCCATTGAGCCGACCAAGGTTCCTTGGTTTCAGCCGCTCGGCGTGCGAGCCGTTGTGACCGACGCAGGGAACTCGGACCTGTCCCATCGTGTTCTCTTCACGGCTGTCGAAATCAACGACACGCCCCAAGAGAGCATCAACGATACGGCGCCCGTTGCCCCCGCCGCGGCAGGCGACCGCATCAACGGCTATTGGAGCGACGATTGGATCGACCCCGATGGCTACGCCGTTCCGGTCGGCTGGGGGTGGATTTCCATCGCGGCCAACCTGAA
Organism: Pseudomonadota bacterium; assembly: GCA_022361175.1. Classification (GTDB taxonomy): domain Bacteria; phylum Myxococcota_A; class UBA9160; order UBA9160; family UBA4427; genus JAKSBN01. The sequence continues at coordinate 5,386 of JAKSBN010000314.1, read as the reverse complement.
CGTGCTGAAGATTCACGGCATCGCGCTCGGCACCGCTCCGAGCACCGACTTGCTCGTGAGCATCTCGCTCTACGGCAACGGAGCCGCGGCACCTCCCCACGGCATGACGCCGAAGGCTGCGTCGCAGCCTCGGAACTAGGCCGCGCGCGAGCCCCGAAGAGGAAGTGACGATGCAACCCGAACAGGACCGCGGAGTCTCGACGTGCAGCAGCACGCAGAACGAGCTGCACCTGTTCGGGTCGTATGGCACTCCCTCGGCGCCATCTTCCGTCGCCCGGACGGTGCAAACCGTCTGGTCTGTGAAGGCCGACCGCCCCCGCCTTTGGCTCGTGTCGGGGCGAGGCTGGAGCCGTCAGCGGTTCTCCGCCGGGGCGCTCGGCCCCTTGCCTCGAACGCAGGTGAGCGCTCGGGTGGGGTCTTGGGCACCGCGTCCGCTGGCAAAGCTGGGGGTGGCGGTGGGAGACATGGCCGCGGCCAGTGAGCCCCTGCTCATCGACGGCGACCAGTCAATCGAAGTCTACGGTGCCAGCATTACGGTCGGGGCTGTTGTGCCGGCCTCAGTGCAGGACGCTGGTGCTCCGCAGCGGCCCCTGGAGGTGCCCGCGGGGGAGCTCGCGGTGGATGACCTGCTCGGATGCCGCATCGTGGGAATCCAGGAATCGCGGGGCTCAAGGTCGGCCCTGCTCACCGACTATCTGACCGTTGGTCCGAACGACGATGCTGCGCTGCCGATTCCTCGCGGCGCAGAGGATGTCCTCGTGTCCCCGGCCGTGGCTGGGACCGTGAGCGCCTGGCGCTTCACCATCGGCGACCCGTCGGTGCTGGCGTCGACGGCTCCGGCGGCGAGCTTCAGCCCGACCGACACATCTGTACGGGTTCCGACGGCAAGCCACCTCGCTGTGGCTTCGGACGGCACCACTAGATTTTTCTCCATCACCTGGAAAGTGCGAGCGTGACGTGAACAACCTTCAGCCTCAACTCAACCCCGGAACGTACCTGTCGAGCCTGCGGTTCACCGCCGGCCTGAACGCTTCGCCTTATGGGTCTGTGGACACCACGGTGATGCGTTTCGAGGGAAGCGGAGCCCCCGAGGGGACCGGTCTCTCGCAGGTCACGACTGCTGAAAACGGGACCGTCATCACGGTTGAAAAGCCCGGCATGTACGCCGTGCAGCTGCGCGGCGGCAACGGGGCCGCGACGCCGCTCATCACCGGCGTCACGGTGAACGCCGATGCGTTTGCGCTGACGAACCCGCCCAACTTCGGCACCGCGGGGACTCGCGATGTCGACATCACCGAGGGGCCGGACGCGGCGGGCAACGCCGGTTCGTGTGCTCTGACAAGCATGGTGGCCGTGACGGCGGCGGACATCGCAGCGGGCACGGGCGGGGCGCAGCTCCGCGTGCACGGTAGCGGCGGCTCGATTGTCGTCGGGACTGCGTCTCTTCAAGTCCGCCGGATGGGGTCGATCTTCTAGGGCCTCGATGTTCTACGGGCTCAAACTGCGCAGCGACGCCGCGCCGTCGCAAGCGTTGCTCGAGGCGGCAATCGAGGACGTCGTCGCGAGCAACGTCGGCTACTTCCATGCCGAGTGGGAAGCGGGGCGAGAGCCGCCCTGTTGTCTCGGATGCGCCCAAGTCCGCTACGTGCCCGACGAGCCAGGGGACACGTCAGAGATTGTGGGCGCTCGCCAGGTTCTGCGCGACGGCAAAGCGTCGTGTCAGAGCGCCGCGGCCTATTACGCGGGGCGCGAGCGCGCGCTCGCGGTTTGGACCGGCGAGGACCCTGCACGCGCCGCGCAGACTCACCGTGTGCAGCTCGAGGCACGGCCGCGGCCGGACGCGCCCGAGGGCTACTGGCACGCACTGGTGCTCGGTCCCCAGGGCCTCACTGACGTCACGGAGGAAATGGACCGATGATTCCCTTGCTGCTGCTGGTCGTCTTATTGGCTGCGGGCGCGAAGTCTAAGCCGAAGAAACTCACCCCCGACGGTGGCCGAGGCCTTCCGCCCAAGCCGGTGAACGCCGAGCTTCGAAAGAAGGCGTGCGCCCTCGTCCGTGAGGGCGTCACGGTCCCGCTGTTGCTTCCGTTGCTCCTTCGAGAGCTGCACCCCGCGGTGAGCTGGCCCGTTGCTGACGAGTGGTCGGCCGACGACGTCCAGGCTCTGCCCGACGAAGACCGGAAGCTGCACGACGCCGCGAAGCGTGGGCTGACTTCGGTCCTCAAAGACAACGAGTTTCTCAAGGCGTGTACCGAGGACGCGAGCTGGTACGCCACCGGCAAGATTCAGCGTGCCAAGAAGCTCTACCAGGCATCGTGGGAGTACGACGAGCGCGTCGAAGGTGACCGCGGTTCGACGCTTCCGTTCGACGACTTCGACACGGCTCGCGCGGCCCTCCTCATGGGGCTGTGGTGGTTCGGCGCTCCCGCAGCCGACGAAGACCGTTTTGTTTCTGCGGCCGTGAATCCCGGGACTGCTAATCGTCTGTCGATCTGGGAGATGCCCGGCGGCGGCTATAGGGTCGTGCGGATTCGCGGCGACGCGACCGACGTCTACCAGGTCGGCACGCTCGACGAAGCGCAAGCGCAACGGGAGACGCTGTGAGCAAGAAAGACGACAGTGGAGTCTTGCTGCTCGGCGTGGGGCTGTTGTTCCTGCTGGGAATGGGAGGCGACAAGCCGGAGCCGAAACCGGAGCCCAAGGGACCTGACGACTTCGCGCCCGACCCGGACCCCGGACCCGAGCCGGAACCGGAACCGGAGCCGGAACCGGAGCCCGAACCGGAGCCGGAACCGGAGCCCGACACCGGGCCGAACCCCGAGGTCGACGACTTCACCAACGAGGATTGGCCCGTGCCCGGTCACTTCTACCGAGTGCAGTCGGGAGACTTCGGCTATCGCATCGCAAAGCGTGCGTTGGCTGATGCTGCCTATCGTGCGGCGACGGAGCGTCTCGGCTATGGGCACGACCAGGCGCTAGCCTTCGCGAGCAGCTTCTCGAACAACGCGCAGCGGCAGCGAGCCTACCTCGACGCCATCACCTGCGAATCGTGGAACGACGCGACGGTCACGACGTTCGGCTACGGGGACCAGACTCGTGCTGCGCCAGGTTCACGGCGCGCGATTCGATTCTTGCCGCAGCACGCCGACAACATCGGGCGCCTTCGAAACGGCAAGCGCCCGCGTCGTCGAATGCACTCGGGTGTGGCGACCGACCGCGCAAACAACCGACGTCGTACCGGCGACGGTTCCTACTTCGAGACGCTGTATCTGCCCGGCGTGTCTCTCAAGGCCATCGCCGAGCGTGGTGAGCTCCAGTTGGGTGGAGGCAAGTGGCCCGACGGTTCGAGCCGCCGTCACCCGCCGAAGTGGGTGCTGGCGCTCGGGGTCAAGGACCTGTCGCGCTCGATGAAGGTCGGCCGACATAAGCGCGGCTGCACTGACGGGGCGGTGGACGTCGAGGTGATTCGGTGACGTGCAGCAAGAAGTACCGCGACCTCGTCGTCACGGCCGACGGGGACACGCCCGAGAATCCCTATGGGCTTTACCCGACGCCGTTCGACTTCGAGGACTGGCGCACTCTCGCGGCGCGCCTGCTCGTGCGGACGAAGGCACACCTCGACCGCTTGCAGGAGGCGGAGAAGTCGGCCGAAGAGACCTCCACGGCAAACGGCTTCGTCGACGAGTACAACCTGCTCATCGAGCAGTACGACGCCCTACCCTCGGTGTTCGTTGGCACGTTCCACGAGATGGACACACGGCGGTCGATTGCTCTCGCGTCTGCGCTGAGCGTTGACTCGGTCTGCCTCATGGAGTCGATCGACAAAGCTCTGGGCTCGCTCGGTCTGACCCCGCCGGGCGAACACCGGAGCGTGAAGCCTACGCCGTCGCCCGCGACGAGGGGATTCCAGTTCGGGACCCTCGCGGTCCTTGCTGGCGGCGCATACCTGCTTTGGAGGTTCGGACGATGAAAGACCTCTGGCCACTCGGACTCCTTCTGCTCGCGGGCATCGCCTGGGGCAGTGCACCGACCGACGATGACGACGGCGGCAAGTCCAAGGGGGGCGGACGCTACTGGGCGCCGCGTCGCTCGAAGCCTGCATTCGACGACTTCGACTTCGGTAGCAACAAGCTGTGGATTTCGAACGACTGCAACGTCGTGGCGGAGGGGAGGCACTTCTTCCCCGTTGACTGGGCGACGACGAACACTCGCGCCGAAGAGGCCAGCACGCTGAGCGCAACGCTGGACTTGGCCCCCGACAACACGGTGATGGGGTTCATCGACTACCTCGTCGACCAGGAGGGCATCGAAGACCCGCTCGTCGTCGCTGCGCGGATTCTCGAGGGGGCTTCTCCGCAGTGCGCGTCGGTGACCGATGACACGTGGGGCGAAGCGATGCGGGCTTGGTATGACTCCCTCGTCCGCCGCGTCACCGCCTACATGACGCAGGAGACGATCGGCTGATGTTCATCATCGGACTCTTGGCGTTGCTCGCGCTCGGGCTCGGCGGTCGCAATGCCGCAGCCAGTGAGCGTGACGACGAGCCGAGCAAGCCAAGCCCCGGCGCAACGTCAGGCAAGAAGCTGGTGAGAGACCTCGCCGCGCGTGGGGGGCTGACAGAGCGCCAGACCGATTTCTTGGTCTTCGTGGCCTACGGCGAATCTGGACTGAAGCCGGACGTCGGCCTCGGGAACCCTGCACTGTTCCCTCCGGGGACACGGCCGAACACCCGAGCGAGCCAAGCCGCTCAAGAGCGAGAAGCCTACGCCGCAGCCAAGGCCTACGCCGAGAACCTCGACACGTTCGAGGGGTGCGGCCATCCGGCGAGCGAGTACAGCTTCGGCTCGGGTGGCCTCTTCGCATTCCTGCCGGTCTACGCGCTCGACAAGTTCAAGGGGACGCCTCTGGTGTGCGCGTCGCCGTTCGAGGTGTTTGACCCGCCCTTCGCAATTGCGGCGGCATACGGATTCGCGCGAGGCCTGACGCAGCGCAGCGCCTACCTGGGCACTGTGGCGTCCCTTCGTTCGGGATGGGGCCTGCCGAAGAAGATTGGCGACCTCGAGCGCATCGAGAGGAAAGGTCCCAAGTGGCGCAGACAGCTGCGCGAGCTCGGCTTCCCCGAGTCGATGCTCGACAGCGAGGCGCCGAGCTTCCCTCGACGCGACCTCGTCGCGATGTATCGGGCGATGGGGGGGCGACTGTGATTGTCGACGCGAGCTCCGATGGGTCCGTCGTGAAGAAGGGGTTCCTCTTCGCCGCGGGGGGCTTCCTCTTCTACTTGCTGATCGACCTGCTCAACGAAGACAAGGACGACGACGAATGACCTCGAAGAAACGCACCAAGAAGAAGGTCGCGAAGAAACGCACCAAGAAGAAGGTCGCGAAAG
>JAKSBN010000156.1 GCA_022361175.1 Pseudomonadota bacterium | reverse complement strand
TGGCGCGGGCTCTGGAGCCCCCCGATCACGCCCTCCACGTAGCTCGGGAACTCGGCGCTGTAGAAGCTGTACTGGAAGGCGTAGTCGCGCAGCGCGCCGGGCACGTCGGGCAGCTCGCCCTTCGCCAGAAACTCCAGGTAGGGGTGGCGCACGGCCGCGTGTGCGCGCGACTCGCGGACCAGGGCGTCCACGAACTGGCGCGGAGTGCCGTCGGTGATGAGCTGCCAGGACTCCAAGGGCCGCCGTCTCCCGGGGCGCGCGCCAGAAAACGCCTGCTGTCGTTGCAGGCTGCGGCCCCAAGCTGCTTAGCGGTCTTGGTGCGCCTGGGATTGACCCGAACCTGGGTGGAATCGGAGAATCTCACGCGAAGCCGTGGGCTTACCAACTCACTCTTCGGGCCGTTGCGGAGGCGCGTGGGCCGCCAACAGGCGGGCGCAGGCCTCGATGCAGCGGTCGGCGTCGAAGATCTCCTCGACCCGTTGGCGTGCGCCGCTGCCGAGCCGGCGGGCCTCCTCCGGATCGCGGGCCAGCCGCAGCATCGCCTCGGCCAGGGCCTCCGGATCCCGCTGCGGCACCAGCAGCCCCGACTTGCCGTCCTCCACCAGCTCGGGAATGGCCGACACCCGGGTCGCCACGACGGGCAGGCCCAGGGCCATGGCCTCGGCCACCGTGTTGGGAATCCCGTCGCGGTTGCCGTCGGCCAGCTCCACGGAGCCACACAGGAAGATGCCCCCGCGGCCGAGGGCTTGCGCGATCTGGTCCTGGGTGACGGCGCCGTGGAGCGTCACCGCCGCGTCGAGCCCCAGTCGCGTGCGCTGTTCCTCGAGCTCTCCGGCCAGCGGGCCGGCGCCGAAGATCTCGAAGCCCGCGTCCACGCCGGCGGCGCGCACGCGGGCCAGGGCCTCCAGCAGGTCGTCGTAGCCCTTCTTGGGCACGAGGCGTCCCACCGCCAGGAAGCGCACGCGCTCCGGCGCACCCCGAGCCGGGTCGGGCGCGAAGCGGCGCAGGTCGATGCCGTGGTAGACCAGGTGCACGCGGTCCGCCTGCGGCCCCGCCAACTCGCGCAGGTAGGCCGCGTTCACGCCGGTGCAGGTCATGAGCGCGCGACTGTCCGCGACCAGGCGCGCGACGCGCTTCGGCGGCTCGGTGTAGATGTCGACGGCGTGGGCCGAGATCGTGTAGCCGACGCCGGCCCAGCGCGCGGCCGCGCGCGCCAGGCGCGCGGTCTTCTGCAGATAGTGCGCGTGCAGGTGGGCGAGCCCCCCGCGCCCCAACCCGAGCTCGCCCACCAGCCAGCCGGCGTCTAGAAAGGCGCGCAGCGGCGCCTCGCCGGGGGCCACGCCCTGGCGTACCAGCGCGCGCGCGAGGGCGAGCGCGTAGCGCAGCGGTCCCCCCGCCAGCGCGCGCGCGTGGGAGCGCGCGTAGGCCCGGGCCGAGCCGCGGCCCCGCGGCAGGTAGTGGACGGGGGCGCGGATGCGCTCGATCACCGCCTGGATCTGCGGCTCGCCCGGATCGCGGTACGCCACGATGGCGAAGTCGAACCCCCGCTGCTCCAAGAGCTCGATCTCCTGGGCGATGAACGTCTCGGAGAGCTTCGGGTAGGTGCGGAGCAGCACGCCGATGCGGCCCTTCGAAGCCCCTTCTCGTGTGGATTCCGTCACTGGGGGCGCCTATAGACGGTGATGAAGCTCAGCGCCAGGCGGGGCTCGAAGCCGTGCTGGACCAGCTCCGACAGCAGCCGCGCACGCGGGGGCAGCTGGAGCGGCTGACCGTCCGGGTGCCCGTGCTGTGCGTCCAACACCACGACGGCGTCGCAGTCCTGCCAGGCAATGTCCTCAAGCGGCGCCACGAGGAAACTGTAGCCGGTCGGCGCCGCGCTTCGCGTCGCCAGGAGATAGTGCACCGAGTTGTGGTCCGGCGGAAAGACGTAGACAGATTCGCCCTCCGCGACAACCCCGGAGCCCTTCAGTTGATGGAGCCGATCGGCCACCTCAGGTCGGAGAAACCAGGGCTGCGCGAGCGCGTTGGCGTCCATCGCGCCAGCCCTCCAGAGACTGAGCGAGCCCGGATCCACGGAAGGCCAGCCCAGCAGCACCGCCGCCAGCGCGAAAGGGGCCGCTAGCGTGGCCCAACGCGGGCCTTCGCCCCAGCGCGGCCGCAGGACGTGCGCGTACGTGAGGCTCGCCGCCACGATGATCCCCGGCAGGCCGAGAAGCCCGTAGTGCCCGTAGTCCCGCGCCACGAACTGCGCCAGCGACGCCACCGCCCCGACGCTCGCAAAGCCGATGAGATCGACCCAAGGTTCTCGAGACCCGCATCCCAGTCGGCGTCGGTGGGCTAACCAGACAACGAAGGCGACGGCGCAAGCAAAGCTGGCACTCTCGTCCCGGGCGAAATGAGAGAACAGATTCCCGGCGGGACTTCCTTCCCAGGAATAGCGATTCACCGTGGCCAGACCATCCAGAAGAGGGGTCGCTCCGTGACCTTCAAGCGCGAGTGCGAGACCGAACGCCGAGACCACCCACGCTGGCAGTGTGAGTAGGGGAGCCCAGCACGCCCACCCCCCCCGGTCCTCGGACTCCCGCACGACCGGCAACAGGGCAAGCGC
>JAKSBN010000395.1 GCA_022361175.1 Pseudomonadota bacterium | reverse complement strand
GCTGGCCTCACCGTCGTGGCCCTCCGATGCCGAGAAGCGGCCTCGGGAGTCGGAGCTGGCGAACGAACTGGCGGCGCTGCGGGCGCGCATGATCTCGGTGGCGGTGCGCTACACGGGCAACCGCGACGATGCCGAGGACGTGGTGCAGAGCGGCTATGAGAAAGCCGTGCGCAACTACCATCAGTTTCACGGGCGCTCGCGCTTCTCCACCTGGCTGCACCGCATCGTGGTGAACGAAGCGCTCATGTGGCTGCGCTCGGAGGGGCGCCGCAACCGACACCGCCAGGTGCTCGAGCAGCGCGAGCCTCCCGCCCTCCACGAAGCCCCCGACAATCCCGCCGAGCTGCTGCTGGAGAGCGAACGCGGCCGGCGCCTGCACCGCGGGCTGGCGGCCCTGCCCCAGGACGAGCGCGACGCCGTGTGGCGCTGCGGGCTGCGCGGCGAGAGCTACGAGCGCGTCAGTCGCGAGTGCGGCGTGCACGTGGCCGCGCTCAAGAGCCGGGCCTTCCGCGGCCGCAAACGCCTGCGCCAGCTCCTCTCCAGCTAGAGATCGCCCCTGGCCCCACCGCGCGAAAGGCGGGGCGCGTGTGGGCCCAGGCGGGTATGATGCCCCCCGCATGGACGGCTCTCTCGCGCCCAGCGGGTACTCGCTGCTGCCCGCGCTCGTGACGATCGTACTGGCGTTCGCCACGCGGCAGGTGGTGGCCTCGCTCTTCGCGGGCATCCTCACCGGCGCCGTCGTGCTCTACGGCCAGACCGGCGACCTGAACGACCTCAATCCCATCAGCCGCTTCCTGCTGCCCGCCATCGGATCCACGGGCTACGCCAGCATCCTGCTGCTGTACCTGTGGTGCCTGGGCGGCCTGGTGGGCCTCTGGAACCGCACCGGCGGCGCCCGCCACTTCGCCGAGGAGGTGGGCGCGCGCCTGGCCCGCGGCCCGCGTTCGTCGCTGTTTTTCGCGTGGCTGATCGGCATCGTGTTCCACCAGGGCGGCACCGTGAGTACGGTGTTGGCCGGCACCACGGTGAAGCCCGTCACCGACCGCCACCGCGTCAGCCACGAAGAGCTCGCCTACGTGGTCGACTCCACCGCCTCGCCGGTGGCCACGGTGATCCCGTTCAACGCCTGGCCCGGCTACGTGGCCACGCTGGTGGTGGGCACGATCCCGCTGCTGCCAGACATGGACGCCGGCTTCGACCTCTTCCGCCGCGCCACGCTCTTCAACTTCTACGCCTTCTTCGCCTTGACCGGCACGTTGCTGCTGGCGCTGAACCTGCTGCCGTGGGTGGGCGGGCGCATGCAGGCCGCGCGACAGCGCGCGCGCGAAACGGGCGAGCTGAACGCGCCGACGGCCGAGCCGCTGCTGCCGGACGCGCCGGAGCCGGACTACGACCACCACTACAGGCCTCACCTGGTCGACTTCCTGGTCCCGATCGGCCTGCTGCTGGGGATCGGCATCCTCCCCTACTTCATCTGGGGCAGCTACCGCATCAACGAGGCCTTCCTGTCCGCCACCCTGTCGGCCATGCTGGTCGCGCGCATCCGCGGCCTGCCGCTCTCCGAAATCATGGAAGCCTTCGTGGACGGCTGCCGCAGCATGACCATCGGCGCCATCGTGCTGGGCCTGGCGGTCACGCTGGGGGCGGTCGCCAAGGAGCTCCAGACGGCGGCCTTCCTGATCGCGACGGTGGGCTCGGCCATCCCGGCCTGGCTGCTGCCGGCGCTCCTCACCTTCCTGTGTATGGGGATCGCCTTTTCCACCGGCACCAGCTGGGGCACCTACGCCGTGGTGTTCCCGGTGGCGGTGCCGCTGGCGGCCTCGCTCTCGGGCGACCCCACCTACCTGGCGCTGTGCTTCGGCGCCGTGCTGGGCGGGGCGGTCTTCGGCGACCAGTGCTCCCCCATCTCGGACACGACCATCCTCTCCAGCATGTTCACCGGCTGCGACCTGATGGACCACGTGCAATCCCAGCTGCCCCTGGCGCTGGCGGCCGCCCTGCTGGCCTGCGCGGCCTCCACCGCCGTGGCGCTGCTCCTGCCCCTGTAGCGGCCCCAGAGGCCGTGGCCCCAGGGGAACCATCGTCAAATCGACTCTATTGAGTACGGTGGGGTGCCACGCCCTCACCCCATGAGGCCACTACCATGAGAGGATGGCTCGTGGTCGGCGCCCTGCGCCGCCCGGCTCGTGATCGCGCCCGTGAAGAGGATCTCCAGGACGATGGTGTCGTCGGGTCGACGTCGGTTTCAGCACCTGTTCGAAGAGCTGTGTGTGGCTCTGGGTCGGGTGCTGCCGCGCTATGCACTGTGGCTGTCGTTCAAGGAACTGGGCGCGGACCCGGAGAACCTGAGCCGGGAAGAGGCTCTCGAGTACTGCGACACGCACTTGGCCGAGTTTCTCCAGCTCCACGAAGTGGGGCTGGGGCCGCGCGCCCTGCGCCGCCTGCGGCGCGAGGTCGAGCGCTTCGACCCCCTGCGCCCCACGCCCTACGAGGTGATGGAGCGCCTGAGCGGCTGACGGCCGCGCGGGAGTTCTGGCCCACGCGGCCGACCGCCCCCTCCTCAAGCCTCCGGAGACGGCCTCCGATGTCGTCCGGGGGGAGTGAATGAGCTCGTCGAGCCGTGTCTTGGTCCTGGCGCTTCAGGACAGCGAGTGTCCCATGACCGAGCTGGTCGGTCGTGTGCGCGGCGTGGGCCTGGCGCCGGTCCCCGCCCACGACTTCGAGATGGCCCTGCGCGTCGTGGGCGAGGGCGAAAACCCCATCACCGCCGGCCTGCTCCCCAGCGACTTCCCGGCCAACCAGATTCGCGACGGGGTGCGCCAGCTGCTGAAGGCCGGCAGCCCGAAGCTCCAGTTCGTCGCCGTCGGTCCGGCGCTGGCGCGGGACGAGCGCAGGCGCTGGCGCAAGGCGGGCGTCAAGCTGGCGCTGTGGGAGCCCTTCGACGACGGCACCCTGCGCTTCCAGCTGAACCGCGCGCTGGCCACGGGGCTGGCGATCCCCCGCGGCCAGCAGCGGGTGCCGACGGTGCTGTTGGCCACGATCGAAGTGGGCGGGCGCAAGAAGGACGCCGTCGTGTACAGCCTGTCGCGCAGCGGCGCCTTCCTGGAAACGCCCCGGGCGAGCCCGGCCGGCGCGGAAGTCCAAGTGGAGATCCGGCTGCCCTCCGGCCCCGTCGAGTCGGTGGCCGACGTCGTCTTCTCCAACGTGCCCGGCAACCTGCAGCGCCCGAACCTGCCGATGGGGATGGCGGTGCGCTTCCGCGCACCCAGCTCCCGCGCCTCGCGCGCGCTGCGCAGCTATGTGAAAGAGCGGGTGGCCGCCCTCGAGATGTGAGCCCCGCGCGTCAGGCGCCCACGCGAGCGAGCTCCGGCGCCAACGCCTGAAGCGCCCGTCCCCGGTGCGAGAGGCCGTTCTTCGCGGCCTCGTCCAACTCGGCCAGGCTCGTCGTCTCGCCGGGCAGAGCGAACACCGGGTCGTAGCCGAAACCTCCGGTGCCGGTGGGGGCGGTGAGGATCTGTCCCGGGCACTCGCCGCGGGCGACGAAGACCCGGCCGTCGGGCAGCGCCAGCGCCGCCACGCACACGAAGCAGGCGCCCCGCTCGCCCGCGGGCACGGTTTCGAGCTCGGCCAGCAGGCGCGCCGCCCGGCCGCGATCGTCCAGACCCGGTCCGCCGTAGCGGGCCGAGCGCGGCCCCGGTCTTCCGCCCAACGCCTCCACCTCGAGGCCCGAGTCGTCCGCCACGGCCGCCACGCCCAGCGCTTGGGCGGCGGTCTCCGCCTTGACCCGCGCGTTGGCCTCGTAGTCGTCGCCCTCTTCCGGAAACGACACGGGCGCAAAGGCGTCCAGGCCCACCAGCTCTACGCCGGCGCCCGCCCAGATGGCGCGGAATTCGCACACCTTGCCCGGGTTGGAGGTGGCGATCACCACCCGCGGCATCGGATCCGTCACGACGAAACGGCGGCCAGGGCGTCGGACTGGGCGCGCGTCAGCTGTTCGATACCCTGCAGCGCCAGCTCGGTCAGCGAGCGCAGCTCCTCGGGCGAGAAGGTGCCGCCCTCGCCGGTACCCTGCACTTCCACGAAGCGACCGCTGCCGGTGGCCACCACGTTCATGTCCACCTCGGCGCGCGAGTCCTCTTCGTAGGGGAGATCCAGAACCACCTCGCCGCCCACGACGCCCACGCTGATGGCGGCCACGGAATCCCGCAGCGGATTGCGCTTCAGCCGCCCGCTGTCGGTGAGGCGACGCGCGGCCAGCGCCAGCGCGGTGTAGGCGCCCGTGATGGCGGCCGTGCGGGTGCCGCCGTCCGCCTGCAGCACGTCGCAGTCCACCCACAGCGTGCGCTCGCCGAGGGCCGAGAGATCCACCACCGCCCGCAGACTGCGACCGATCAGGCGCTGGATTTCCTGGGTTCGGCCCGAGGGCTTGCCGCGGGCGGCTTCGCGTTCGGTGCGGCGGTCGGTGGCCCCGGGCAGCATCGAGTACTCGGCCGTCACCCAGCCTTCGCCCGCACCGCGCAGCCAGCGCGGGACGCTGTCCTCCACGCACACCGTGCACAGCACGCGCGTGCGGCCCATGGCGCACAGCACCGAGGCCAGCGGGTTCTCCGTGAAGTCGAGCTGCAGCTCCACCGGGCGCAGCTGGCCCGCGGTGCGGCCATCCCTTCTCATCTGACTCTCCTGGCGCTCTTGGGCGGGTCCCGATCGCTGCTGGGACACCACCTTCTGGGATACTTGCGGCTGGCGCGGGCCGGCGCGCTACTGGGCTTCGAACCCCGCGCCCACCCCGCGGCGCGCATCGTACCGCTTCTGAAACGTCAGCACCGCCTTGGCCAGCGCGTCCGCAATGGCCACCCGCCGGGCGCGGGTGGCCAGGGCGCGGGCGTCCGCCTCGTGGGTGAGAAATCCAATCTCCACCAGCACCGCGGGCATCTGCGCGCCCTGCAACACCACGAAGGGGGCCTGCAGCACCGGCCGCCGGCGGGTCGAGTCGATCTCGGAGAGCTCGGCGTGGGCCAGCCGCGCGAACTCCGACGATTCGTCCAGGTGCTGGGTCTGCATCAGGTCGCCCAGGATGCCGACCAGGGGATCCCGTGCCACGGGCGATGCGACAGCGCCGTCTCCGAACGAGGCGTTCTCGCGCTCGGCCACCCGGCGCGCCTCTTCGTCGCTGGCTTCGAGGGCGTTGAAGTAGGTCTCGATGCCGTGGGCCTTGGGGCTGGGCGACGCGTTGGCGTGGATCGAGAGGAAGAGATCGCCGCGGGCGTCGTTGGCGATGGAGGTGCGCGACTCGAGCGGGATGAAGACGTCGCTCTTGCGGGTCAGCACCGCCCGCAGCCCGGCCCGCTCGAGGCGGACCGCCACGCGCTTGGCCACGTCCAGCACGACGTCCTTCTCGCGCAGGCCGTCGCGACTCTTGGCGCCGATGTCGGTGCCGCCGTGGCCCGCGTCCACGATCACCACGTCGAAGCGCTCGCGCGCGGTCGCTTCCGTGACCGACACCACCGCCCCGGCGACGGCCACCGCCGTCCAGAGGACCCCGCCGAGCCAGCCGACCCGTCGGGCTGCCCGGCGGACTGCCGGTCGGGCCTCGTTGACGGGACCCCGCGCCGCTCTCTCGCTGCCTGTGCTCACGCTCTCTCCCCCGAGCCGGATGCTAGCACCCGGCTCGGGAGAAAAAGGGAGAGCCCGTCACAGAACTACTGGCCCAGCGACACCAGGTTGGCCAAGAGCTCGTTGGTGGTGGAGACCGTCCGCGTGTTGGCCTGGAAGGCGCGCTGGTTGATGATCATCTTCACGAACTGGGCCGCCAGATCCACCGCCGACTGCTCCAGCGAACCGGAGTTGGTGGAGCCCAGGCCGCCGGTCTGGGGCTCGCCGAAGAGCGGCTGGCCGGAGTTCGGCGACTCGATCAGGTTGTTGTTGCCGATGCTCAGCAGGCCCTCCACGTTGGGGAAGTCGGCCAGGGCCACCTGGGCCAGGTTGATGATCTCGCCGTTGGAGAACTGGCCGGCGATGAAGCCGTCCAACCCCATGGAGATGGCCGACAGCGTGCCCGGTGCGAAGCCGTCCTGGTCGAACGAGTTCACGGTGCTGTCCTCGGCCAGCTGGGTCGTGGGATCCGACCCAGGGGTCGTGCCGAAGTCGAGGGCCACCACCTGGCCCAGCGCCACGCCGCCGTTGAAGTCGAACGACACGTTCACCGGGCCCGCCGGCGCCGTCTGCACGCCGAAGGTGTCGAAGGTCAGCGGGATGGCCGCCCCCACCTGGACGAACGGGTTGGCGGAGACCGGCGACGCGTCGGCGCCCGGGATCGTCACGTGGGCGGCCCAGGTGTTGGCCGAGTCCTTGCGGAAGAACGTCGTCACCGAGTGGGCGTTGCCCTGCGAGTCGAAGATGTCGACCGTGGTGCGGTAGTTGGAGGTGGCCGACGGGTTCAGGATGTCGAACGCCGGCGGCGGCACTTCGCGCGAATCCAGGTTCACCGACAGGTTCATCTCGGTGGTAGGCTGTGGCGGCGCGATGGCGGTGTTGATGATG
>JAKSBN010000373.1 GCA_022361175.1 Pseudomonadota bacterium | reverse complement strand
TGCACGCATGCGGCCACGACGCCCACACCGCCATCCTGCTGGGAGCGGCGCGCGTGCTGGCGGCGCGCCGCGACACCCTCCCCGGGAGTGTCGTGTTCCTGTTCCAACCCGCCGAGGAGCGGCCTCCCCCCGGCGAAGAGGGCGGCGCGCGTCTGATGATCGCGGAAGGCGCGCTCGAGAACCCGGCCCCCGAAGCCATCTTCGCGCTTCACGCCGTGCCGCAGCACGCGGTGGGCGAACTCGCGTACCGGTCGGGTGGCGCCATGGCGAGCTCAGACCGCTTTCAGGTCTCCGTCATCGGTCGCCAGACGCACGCGGCCTACCCGTGGCTGGGAGTCGACGCCATCGCGACGGCGGCGCGACTGACGCTGGCTCTCCGGGCCATCCCCGGCCGCGAAGTGGACGCGCGCATTCCGACCGTCGTCTCCATCGGTTCGATCCACGGGGGAGTGCGGCACAACGTGCTGCCGGAGCGGGTGGAGATGTCGGGCACGATCCGATCGCTCGGTCGCGCCGAGCGGGAGCGGCTGCACGAACGCATGCGACAGGTGTCGCAGGGTGTCGCGCAAGCGGCGGGGGCCACCATCGAGCTCGAGATCGAGAGCGACGCGGGCTATCCGGTGACGTACAACGACCCGGCGCTGGTGGCCCGGATGCTGCCGACCCTGCGCGACGTCGCCGGCCCCGACAAAGTGCTGGAGGTGTTGCCCCGCACGGGCGCGGAGGACTTCGCCTACTACCAGGAGAAGATCCCCGGCTTCTATTTCTGGCTCGGGGTGCGGCCGCCGGGCGTCGCCTTGGAGGACGCGGCCCCCAACCACTCGCCGCGCTTCTTCTTGGACGAGGCGGCCCTGCCCCTGGGCGTGGAGGCGCTGGCGCGCATGGCGCTCGACTACCTGGAAGGGCCTCGCCCCTAGGGCCACAGCGGCACCGGACGTGTTGGCGGCTGCGCCCACCTGGCCGGCCGGTTCGTCTACAATGGCTCCATGCCCGCGCCTTCCGACCGCGCGCCGGCAAGCCCGCCGGCGGACCGAGCCGCGGATCGCTCCAGAGCGGAGCGTTCTGCCGAGTGGCCCGGCGAGCCCGGGCAACGGGTCGTCTTCCTGCTCGACGCCTCCAGCCGGTTGGAGCGCCGAATGCTGGAGACGTGGATCGACCAGCGGCGGCCGTCGCAAGCGACGGACGAGCAGATTCAGCAGGTCGAGATCCCGCCCTCGCGGGCTCGCTTCCGGCGCGACCTCGACCCGCGCCTCGAGGCCGTGCTCTCCGTGACGGGCGACCCGTTGCTGGCGCCGCTGCGCGTCGTGTGGCGGGCGGGGCTGCGCGACGGCCGCCGGAGTGCGCGCTTCAGCGATCTGCTCAAGTTCGGCGATCCGCGCGACCCGGGCCGCCTGCGCCAGCTGTGGGTCAGCCGACGGCACGCGGACCGGGTCGTCGTGGTCGCCGGCGAGCCCGCCCGCGCCAGCGAGCTGCGCGAACGCTGGCGGGCCGCTTGTGCAGCGGACCTCGCCCAGACCACGGGGTTCGCCGAGTACGTGGCGCGGCAGGCGGCACTGACGCTCGAACGCGCCGAGCGGCGGCTGCGCGGCGCGCGCTACAAGGTGCCCCGCCTGGTGCACGAGGACATCCTGGGCCGGGCTTCGTTTCGCGGCAGCCTGGCCGCCCTGGCCGGCGACGGCCAGAGCGAACCGGCGCTGGCGCGGCGAGCCAGCCGCCTCCTGAAGGAGATCGCGGCCACCCACAGTCCGTTCGTGATCGACCTGGTCGCCCAGATCATCCGCTGGATCTACACCCGCGGTTACGGCGAGAACATCCACTACGACCGCGAACAGCTGGCCGGGGTCTACTCGCTGGCGCAACGCCATCCGGTGGTCTTCCTGCCGACCCACAAGTCGAATCTCGACCACCTGGTGCTGCAGTACATCCTCCACGAGAACGGTCACCCGCCGAACCACACGGCCGGCGGCATCAACATGAACTTCTTTCCCGTGGGCCCCCTCGTCAAGCGCAGCGGCGTCTTCTTCATCCGCCGCAGCTTCAAGAACGACGAGCTCTACAAGCACGTTCTGCGCAGCTACATCGACTACCTGGTGGAGAAGCGATTCTCGTTGGAGTGGTACGTCGAAGGCGGACGCTCGCGGAGCGGCAAGCTGTTGCCGCCGCGTTTCGGGCTGCTGGCCTACGTGGTGGACAGCTACCGGCGCGCCAAGAGCGACGACGTCTTTCTGATTCCCGTCTCGATCGCCTACGACCAGATCACGGACGTCACCTCCTACGCCGAGGAGCAGCGGGGGGCCGCCAAGGAGAAGGAGAGCTTCGGCTGGTTCGTGAGCTTCCTGCGCGGCCTCCGCCGCCGCTACGGCGACATCCACATCCGCTTCGGAGAGCCGCTGTCGCTGGCCGAGTTCGTCGGCCCCAGTGATCCAAACGCCCCGCCCGACGCCGACGAACGCGACCTGGACGTACAGAAACTCGCGTTCGAGGTCTCCGTCCGAATCAACCGGGTCACACCCATCACGCCCACCTCGCTGCTGACGCTGGCACTCCTGGGCCGCGGAGATCGCTCATTGAGCGTCGAGGAAGTCCGCAGCTCGCTCGAGAACCTGCTGCAGTACGTGGCACGGAAGAAGCTGCCCACGACCGCGGATTTCGACGAGCTCCAGAGCCTCGAGGGAATCGAGCGCACGCTCCGCTCGCTGCAGCAGAACAACGTGGTCTCCTGCTACGACAAGGGGCCCGAGGCGGTCTACGAGATCGGGGCCGACCAGCAGTACACGGCCGCCTACTACCGCAACTCCATCGTGCACTTCTTCGTCGAGAGCTCGATCGCTGAGCTGGCCCTGCTGCGGGCGGGCGAGCGTGACGTGGAAGACGCCCACGGCGAGTTCTTCGACGAGGTCATGCGCCTGCGCGACCTCCTCAAGTTCGAGTTCTTCTTCGCGGGCAAGGAGAGCTACCGGCTTCAGATTCGGCAGGAGCTGGCCTTCCACGACCCCGACTGGGAGACGGAGCTGGCCGCGGGGCCCGAGGGCGCGCGCCGCCTGGCGTCGAAGCTCCGCCCCTACACCTCCCACCGCGTCCTGCGCCCCTTCCTCGAGAGCTATCGCGTGGTCGGGGACCGCCTGGCCCGGGCCGGTTCCGAGGCCCCTCTGTCCCAGGAAGCCCTGATCGCGGACTGCTTGACCCTGGGGCACCAGTACCGGCTGCAGCGCCGGCTCCACAGCGGCGCCTCGGTCTCGAAGGTGATTTTCCAGACGGCCCTTCGCCTGGCCGACAACCGGGAACTGATGGCGAGTGAGGCGACCGACTTGAGCGAGCGGCGCCGCGCGTTCGCCGCCGAGATTCGAGACGCGCTGCGGCGCGTCGACGCCGTGGAGGCCCTGGCCGCCACGCGCCGGGCCGGCTTCATTCCGTAGGCGAAGGCGACGTGCCGGCGGGAGGCTCGGACAGAAGTCGCCCGATCTCCCGCCGCCGGTAGGTGAAGATCCGATCGAGCGAGGCCCGAACCAAGGGCCGCGCTACCTCGCCGAACGGAGCCAAGGGCAGCGCCCAGATGACTTCGTCCTCCATGACGCACTCGTCCCCGCGCGCCGCGAAGCGGTGCTCGTGGACCCACTTCCGATACGGCCCGCGCCGCTGCTCGTCGACGAAGCGAACTCCGGGCTCCCAGTGCGTGATCTCCGTTCGCCAGCGGAACGGAACGCCGTACAGACGCAGCCGGTAGTCGATCGCGGCGCCGACGCGCATCTCGATGGGAAGCGGCGTCAGGATGCGAAACCGAAGCTCCGGCGGCGTGATGGCTTCGAGATTCGCGGCGTCCGCAAAGAACCCGAAGACCCGATCCACGGGCAGCGAAAAAGTCGTCCGGGTGAAAAGCCGATGTTCCAAGCGTCCCGTCCGGACCGCGCGGGCCCTTTGCATCCGATCGCGGCCGGCCAGCGTAGGGGATGGGGGTGAGCATGCGAAGCCGTGGCGAACAGGCGAGCACCCCGTGGGGGCGAAGGCGATGGGCAGCGCTCGTGGCGATCGGGGTGGCGTGGCTCTGGATCCCGGCGGCCGACGCGGGCGAGATCGAGGGCGTCGAGTTCGCCGATCAGATCGCGGTCGAAGACCAGAACCTGGCGCTCTCGGGTTTGGGCTTGCTCCGCTACCGCGTGCTGTTCCGAGGCTACGTGGCGGGGCTCTACCTCCCGGCGGGCACGGCGCCGGAACGAGTGCTGGACGACGTCTCGAAACGCCTGGAGATCGAGTACTTCTGGGCCATCCGCGCCGGCGACTTCGCGCGCGCCGCCGATGCGTTCCTGGAGCGGAATGCGGACCCGGCGACGCGCGCGGCCCTCGCCGAGCGCGTGGCGCGCCTGCACGCCGGCTACCGGGACGTGTCGCCCGGCGACCGCTACGCGCTCACCTACCAGCCCGGACGCGGGACCTCGCTGGCCCTGAACGGGCAAGAGCTCGTCCGCATCCCCGGCGCCGACTTCGCCGCGGCCTACTTCGCCATCTGGTTGGGCCCGGAGCCGCTCAACGACTCACTGAGGAACCAGCTGCTGTCGCCGCTCTGAGGCCCATCGACGGGAGCCGGCAGCGTGCGATGCTTCGCGACAGCGCCGAACGCACCCGGTCCCGACCCGTTCCGTGGAGAAGAACCGCTTGACCCACGAGCCCCTGACCGCAGCGCGCCCCGCCGTCGCCGACGGACGCCTCGAGACCTGGCTGCGGCGAGGCCTCACGATCCCGCTGACCTTCGGCGCCTGGGCCCTGCTCGTCGCGACCGCACCCCTCTGGATCCCGCTGGCCGCCGTCCTGGACGCCGCCTCGGGGTGGCGCCGCTCGGCGCTTCGCTGCCTCGCGTTCCTGCTGGCCTACCTCTGCTGCGAAGTCGTAGGCATCGCGGCCAGCGCGGCGCTCTGGCTGCGCTCGGTGGGGGCCGGCGAGGACGTTCGCTCGGAGGCCGGCCTGCAACGCAACTTCGCCCTGCAACTGTGGTGGGCGCGCACGCTGCTCGCGGCCGGCGCCCGCTGCTTCGACCTCCGCTTTGAAGTGGAGGGGGCGGAGGAAGCCGGACGCGAGCCGATGCTGCTGATGCTGCGCCACGCCAGCACGGCGGACACGGTGCTGGCTGCAGTCTTCCTCCAGGCGCCGCATCGGGTGCGGCTGCGGTACGTGATGAAGCGCGAGCTCCTCTTCGACCCGTGCCTCGACATCGTGGGCAACCGCCTTCCGAACGCCTTCGTGCGCCGCGGATCGGCGGATCCCGAGCCCGAGATCCGCGCTGTGCGCGACCTGTGCGTCGACTTGGGACCGCGCGAGGGCGTGCTGATCTACCCGGAAGGGACGCGCTTCGACCCGGCGAAGCGCGCCCGGGTGATCGAGCGCCTGCGAGAACGCGGCGATCGCGAAGCCCTCGAGCACGCGCTGTCTCTCGAGCACGTACTGCCGGCGCGGCCGGGCGGACCGCTGGCGCTGCTGGAGGCGAATCCCGGGCTCGACGTCGTCTTCGGCGCCCACACCGGCTTCGAGGGCGCGGCCAGCTTCGGCGCGATCTGGAACGGCGCCTGGACCCACCAGACGGTGCGCGTCCGCTTCTGGCGCGTCGCCCACGGTGAGATTCCGGCGGGACGCATCGAGCGCCGGCGCTGGCTGATGGACCAATGGTCTCGCATGGACCGGGAGGTGGGCGCGCTGGCGGCCCGCGACACGGAGGTCTCGTCCTGATGGAACCCCTCGCATCGCTGCTGGTGACGAACGTCGCCGCGGTCTTCGGCGCCATGTTCCTCTTGTGGCTGCTGTCCCTCGCGCTGCGGGACGCCAGCATCGTCGACGTCTGGTGGGGCCTGGGCTTCGTGCTGGTGGCGGGCGTCGGGTTCGCCACGGGATCCGGTGCCGAGCCCCGACGCCTGTTGGTGTTGGTGCTCACCGGCCTCTGGGGCCTCCGGCTCGGAGTCTATCTGGGCTGGCGCAATTGGGGCGAGGGCGAGGACTACCGCTACGTGCGGATGCGCCAGCACCACGGCCGGCGCTTTCCGTGGGTAAGCCTGGTGACGGTCTTCGGGCTCCAGGGCGCGGTCATGTGGATCGTGTCGCTTCCGGTCCAGTTCGCCCAGGCCTCGCCCGAGCCGGCCGCGCTCGGTCTCTTGGACGCCCTGGGCGCCGGTCTGTGGCTGGTGGGGATCACCTTCGAGAGCGTGGGAGACTGGCAGCTGACGCGCTTCAAGGGCGATCCGGCCAACGCCGGCCAGGTCCTGGACCGGGGGCTGTGGGGCTGGACGCGTCACCCCAACTACTTCGGCGACGCGGTCGTGTGGTGGGGCCTGGGGCTGATCGCGCTCTCGACCCCCGGCGGCTGGCTGGCGCTAGTCGGACCGATCGTCATGACCTTCTTCCTGCTGCGGGTCTCGGGGGTCGCCATGCTGGAGCGCAACCTGAAGCGCACCAAGCCCGCCTACGCGGACTACGTGGCCAGAACTCCGGCTTTCTTCCCCAGACCCCCGCGGCGGGCCTGAGGACCGGCAGTCGCCCCGAGATCGGCCTATCCTGGTCTGCCGAACCCCAGCCGGCCCCCGGTCGGTGAGACAGGAGACAGCCCCCCATGGCCAGCAACGCCGAAGCCGCCCTCAAGTTGTTCGAGCAGAACCTCGGAAAGGAAGAGGGCGTGGGCGAGTGGCACACCGTCGACCAGAAGCAGATCGATCTCTTCGCCGACGCCACTCTCGACCACCAGTTCATCCACATCGATCCCGAGAAGTCCGCCGAACTGTCGCCCTACAAGGTCACGATCGCCCACGGGTTCTTGACCCTGTCGCTGGTCGTGCACCTGGGCAAGACCGTGCCCTCCGCCGACCCGAAGGCCTACGAGGGCGTCGTCATGGGCGTCAACTACGGCCTGGACAAGGTGCGCTTCCCGAGCCCCGTCAAAGTCAACTCGCGCGTGCGCGCCCGCCGCGAGCTGCTGGCTGCCGAGCTGAAGGCACCCAACACCATCCAGATCAAGCAGCGCGTCACGGTCGAGATCGAAGGCGAGTCGAAGCCCGGTTGTGTGGCCGAAACCCTCTCCCGCCTGATCTACGCCTAGCAGAGCCGCGCAACCCAACCGACGCTTCCCCTCGCCGTCCGATGGGCGGCGAGGGGCGCTCTGCAGCGCCGGGCGGTGACGCAGCGCCCGAGCCCTCGGGACGATAAGATCCCGCCGAGCCCGTCGGGGGCTCGGAGGAATCATGAGCCTGCGCGCGTCCTTCCGGAAACAGCACCCCGACTTCCCGTGGCTGGCCGTGGACGACCCGGCGGGCCTAGATCGCGCGCTCTCCGCCCACGGCTGGCTCAAGCCGGGCGAGCGGGTCGAGCGCTGCGAGCGCGCCGGCGAAGGAAACATGAACCTGACGCTGCGGGTGTTCACGTCGCAGCGCTCCTTCATCGTGAAGCAGGCGCGCCCATGGGTCGAGAAGTACGACCACATTCCGGCGCCCTGGGACCGGTCGCGGGTGGAGCAGCACTTCTACCAGCGCATCGCGTCGCTGCCGCAGGTCGCTTCTCGCATGCCGAGCGTGTTCGGTCACGATGCCGAATCGCGCCTGCTGGTGCTGGAGGACCTGGCCCCTGCCCGAGACAAGACCTCGCTCTATCGCGGCGACCCGATCGCGGCGGAAGACCTCGCAACCTTGGCGGAGTTCTTGGGAGCCCTCCACGGCGGCACGCGGGGCGACACCGACCGCTCGCTCGTCAACCGGGAGATGCGCGCCCTGAACCACGCCCACATCTTCCAAGTGCCCATGGACCCCGAGAACGGGATCGAGCTGGAGGCTTTCGAGCCCGCCCTCTCGGCCGCGGCCAGCGAGCTGCGCGACGACCCGGCCTACCGCCGCGCACTCGCCGACTGCGGCGAACGCTACCAACGGGACGGACCGTGTCTCGTCCACGGGGACTTCTTCCCGGGAAGCTGGCTCGACACGAAACGCGGCGTTTATGTGATCGACCCCGAGTTCGGCTTCTACGGCGACCCCGAACTGGACGTGGGCTGTGCCATCGCGCACCTGGCTCTGGCGCGTCAGCACCCCGACCGCGCGCGGCACTTCCTCGCCGCCGTTCGCGAGCACGAGGGCGAGACGCTCGCTCCGAACTGGGTGGCGCGTTACGCGGCCGCCGAGGTCATGCGACGCCTGATCGGAGTGGCGCAGCTGCCGATTCCGCCGTCGCAGGGCTTCCGGGCGGCGTTGCTCTTCGCTTCGCGCCGCACGCTGCTGGAGGGTCGGCCCGAGGCCCTGTTCGAGGTCTCGGCGTGAGCCCGCCGCTGCCGACGGACGTCTGGATCGACACGGACCCCGCGATCGGTGTGCCGGGCGCCGACGTCGACGACGGGCTGGCCCTCATCCAGGCGTTCCACTCGCCGGAGCTGCGTGTCCGGGGGGTGAGCGCCGTCTTCGGCAACGCGCCGCTCACGTTGACCTACCCGATCGGCTGCGACGTCGTGTCACGCTTCGGCCCGGCGAACCTGGCCGTCCACGCCGGCGCGACCTGCGCCGACGAACTCGGCTGGGAGACGGACGCCGTGCGCGCACTGGCGCGCGCCCTCGGCCAGGCGCCTCTGGTCATCATCGCGCTCGGTCCCGTCACCAACGTGGCGAGCGCGGTCGAGTGCCATCCGGAGCTGGTCGACCGCATCGAGTCCATCGTCATGGTGGCCGCCCGCCGGCCGGGCCAGCGTTTTCTCTCCAGCGAGGAGCAACCGCAGCCCTTCCCGGACCTCAACTTCGACAGCGACCCCGCCGCCATGCAGATCCTGCTGGAGAGCGGCATCGACCTGGTGTTCGCTCCCTGGGAGGTCTCGTCCCACGTCTGGCTGACGGAGGAGGACCTGGACGAGCTCGAGCGCGCCAGCGCCGCCGGCGCCTACATCGCGGGCGAGTCGCGTCCCTGGCTGTCGCTGTGGCAGGAGGACCTGCACTCCCCGGGCTTCAACCCGTTCGACACGCTGGCCATCGGCTGGGTGACGCACCCCCACTTGTTGGAGCACTTCCGCTGCGGCGTGTGGATCGAGTCGGGGCCGAGCGACACCGCCTCGCCCGAAGAACAGCGCGCCGGCCTGACGAAACCCTACCTGCTGGTCGATCCCGATCGACGCGACGGGCCCCAGGCGCGCTACTGCCACCAACCCGCCGCGGGCTTCAAGCCGTTGCTGCTGGAGCGGTTGGCCGGCCCCGGAGGCTAGGCCTCCGGGACCGGCGCCGGCGGCGGGGTGCCGCCCGGGGGAGACTCGCCTCGGTGCCGGGACCCGAGGACTGCGTGCGGATAGGAATACACCACCCCTGTGACGCTTCGGGCACGGATGCAACACGTCTCTGCGTCGCGATGGCGGTCGACCAACTGGGTGGGCAGCGGCTACCGGCGCCGCACGGCTAGGAGGCGTCGATCGCCTCGGGGTGGGCCAGCTCCGGAAACCGGCGTTTGTACTCCCCGTGGACCCAGAAACCGAAGTGCTCGCTCACGTCGCGCGCCACCAGGCGGGGGTAGACTTCGCTGGGCCCCGACGCGCCCAGCGCGCGCCCCAGCGACAGGAGGCGAAAGCCGGATTCCAGCACCAGGTCCTGTGACGAGTAGTAGAGCGCGCACTGCTCGCGGGCGAGGTCCGCCAGCTTGTCCCCCACTTCGTCCTCGCGGCAGGCCGGTGCCAGGAGGTGCACCTGGTGGGGCCGACGCTCTCGGGGCAGCAGGGCCGCCGCCTCGATGACCTGACGGCAGCCGAGCGAGTGGGCCACGACGCGCACGCGGGCATAGCGATCGGCCAGGCGATCGAGGCGCCCTGCCAGGCGGTCTGCACGCTCCGACGCGTGCGCGGTGGCGCTTCGGTACTGGTGGGCGAAGCGCAGCGCGATCCAGGCCAGCTCCTCGGCCACGAACCACCCGAGGTTCGCCACGATGGCTCCCCGGCGCAGGTGGCGCGCGGTACCGAACCAGTCCCAAGCGGTCTTGGCGGCCGACGCCAGCGGCAGCGGCCACCCGGCCAGCTGGCCGGAGGACCAGTCGTAGCCGTAGGCGCGCTCGCCCCAGCCGTGGGCTTCCACGAGCGTCCGGTGTCCCTCGAGCCAGTGCTGGAAGTGGTCCGCCGACTCCCCCCGCGACAGAAACCCCTTCACGTAGAGGGTCACCTCGCGATCCTCGGGCCGACTGCGCTGCAGCGCGATCATGCGTTCGGGTACCGGCTCGGACACGAGTCAAAGCGTAGCGAGATCGGGGACGTCCGAGCGCACTTGTGGGCCCGGCGGCGACTCGGCACCCTCGGCGTCTCCCGCGCACCGGAGACCCTACTGTCCGCTTCGACCCCGCCGCTCGAGCCCTGCTCCCATCGCCCCCCGTGCCCGGGCTGTCCGCGCTACGGCGACGCGGGACCGCCGCCGGGCGTGCTCGAGCGACTGGAAGGGCTGGCCGCACGGGCCGGGATCACGCTGGAACGCGCCCCCGCGTGGCCCGCGACCGGGTTTCGGCACCGCGCGCGTCTGATGGTGCGCGGGCGGGCGAGGTCGCCCAAGGTCGGGCTCTTTCAGGCGGGATCGCACCGGATCGCCGACATCCCCAGCTGCGCCGTTCACCACCCGCTCATCAACCGCGTCGCGGACGCGCTCAAGCAGTCGCTGCGAAGCCTCGATCTGCCCCCCTACGCGGAGCGACCCCACCGTGGCCTCGTGCGCAGCATTCAGGTCGTGGTCGAACGCCGGAGTCAGCGGGCCCAGGTGGTGATCGTCGCCAACGACGAGACGCCCGACGCGGTGGCTCCCCTGGCTGGAGTACTGGCGGAAGCACTCGGGCCGGCACTCCACAGCCTGTGGTGGAACGGGAACCCGCGGCGGACGAACACGATCCTGGGCTCGCTGTGGCACCGCTTCTCTGGGCCGCCTGCGGTCGTCGAAGCCGTGGCCGGCGCGAGCGTCTTCTATCCGCCCGGTGCGTTCGGACAGAGCCACTTGGCCGGGGCGGACCGCGTCGCCGAGCGGGTCGCCACCTGGATCGGGGCCGACGCTCGCATCAGCGAGTTCTACGCCGGCGTCGGTCCGCTCACCTTGGGGCGCGCGGCCGCCGGTTGCGCGGTGGCGTTCAACGAGGTGGGACCCGCCTCACTGGAGGGACTCGAAAAGGGTGTGGCGGCGCTCCCTAAGCCCTCCCGCAGACGCTGTCGGATCGCTCCCGGCCCCGCATCCGAGTGGCTCTCGCTGCTCGACGACGCGGACACGGTGGTCGTCGACCCGCCGCGGCGAGGACTCGACACGGATCTTTGTCGGGCGTTGGCGCGACGAGCGCCGGAACAGCTGATCTACGCCAGCTGCGGCCTCGACTCGTTCCAGCGCGACCTGGAGATCCTGCTGGACTCGGGTCGGCTGGCGCTTCGCGATCTGGAGCTCCACGACCTCTTCCCCTACACGGAACACGTAGAGACGCTGGCCCGCTTGAAGGCCGCCTAGGACCGAGCCCGGCCGCTCAGCCGGCCGCGCACCTCGTCCGAAAGGACGTCCGCCAGCCCCACGAGCACGCCGCCGAGGACGACGAAGAAGAGGAGCTCGTCGGTGTGGGCGCGCGCCCGGGCATCGGCCACCCAGAAGCCGAGGGACACCCAGCCGAGGAGACCCAGCACGGTCGCCTCGCGCACGCAGGTCTCGAAGCGGTAGAAGAAGAAGAGCAGGAAGCGCGGCAACAGAGCGGGCACGATGGCGAACCCGGCCACGGCGAAGCGCCCTGCACCCACACCGGCCAATGCTCGCGGCCCTTGCGCATCCACGTCCTCGACGAGGTCGGCCTGCAAACGCCCCAGTACGCCCGTGTTGTGAAGCGCCAAGGCCAGGAGCACGGGCCAGGCGCCGGGGCCGACGAGCGCCACCAGGAGAAAGGCCAACACGTACTCGGGCATCGATCGCAACAGGATCAGGAGCACTCGCGTGCCCGCGTAGAGCCCGAACCAGAGCGTGCGAGCCGCGGGCCACCGCGCCGCGCTCCCGGCGAAGGGGTCTGGCCGCGACCAGTTGCGGGCGGCGGGAAACGCGAACAAGAGGCCGGCAACGAAGGCGAGTACGCTGGCCGCCACGGCCAGGAAGAGCGTGGCCGCGAGCGCCTCGCCGCCCCGCACGCGCCAGAGATCGAGTGCCCAGGCGACGGCGAGGCCCAGGTCGAAGTCCCTCCCCTGCAGCGGAAACGGACGCACCTCGGCCAGAAAACGCCGCCAGTTCGCGGCGCGTTCCTGGCCGAAGAGGCCGCCCCAGTCGAGGCCCCCGAAGAAGCACGCCGCCACCACCGCGGCGGCCAACGCGGCGAAGCTGAGGCGCACGAACCGATCGCGCGGTCGTGTGCGCCAGAGCGCGTCGACGCGGTCCCGACTCACGCCACGAGCCGGCGCCTCACGGCACCGCTCCAGAGATCGACCGCCCCGACGACGCCCAGCAGCACGTACAAGTAGGCCCACACTTCGCCGTAGTGCGAGCTGCTGAAGGACTGGCGAATCAGGAGTCCAAGCGTGGCGAACCCGAAGAATCCGAGCGTCGCCGACGCTCGCACGGCGCATTCGAAGCGGTAGAGGGCGTAGGCCAGCAGGTCGGGAAGCGCGGCGGGCAGGACCCCGAAGCAGAAGACCTGCCAGCTCGAAGCGCCCGCGGCCCGCAGCGCCTGGCCCGCGTGGGCCGGAACTTCGTCCAATAGCTCGGCGAAGACCTTGCCGAGAATGCCGGCCGCCGGCAGGGCCAGCGCGACCGCCGCCGCGGCGTCGATGCGACCCACCGCAACGAGCAGCACCAGCGCCCATACCAGCTCGTGCAGGGATCGCAGGGTGGCCAGCAGCGCGCGCGTGAGCCGCCGCGCCGTCCGCGCTCGCCAGCGCGTCGGCTCTTCCCATCCGCGCCGGGACGCCAGCAGACCGAAGCCGCTGGCGACGGGCAGTGCCAGGCCCAGCGCGGCGACCGCGAAGAGCAGCGTAGATCCCGCCGCGGTCAGCGCCCCCGGCCAGAGATCCGCGGACGCGCCCGGTACGGGCGTGCCTTCGTAGGACCAGGCCGGAGTCAGCGCGTGGGACAGGAACCGGCCGACCACCGACCAGCCGGATCCGGGAGTGTCAGGTCGCGAAGCGAACAGATCGAGCTGGGCCAGCGAGAAGGCGCCGGCCAGCGCGATCGCCACCAGCGTCCAGCGCCGCACTCCGCGCGCCCCGACCGGGGCGCCTGTGACGCCGTCAGGTCCCATGCAGGGGCTCGCGGGCGGGCTCGAGGGCGTAGAGCGCCTCCAGATCCGCATCGCGCAGCTCGGCCGCGGCGCGGTCGAAGACCACCCTGCCGGCGCGCAGACCCACGACGCGCGGGAAGAGAGCGCGCGCCAGCTCGGGCTGGTGCAGGCTCACGCACAGCGTCAGCGAATCTTCCCGCGACAGGGCCAGCAGCCGCTCCAGCGTCTGGCGCGCGCGGGCCGGGTCCACGCTGGCCACGGGCTCGTCGGCCAACAGGACCCGGGGCCGTTGATAGAGCGCCCGCGCGATGGCGACACGCTGCTGCTCACCGCCCGAAAGACGCGCTGCCGGTTCGAAGAGCTTGTCCCCGATGCCCACCCGTTCGAGTACCGCGTGCACCTCGCGCAGCGTCTGGCGGGAGGGCCACAGCATGTGCCGCAGCGAGCGGGCGAGCGAGAAACGCCCCAAGCGTCCGGCGATGACGTTCTGGGAGACCCGAAGCGTGGGGATCAGGCCGAGATCCTGCGACACGCTGCCGACCCCAGCGCGCACCTGGCGCAGCTGCGCCGCAGAAGCCGTCCCCAGATCGCAGCCGAGCGTCTCGACGCTTCCAGACGTCGGGGTCTCCATGCCGTTCAACAGCCGCAGCAGGCTGGTCTTGCCGGCCCCACTCGGTCCGATCAGCGCCACGGCCTCTCCGGAGCGAAGCTCCAGGGAAACGTCGGACAGCGCCCGGGCCGCGGGATACTCGAGCTCGACGCCGCGCGCCCGAAGCGCCACCGGGACGTCGACAGCGCCTCGCGCCAGATCCGGCCGAACGTTCGCCGCGCGCTCCGACACCCACCCCTCCCTACCGCAGGAAGCCGAGCTCA
Organism: Pseudomonadota bacterium; assembly: GCA_022361175.1. GTDB lineage: Bacteria > Myxococcota_A > UBA9160 > UBA9160 > UBA4427 > JAKSBN01. The sequence goes on along the minus strand of JAKSBN010000373.1, from coordinate 6,806 downwards.
CGCGCGAGCTTCTCGATGACGACGAAATCCGCGTTCTCGGCGCGGATCAGCCGGCGGCGCGGAAACGCCCCCAGCAACGCCGGGTCGTCCACCGCGACCAGCGTCCGCTGCAGGCGCAGGGTGAAGCCCTCCCCGTAGCGCTCCTCCAGAACGGGATGCGCCGTGAAGTTGTAGTCGGGATAGGTCGGCGTCTTCCACACCACGCGCACTTGCTCGGGATCCGTCTGCCCCTCCGCGACGCGCCGCTCGTAGACCTTGTAGTTGACGGCGCCCGCCGCCAGCTGACCCGACTCGACCAGCTCCACGGTGCGATCGTGGCTGCCGGAGAACTGCACGGCGGCGAAGTACTCGTCGGGCGCCGCCCCCCCGAGCGTGCGGACGAAGTGTTCGGGCATCAAGCGCCCGGACGTCGAGCCCATGGAACCGAAGGCGAACGTCTTTCCCCGGAGCGCCTCGGGATAGTCCTCCCCCGCGGCAATTCCGCTGTCCGCGTGAGCGATGAAGTAGGAGTAGTAGTGGGGATCTTCCTCGCCCTGGGCGATGGCGAGTGCGCCGGGGACGGCATGCCGCGCCTGAACCCCCGTCAGACCGCCAAACCACGCCAGCTGCACGTCGCCGTGCTTGAAGAGATCCACGGCGTCGGCGTAGTCCGTAGCGTGCACGTAGGCCACCGGCACGTCGAGGGACTCGCTGAGATAGCGGGCCCACGGCTCGAAACGCTCGCGCAGGCGGGTCTCGTCCTGGTCCGGAATGGCGCTGAAGTGGAGCGTGGGAATCGAGTTCGGACGTTCGCCTCCACCGCAGGCCAACGCGCAGACCGCGGCCGCCACCAGCCAGGCCCACCGCGCCCACCCTGTACGAAACCGACGCGAGGATCTCCCCGAGCGCTCGAATCTTCCCTCGCCCTTCAACGCTACTCCTCCGACTCCTGCGCGCTCTCGGCCTCCGGAGACAGCGACCCCTCGACGATCTCGTGGGGGCTGGCGTCCTCGGCGCTGGCGGGGACCTCGACGAGGCCGTTCAGGCGGTCGATCAGCTGGCGCAACCGCCCGACCTTGCGCCGGTCCATCCGCAGCAGCACGCGCGGAAAGTGCCCGACCTCGTCCGACTCGCTCTCGAGAGCGTCGGAGACGTCGATCGCGCCTCGCGTCACCAGATCGGCGAAGTCGCGGTTCAACTCCTCCAGCTGCTCCTGGTTCGGGGACGACCGCACCCGCAGCACCAGCTGATCGCCCACGTAGCGGCTCGAGTGGTAGTTGCGGTAGAAGCCGTGGACTTCCTCGACGGCGGCGTCCACGTCGTCGGTCACTCGGAACAGCGAGAGGTCTTCCGGGCTGATCAGTCCCCGCTCGTTCAGATGGGACTCCACGTAGGCCTGCCAGTCCCTCCAATAGCTGCCGCCGGGCTCGTCGACGAAGACCACGGGCAGGATCTCGCTCTTCCCCGTCTGGATCAGCGTGAGGGCCTCGAAACCCTCGTCGTGGGTGCCGAAGCCGCCCGGAAACAGCGCGATGGCGTGCGCCTCCTTCACGAACGCCACCTTGCGGGTGAAGAAGTAGCGGAAGTTGATGAGCTTGGGATCGCCCTCGATGACCTCGTTGGGCGCCTGTTCGAAGGGCAGGCGAATGTTGACCCCGAACGACGCCTCGCGACCGGCCCCGCCCTGGGCCGCGGCCATCACCCCGTCGCCGGCCCCGGTGATGACCATCCAGCCCCGCTCGACCATCCGCTCCGCGAAGTGGAAGGCCTGCTTCCAGTCGCCGTGGTCCGGCGACGTCCGGGCGCTGCCGAAGACGGCGACCTTGCGGAGATGAACGTAGGGTCGGAACACCCGGAACGAGTGGCGGAGCTCCTTCAACGCGCTGTTGACCAGCTTCAGATCGCCGCGGCTCGTTCCGTCGCGCACCATGCGCAGGGCCGTCACCAGCACCTGACGGACGTAGTCCGCCCCTGCGGTCTCCCCGTAGGCCGACTGCGCGGAGGCGAGCAACTCTTCGATTTTCTGGTTCAGCTCGGGCTGCGCCAGCTCATAGCGTCGGCGGGGGGGGCTCATGGGCCCGTGATCATACTACGCCTCCAAGCCGATCTCCCGCAGGCGCTCCGCCAGAAATGCGCCGGCCGTCGTCGGAGGAAAGCGCGGGGCCTCTCCTTCCGGCACGAAGGCGGGGAGCGCCGAGAGATCGGTCTCGGGACGAGGGTGACAGAAGAACGGAAGCGAATAGCGGTGGCGACCCGCCGCCTCCGCCGGCTGCACCACGCGGTGCGTCGTCGCGGGGAAGTGCCCGTTCGTGAGGCGGGTCAGCATGTCGCCCGCGTCCACCACGATCCGGCCCGGGCCGGCGGCAACCGGCACCCACTGGCCGTCGTGCTGAATCTCCAATCCGGCGTCAGTGGCCTCGCACAGGAGCGTGATCAGGTTGATGTCTTCGTGGGGAGCGGCCCGCAGCGCTCCCCCGTCCGCCCCGTCGCGGACCGGGGGATAGTGGAGGGCCCTGAGCACGTGGTTCCCTCCGCGCGCACACTCGGCCAACGCCTTCGCGGGCAGTCCGTGCGCCTCGCCCAGCAGGCCGAGAAGCTCGAGCGACACGCCCTCCAGCGCGCGGAACAGGGCAAGGGCCACCCGCTCGAGGCCGGGCAGACGGGTTGGCCACAGGTTCTCGGGGGCCCCGAAACGCGCTGCGCCGTCGCGCCCGACGTGGAAGAACTCCTTCAGATCGGGAACCGGGCAGTCGCGGGCGTGTTCGACGCCGAACGCGGTAAAGCCCCGCGCACCGCCGGGGACCCCACCGGACTCCGCCTTTTCCCGTTCCGGGAGCGCAAAGAACGCCTCGAACAGGGTATAGGCACGCCTCACCAGGGCCGGATCGATCCCGTGCCCGGAGACCGTCGCGAAGCCGAACCGGTGCAAGGCATCCGCCAGCTCGCGCGCCAGTTGGAGGCGTCCCGAGGCGTCTCTGGCGCGGCGGAGGTCGAGGTGGGGGACGGTCGCCATCGGAGCCCCGCAGGCTACTCAATCGCGAACGGCCGAGCGATCTCCGGGTCGATCGGACTTGCGCCGGAGCCCGATCGACGCTCCCATTCCCCCTGGTGGGGATGGCGCGCCAGGCACGGGGGACACGCGATGGGATGGGTAGAACGTCTGCGGGAGCATTGGCCGCTGGCACGGGCGGCCGGCAGACTGGTCTTCGACGCGCCGTGGCTGCTGCCCTCGGGCAAGAGCAATCCGGCCAAGCGCGTGCAGCACTGGGCCCAGAAGACGCCCGATGCGCCGGCCCTGCTCTTCGAAGACGAGCGCTACACCTGGAAGCAGCTCAACGACCGGGCCAACGCCTATGCGGCCTTCTTCGCGGCGCGCGGCATCCAGGCCGGCGACGTGGTGGCCGTCCTGCTGGAGAACCAGCCCGACTACCTGTTTGCAGTGAACGGGCTTTCCAAGCTGGGCGCCGTGGCCGCGCTGATCAACACCAACCTCACGGGCAAATCGCTCCAACACGCCATCCAGGTGGCCGCTCCCCGCCGACTCCTCCTCGATGCCGCCCACATCGACCCGGTCGTCGAAATCAAGACCGACCTCGCCGGTCTAGCCCCGGACGAGGACGTCTACGTCATCGGGGCGGGTGGATCGCCTCCGCTGGGCCAGGGCATCGACGAAGAACTCGCGGCGGCCTCGACGGCCGAGCGGGGAGACCGCCACACGCCGCTCGGCAGCGACACCTACTGCTACATCTACACGTCCGGAACCACCGGACTCCCGAAGGCCGCCGTCATCTCCAACGCCCGCATGTCTCTGGCCGCCTACGGCTTCGGGCGGCTCATGTTCCAGGCGTCGCCCGGCGACGTGCTCTACGTGACCCTCCCCCTCTACCACTCGAGCGCCATGTTCCTGGGCTGGGGCGGAGCGCTCTCCACGGGCACGACGGTGGCCTTGCGGCGCAAGTTCTCGGCCTCGAACTTCTGGTCCGACGTGAAGCGCTACGACGCGACGGGCATCCTCTACATCGGCGAGCTCTGCCGCTATCTCCTGAACTCACCGACCCACGAGGACGAGCGCAGCCACCGGGTTCGCGTCGCCGTGGGCAACGGGCTGCGGCCGGACATCTGGGAGGCGTTCCAGGAGCGGTTCAACATCCCTCTGGTGCGGGAGTTCTACGGCTCCACCGAGGGCACCTCCGCCATCCTGAACCTGCAGGGCCGGCCGGGCATGATCGGGCGCTTGATGCCGGGCAGCTCCATCGTCCGTTGCGATGCGGAAACGGGCGAGCTCTACCGCAACGAGCAGGGATTCGCGGAGCAGGCGTCCGTCGGAGAAGTGGGCCTCTTGGTGGGCCGAATCAGCAAGCTCACCAAATTCGACGGCTACGTGGATGCCGAGGCGACCGCCAAGAAGGTGCTCGAGAACGTCTTCGAGGCCGGCGACCGCTACTTCAACACCGGAGACCTGATCCAGCTGCACGAAGACCGCTGGCTCTCGTTCGCCGACCGGATCGGCGACACCTTCCGCTGGAAGGGCGAGAACGTCTCGACCAACGAGGTGGCGGAGATTCTGAACGGTGCGCCGGGTGTCTTGGAAGCGAACGTCTACGGGGTTGCCATACCGCATGCCGATGGACGCGCCGGCATGGCCGCGTTCTCCGCCGACGAGAGCTTCGATCTGGACGACTTTGCGAAGTTCGTGATGGACTCGCTCCCGAACTACCAGCGACCGCTGTTCCTGCGCCGGCTCGGCAGCGAGATGAAGATCACCGGGACTTTCAAGCACCAGAAGGTCGACTACCGGCGCGAGGGCTTCGACCCGGAAGTCGTCTCGGATCCGCTGTACATGCTGCAGGGCGATCGCTATGTGCCGGTCGATGCAGCGCTGTACGAGCGCATCGGCAGCGGCGAGGTCACTCCGGGATAGCCCGCGCGCTCGACGCGTCCGGGAAGGCGTGGCGCGCCAGGCCGTCGAGGGCCCGCCGGAAGAACCACGTCCGCGCTCCAGCCACGAGTCGGAGAGTCCGGCCCAGTGTTTCCAGCCGGCGTGGTCGGTGTAGAGCTCGAACACCGCCCGCGGCGATGCGACGAAGTGTCGTTCGACCGAGACCCGTTGCACGCCGGCAGCCTAGCCCAGAGCGCCCCTGCGGTGAAACGCGTTCTACCGGGGATTCGCACAGGACGCCGCCAGGGCCCGCGGTTATCATTCGGCGCTTCTCTCGGGAGGACGAACGTGGATCTGAACTTCAGCGCAGACCAGCTGGCGTTTCGCGACGAGGTGCGTGAGTGGATCGCCACGGCGATGCCGTCGCACCTCAAGCAGAAGGCCGACAACGGGGCCGACTTCGACCAGGACGAGGTCATGGAGTGGCACCGCGTCCTGTACGAGCGCGGTTGGGTGGCGCCGGCCTGGCCCAAGGAGCACGGGGGCACGGGCTGGGACATCGCCCAGCGCTATCTGTTCTCGGAGGAGTGCATCCGGGCCAACGCGCCTCAGCTGTCGCCCTTCGGTCTTTCCATGGTCGGCCCGCTCATCATCCAGTTCGGAACGGACGACCAGAAGGGCCGCTTCCTGCCCAAGATCCTGTCCGGCGAGGAGGTCTGGTGCCAGGGCTACTCCGAGCCGAACGCGGGCTCCGACCTGGCCAATCTCCAGCTGCGCGCGGACAAGGACGGCGACGACTACGTCCTGAACGGACAGAAGACGTGGACGACCTACGCGCAGTACGCGGATTGGATCTTCGTCCTGGCCCGCACCAGCACCAGCGGCAAGAAGCAGGAAGGCATCTCCTTTCTGCTGGCCGACGTCAAGAACACCGAAGGCATCACGGTGAAGCCGTTCTTGACGACCGGCGGGACCATGGCCTTCTCCGAAACCTGGTTCCAGGACGCTCGGGTTCCCCAGGCGAACCGCGTCGGCCCGGAGAACGGCGGCTGGACGATGGCGAAGGCACTGCTGGCGCACGAGCGCACGGGCATCGGCGGGGTCGGCGAGGCGTCGCGCTTCCTCGCCCACATCAAGCACATCGCCCGGGATACGCCGCTCGGCGACGGCCGCTTGCTGGACGACCCGGAACTTCGCCGGCGCATCGCGCGCAAGCAGATGCGGCTGCGCGCCATCGACGTCGTCAACCTGCGGACGCTGGCGGCGGCCCAGGTGGGACGCGCGCCGGGGCCGGAGAGCTCGATCCTGAAGATCCTGGGGACCGAGCTCCAGCAGGAAATCACCGAGCTGGCCATGGACACCATGGGACACAACGCGCTCGGGTGGTTGGACTCACCCGAGGCGGCCCTTCCCCTGCGCCAGCAGTCGGTGGCGTCGCAGTTCAACTACCTGCGTGCCGCGACCATCTACGGCGGCTCCAACGAGATCCAGAAGAACATCATCGCCAAGCACATCCTGCGGCTCCCGAGCTAGGCCGAGGGTGCGGAGACAGCATGAACTTCGACCTGACCGAAGAACAGGAGATGATCGTCGAGTCGGTGGCCAAATTCGTCGCCAACGACTCGCCGGTCTCGCGTTTTCGCAGCCTGCGCGACGACGAGCGCGGCTGGGACCCGGCTGTCTGGAACCGGATGGGCGAGTACGGCTGGCTGGGAGTGACCTTCCCAGAAGCCCAGGGGGGCTTCGGCGGCCGTTTCCTCGACGCCGCCCTGATTCTGGAGCAGCTGGGCCGCGGACTCGTGCCCGAGCCCTACATCGCGTCGGTGGTCCTGGCGGGCGAGCTGGTTTCGCAGCTGGGGACGCCCGATCAGGCCGAGGCCTTCCTGTCCCCCATGGTGGAGGGGCGCACCTCCCTGGCCCTCGCGTACGCCGAACGCCAGAGCCGCTA
>JAKSBN010000524.1 GCA_022361175.1 Pseudomonadota bacterium | reverse complement strand
CGCCGCCTTGTGGCTGTCCACCACCGTGAAGTCGAGAGAGCCGGCGTGCACCAGCTCGAGGAGGTCGTGGTCTTCCAGCAGCGGGTTCGCCGGGAGGAGCGCCACCGGCTCTCGCTCGGTCCTCCGGAGCGATGCGTTGAGGCGCTCGGCGCTGGACCAGTAGCTGCTCGAGCGCCGCAAGCGCAGCGATCGGCCCGAGAGGGCCTCCAGAGAGCTGAGGGTGGGGGCGGACGGACCGGAGACCAGGACTTCGCTCACGTTCCGGCGGAGCGGCTCGGAGAAGTCGACCTGCTCCAGGCGCTCCGGCGTCACCGTCAGGTTCGCGGCCGCGATGTCGCCTCGGCCCTGGACGAGGGCGGGGATGAGCTGGTCGCGGCGCAGCGGAATGAGGATCACCTGGATCTCTCGCCGGCCGGTCTGCGAGCGCTCGTTGACGTGGCGCTCGAAGGCGGTCGCGATTTCGTAGACGAGTCCGCGCTGGCGCGGGCCGTCCAGCGAGTAGAGCATCGGGTTGTGGACGGTGAGGATCCGAATCAGCCGTCGCTCGACCATCCCGTCGAGGTCGCCCGTCCAGGGCGCCAGCAACAGCGCGATCTCCGAGGGGAGGTCGTCGAGGTTGCTGAGAACCTGGTCTTGGCTCTCCGACGCTTCTATCTCGACGCCTTCGAGCTCCGAGCCCCCGCAGGCCAGGCAGAGCGCGAGCGCTGCGGTCGCAGATCGGCGTGCAGGCGTTCTCATCGGCGTGGTTCCCCTCGGTCGTCGAGAGACGCGCACTCTCGTTCGACTTGCCACGGCGTCTACTCGGCGGAGGACGCTACCCGGACGCTCCGCCCCCATGACCCACGAAGATGGGGGACGACCAGGCGCGCTGTTCGGTCTCGGCGAGGCAGTCGTCCGAATCCGGCACCTCCACGCACGCGTTCGTCCTCACACAGGCGCCGGTTTCGTCGCGCTCGCAGCGCAGGCCGTCGGCGTTGACGGCCAGGTTGGGGGCCTCGATGGCGCGCGCGTAGTAGAGGGCGTCGCGGCCGGAGTCGACGAAGTCGGCGTCGGTGAACGTGACGGAGCAGCCGGCGGGATCGCCGGGGCAGGGAAGAACCCGCCAGGGGTCTTCGATCAAGCCCTCGACGGGCTCGCCCGGCGCGTTCTGTGGCCGGATCCGGATGACCTCGATGCGCGTGATGACGCGGCGGAGGTCGCCCGGGTGGTAGCACTCGCCGCGGCACAGGTGGTGTACCTCCTCCGGGCCGAGCGCCTGAAGCGTGTCGGCCGGGCAGCCCGGCTTCTGCTCGAACGAGCCGACGGCCCGGACTTGGAAGCGGGGATCCTCGGCGAGGGTGGTGCTGCCACCCATGGGAAGGGCCTTCCCGTCCGGGTCGGGCGGGTTCAGCAGGTCGAACCACAGCAGGATGCGCGGACCGCTGGTTCCGTAGATCTCCTTGCGGTCCATCGCGTGCCAGATGGCGTCGCGATCGCGTCCCTCGGCGTGCACGGCCATGAGGCCGCCCGTCACGAAGTAGGAGGTGCTCCGCTCGGCCTCCCGCAGCTCGAAGAACTGGCCGTCGAACGCGTCGGGCGTCCAGGCCTTGGAGCGGGCCTCGGGCGCCTCCGCCGGCTTCGGTCGTCCGAAGTCCAGCACGCGGGCGCCGGCAAGCGCGAGGCGCGCTTCGGTCATCTCCGTGCGCGCGTACTCCTTGTAGCCCGTGCCCGGCCGCGCGGTGTGGTTGTCGCTCGCGGCCATGAACCCGAACTCGAAACGGCGCGGATTCTCCGGATCCTCGAAGTCGCGCAGCGCCATGATGTACTGAGCCGAGCTGCGCGGGCGGTAGTTGAACGCCGGTTGGAAGCAGTCTCGGCACTGGCCGGCGTCGAGCCATTCGTCGGCCGTGGCTCCGGGGACGGTCAGGTGCCCTTCCTGGTCGGCCTCGACGTAGTTCTGCCGGGCGTCCGCGGCCCGCGCCTCGCACTCCTCCGGGCTCTCGCCCGCGTCGAGGCAGCGGCTGCGGATGATCTCGCCGGCCTGCCAGCACGAGGGAAGGTAGTCCGAGGTGGGCTCGGGGCACGATGGCGTGCCGTCGCTCGAGAACTGGGTCTCCTTCCAGGCGCGAAACTCCTCGCTGTTGCCGTGGCCCGAGTACACCTCGAGGATCGTCTGGCGCTCGGGGTCGTGCATGTCGCCCTTCAGCTGCTTGTCCCACGACGAGCCGAGAGGCGTGTAGAAGCCCCAGGTCGTGCCGTGGGGGATGACGGTGGAATCGAAGCCCCAGTCGTCCAGCTTGGCGAAGAGCTCCGCGGGTGTGGCCACGGCCTCGCGGCAGTCCGGCGGCAGGTCGTGCACGGGGACGCCGTCCGGGCAGAACGGCACGTCGTTCAGGTCGCGGAAGAAATGGATCAGGTCCCAAGTGTTCTGGGTCGGGCGGATGACGCCCGCGAGACCCATGAGGAGCCGGCTCGGCATCTGGTCGCTGGAGGCGCCGAGCTCGTCGGGCAGGCGGGCTGCGATCGGCCGCGTCGGGATCTCGTCGTCCGCCAGGCCGCGGATCACCACGTTCTTGTGCCCGTAGTGATTCGCCGGGCCGCTCCCCATCTGCGTCCACTCCCAGCCGAGGAACGACACGAGGTCGGGGTCGCTTCCCTCGCCCGCGATCTGGTTGCACTCGCGGATGGAGGCCACGGTGTCTTCCCACTTCCACGGCGTGAGGCCGAGGGCGTGGTCGTTGATGGACCAGAAGTCGAGCTCGGCGCAGTAGCGCGCGAAGTCGCAGGCGTCCGACACGGGTCGCGCTCCGTCTCCGCCGCCGAGCGGCAGCGCCATCATGAAGGCGTCGGGCGAGAAGGTGGTGTGGACGTGCAGATCGCCGAACAGGATCTGCTTCGGGCGGGCGACGCCGACCTCCTGTGCGGCCGCTTCCACGCGCTGCTGCCGGGTGTCGACCGCCGCCTCCGGCAGGGGCCGTTGGAGCGCGCCGTCGGGACGCCAGTCGTTCCCCGGCCCCCCGCCTCCGACCCAGAGCAGCACGGCGAGCAGCGCGGTGACCAGAACCGCCCCGAGCACCAGAATACGGGTGAGCATCGGACCCCTCCTTCGGGCAGTGGACCGATTCCACGTCCACGTCACGCCCGGCTCGAGCGCGCAACGCACGACCGCGCGGCGCCGGAGCCAGAAAACATAGGGAGTGGCGGTGTGGTGCGCCCGCTCTTCAGCGGCGAGCCAACTTTCGTCGTCGGGCGGTGTCGAAGCCCGCCCACACGAGCACCAGTAGGGCGACCTCGGCGCCGAGCCCGCAGCGGCGGGCGCGCTCCAGGTTGCGCCAGGGGGTGGTGCACTGGGCATCGGGCGTGCCGGTGCCGCCGCCGTCCCAGTCGACACCCCCATCGCCGTCGTTGTCCTCGCCGTCCTGGCAGGCGGGGTCTTCCAGCGGCCAGTCTGCGTCACGGCAGCCCGGGTCTTCGGGGAAGTCCAGGAGCCCGTCATCGTCGTTGTCGAGGCCGTCGCTGCAGGCCGGCGGTGTCTCGAGTCGTAGCCGCCACACCACGGGTGCCTCGTCCAGCCGCTTGCCCACCCCGAGGATCGCCAGGTCGTCGTCGTCCTCCACGATCTGCAGGGGGTGAAGCTCCCACTCGGCGGCGTCCGTACCTGATTCTGCGGAGAAAAGGGGCTCGAAGTGCTCCATGCCCGGACCGCGACGCCACAGGAAGTGGTTGCCGTCGCGGGTCTCGCCGATCACGACGCTGCCGTCGTCGGCGGCCGAGGTAGGCTCGGCGTACGGGAAGTAGAGAGAGTACGTGCCCAGGTCTTCGATGCCGCCGCCGGCGGGCCAGCGCACCGCTCGGCGCGCGACGTGGGAAGAGCAGAGGCCCTCGCAATCGTCGCGCGTTCGGCCGTAGCCGAAGACGTCTCCCGAGTCGGAGACGTGCAACGCCTGGCTCCAGAAGTTGGCCCAGGGCAGGTCGCCCAGCGCCACCATGCCCTCGGCCTCGGTCCAGCGGAAGGCCTCGCGATCGGGTGAGCGGCTGCCGTAGCCGACGACGATCGAGCCGTCGGACGAAACCGCCGTTGCGTAGGTGGCGGACGTGCCCGCGAAGTTGCCGAGCGGCTGCCAGCCGTCGGCCGCCGTCCACCGGAAGGCCTCCGGCGGGCCGGAAGACCGGATCAGGTAGCCCACCACCGTGCTGCCGTCGTCGGAGAGGGCCATCGGGATGGCCTTGATGTAGCCGGGCGGCACGCTGTCCAGCAGCTGGAAGCCGTTGGTGTCGTCCCAGATGAAGGCGTCGTCGGTCCGCCCTGCGCTCCAGCTGCGGCCGATGATGGTCGCGCCGTCGGGCGAGATGTCGGTGGGCGTGGCGTCGTCGCGTCCGCCGAAGAAGTCGCCCAAGAGCACGACGCCCTCCGCCTCGCTCCACACGAAGGCCTCCTCGTCGGCGCCGCCGTCGAAGGCGCCGATCAGTCGCACCCCGTCCTCGGAGAAGCGCTGCAGGCGGCCCGTGTCGAAGAAGCGATTGTCCTTCACCGCTTCGAAGACGTCCTCGGGCAGCGTGGCATCGATCTGGAAATCCGCACGACTCGCCCCGGCCGAGAAGCAGAGCGCGAGCGCCAGAGGCAGGGCAAAAGTGAGGCGGCTCGATCGAGTGGCGGCGGCCATGGAGTCTCCTCCGCGGGCGCGCGCGGGCGCGACCGGCGTTGGCGGGTTCGAGCAGCGGAGGGTAAGACCACGTGTAGCCCGTCCGCCGGTGGGGCACCACCGAGAGGCGAGTTCCATTCCGAGGGAGTGCGAAGAGTCCGAACGAGCGTTCTCGACTCGGTGAACCGATGCCGTCGGTCCACGTCTCGGCGGCAGGCGTCGTCGGGCGGAGCATCTGTACGCCGCGCGGTCGCGCGTGTTGCGCGCGACCGGGATGGGCTTCACGAACTGTGCCAGCGAGCGCTCGAACGGCAGCCCGCCCGCCACTCCCCGCGTCGGCAAGAGGCGGCCGTCGTCCGGTGTACCCATCGTTCGACTTGCGTCGCGCTGTTGGCTTCGACCCGGCTTCGAGCATCCGGGGGGAGGTTCGTGAGGGTTCGCCCGCGTTCCGTGTTGCGGCACACGTCGCCGCCCGCGGTCCGGGTGAACCTTGCCCAACATTTCTCTGTTCGCCTCGCTCGTGTCGACGCTCGCATCGCGGTTTGAATCTCTCCCGGTCCATCCTCTCGAACGATCGTGTGAGAACGTCAGTTTCTGGCTCTCGATCGGCGATCGAGAACGTTGTGACTGCTCGCTGAACTTCCGCTGGTGGAATACGCGTTCGTCTGCGTCCTCGCCGGCGACGTCTCGCGGAGAATTTCTCCCAGACGCAATCCTCTTGGGCCGCTCGCTACGTACCAGTCTTCCAGATGAGGAATCGAGTGACACAGACGAGGTACAGCATGGCCCGCTTCTTGATGTGCGTTTCTCTCTGGGTGGTCAGCTCGGTGTGGGCGGGGTCTGCACACGCGCAGCTCGGCACGGACATCGACGCCTCGCTCTTCGTTGGTCAGAACGTGCCAACGACGCTCACGGCGGGACAGAACGCCACGGTCAGTGTGACTTTCCAGAACGTGGGGAACACGATTTGGAGGGAGGCGCGGGGCTACAAGCTGGGCTCGCAGAGCCCACAGGACAACGAGCGCTGGGGCCTCGCGCGGGTCCTCCTCGCGCCCTCCGAGTCGGTGGCTCCAGGCCAGCAGAAGACCTTCACCTTTCAGATCACGGCGCCAGACACGCCGGGCAACCATCCGTTTCGGTGGCGCATGGTCTACGAGGGGGTGAGGTGGTTCGGTCAGTTCTCCGAGGAGGTCACGATTCAGGTACTGCCGGCGTCCGTCGACAACGCGGCCTTCGTCTCTCAGTCCGTTCCGAGTTCGCTGACCGCCGGTGGGACGCACACGGTCTCGGTGACGATGCGGAACACCGGAAACACGACCTGGACGCACGCGGGTCGGTACCGGTTGGGGTCGCAGAACCCGCAGGACAACGAGCGTTGGGGCCTGGGGCGGGTCGTCCTTTCGCCTTCCGATTCGATCGCTCCGGGCCAGCAGAAGACCTTCACGTTCCAGATCACGGCACCGAACACGCCGGGCCCTGCGGCTTTCCGGTGGCGCATGGTGCACGAGGGCGTGAACTGGTTCGGCGCCTTCACGCCGAACACCGCGATCCAGGTACAGCCGCAGCCCGTCAACAACGCGGCCTTCGTCTCGCAGTCCGTTCCGAGCTCGTTGATGGCCGGCGAGAGGCGCACCGTGTCGGTGACGATGCGCAACACGGGGACCACGACTTGGACGCGGGCGGAAGAGTACAAGCTGGGCTCCGAGGAGCCCATCG
>JAKSBN010000129.1 GCA_022361175.1 Pseudomonadota bacterium | reverse complement strand
CCGGCGGGCCGACGTCGCGGCCTCGGTCGCTGCCGGTCCCGGAGCGGCCTCGCGTGCGAGTGCGAGCTGCAGCTCGGCGGCGACGCCGGCGTGATCGGAGAAGGCGGGCACGCCGTGGGTCGCTGGAGGGGCGTCGTCCAGGACGCGGCGCACGTCGGCGACCTCCAGGCCGTCCTCCGCGCCAGCGCGCGTGAACGCGTAGTCGATGCGCTCGTCCGGGAGGTGACCGGCGCAGCGGTACGGGTTGTCCCGGAGCACGGTGGCGTCCCGCCGGCCGCGCGTGGCGGCGGCATCGGAGAGGTTCGTCAGGCCCACCAGGGCCGCGTACTCCGCGTCCTTGTCGCGGACGTTGAAGTCGCCGGCCGCCACCAGCGGCAGCGCGCGCGAACGCAGCGCGGCGGCCAACTGCACGACCTGGGCCATGCGGTGGGGCCGGTACTCGTCGTGGATCGGGTCGTAGCGCGCGTGCAAGTGGGTGTTGAGGAAGCGAATCGGTCCGCTCTCGGTCTCCAGCTCGAGATCCAGGAATCCCTTCTCGCCCCACCAGTCCCCGTGCCAGAAGCGTTGGGGAAGCCCGCGGGCGGCGAAGCGCTCGAAGCGACCCGAGCCGATCGGAAGGCGTGAGGCCACCAGCAGTCCGCCTGGGGCACCGCGTTCGGGCCACAGGTTCGCGAGGCCCGCGGCAGGCAGAAGCCGCCGCAGCTGGGCTTCGAAGCCGTCCGCCCAGACCTCCTGCAGGGCCACCACGTCCGGGGCGAGGCGCGCCAGCTCCGCGCCGATGGCGGCGCCGCGCGCGGCGAGGTCGCGGCCGATGGGCGCGGCGAGACCCCAGACGTTCAGCGTCACGACCCGGAGGCGCATGCGCGCACGCTATCACACGGCACGGCTGGGTCGGCTAGAGCTCGTCGAGCGCCGCCGCCTCGCGTGCAAATAGAAGCGCCGGACCCGCTTCGGTCTCGCCCTCCGCGCCGAGTGCCAGGCGCTCCACGTCGGGCGCCGTGTCGGCCGGGGCGTCCAGCGCCAGCGCGAAGGCGTGGTAGTGACCGGGTGCGAGGCCCACGCGTTCGCGCAGCCGGGGGAGGGCCCGGCGCAGGAGCCCGATGGCGACGTGCCCGACGGTGAAGCGCGCGTTCCACTCGACAACGGCGCGCAACGGCTCGCGCCCGTCGGGTTGGCGATAGGTGAACGCGTCGAGACCGGCCGGCCCGTAGAACCCGAGCTGGGCGGCCGCGTTCGCGACGCCGGCGGCGGCTTCGCGGACGCTCTCGTCTTCGCGGTGGCCGGAGACGACGCGGCCGCGGTAGTCGAGCAATCCGCGCTGACCGCGATAGAGACCCGCCGGCGACACCCAGGGGCGACTCGTGCCCAAGAGGATCACCTCCCGGGCGGGCGAGACCCAGAGCTGCGCGGAAAGGTCGTCGATGCGGTCCAGCCAGGGCTCCAGGAGGGCGCCGCCCACGGTCGCGAAGCGGGAAAGCGCACCGCGCAGGGCCGGGAAGTCGGCCACACCGTCGCGTCCGGCGACGCGACCACGGCCCGAGCTGCCGAGCCGCGGCTTGAGCGTGAACTTCTTTCGCGTCCAATCGGGCCAGCCGTCGAGGGCCGCCTGGATTCGAGCCACCGCCCCCGACGCGTCCGAGAGGTCGTCTGGGTCCAAGACGAGGGCACAGCCCCGCAGCGGGCGCGGCACCCAGCCCTCGCGCTCCGCCACCTGAAGTGCGAATGCCTTGTCGTGGACGCGCGCGACCACATCGGGGGCCGGTGCCAGCGGACTGGGGCCCGAGCCCAGGCTCGGGTGCGGATACCAGGCCACGCGGCCGGAGCCGCATTCGAGCCATGGAAACGCCGCACGCGCGGGGTCGGCGCCCAGCGCGGCCAGCAGGTCGTCGGGGGCGGGCACGTCGTCGCAGCGACGCGCGCCGGCGGCGAAGAGCGCATGCCAGAGGCGCGCCACGGTGCGCACCGCGGGCTGCGAGTGGTGCGCTCGCCAGTCGCCCCCTTCCTCGCCCGCCAGATTCGGGATCAGCTCGAGCACGTCCCCCTCGGTCGGCCGGCGCGTTCGGCGGTCGACCGAGCCCGCCGGACGGCGTCGATGAAGGGTTCGGAGAGGCCGGCCCGCCGGCGCGCTTCGGCGTCGAAGCGCCGGCCCTTGGCGCGCGCGGCGGACAGCGGAAACGGGACACACTCCCGATAGGCGCGGAGCGCATCGCGCGGCGGCGGGGACAGGCGCTCGAGCCAGACGCGCGCGATTCGCACGTGGCGGATCTCGTCCTCGTGCACTTGGCGGCACACGTCGGCGCTGGCCTCGTCGCCCGCGGCTCGAAAGGCCGCCTCGTAGAGGGCGGAGAAGTCCAGGTTCGCCTGCTCGAGCGTCAGGCCCATGGCCGCCAGAAACGCCCGAGGCCCGTCGTGGGCGCCCTCGATGGCCGGCACGTGCTTCCAGAAGTAGTCGGAGAGCGGATGCTCTTCGAGTCGCGAGCCCAGCGCCTGGAGCCGTTCCAGGTAGAGCCGGCAGTGGCGCTGCTCGTCTTCCAGCACCTGGAGCCAGCCGCGGCGCAGGCCGGCGGGCACGGCGGGAAACCGCAGCAGCGCCCAGGCGAAGAGCTCGACGGCCTGCAGCTCGTGGTGGGCGAAGCGGGCCAGGCAGGCGGCACGCGCTTTCGGATCGGCCAGCGCGTGCGGCCTCGGCAGCGGAGGGGCGCCGCTCGCCAGCTGCAGTCCCGGATCGCGCGCCGGAGCGGCGACGCCGATGGCCGAGCCGGGCTCGCGGTCGGGGAGCGGTTCGCCCGTTTCGGTGCGGGGCGGGGCCAACTTGGCTTCCAGGCTGCCGCCGGTCAACACGCTCTGGCAGAACGCTGTCACGTGGGTCGGGCGGGGCGACATGCCGCCAGCATAGCGAGCGGGCTCAGGGAGCGAGTTTTTCGCCCACGACCAGACCGGCTTCGACGCGCACCCGCGTGCAGTGGGGCGCGTCGGGGAAGTAGGGCTCCGCCACCGCGCGCGGGGCGTGTCGCACCAGCGCCCGCAGAGCGTCGACGGCGTCCGGCGCCGTCTGGCTGCGGGACACCCAGCCGTCGAAGTCCATGTCCAGCCACCAGCGCGGGCCCGGCGTCGCCGAGAGCCCCGCCGCGGCGAACAGGCGGCACCACTCCGACACGCGGTGATCGCGCACGTGGGACGGATCGCGCAGCAGTTCGAAGGCGTTCAGGAAAGTATCCGCGGCCGGGTCCTCCGCGGCGACCGAGTCGACCAGCACGAAGCGGCCGCCCGGGGCGAGGACGCGGGCCGTCTCGGCCAGAGCGCGTTCCGTCGACACGTAGTGATGGGCGCTCTGGCGCGACGTCACCACGGCGAAGCTGGCGTCGGGAAAGGGCAGATCCTCCACGTCGCCCAGGTGCCAGTGGCAGTTGTCGACGCCCCGCTCGGAAGCCAGCCGCCGGGCTTGGTCCAACATGCCGCGCGACAGGTCGATGCCGTCCACCCGCAAGGCCCGCGCCGCGAAGGCCAGGGTGGTGTGGCCGGTGCCGCAGCCCAGGTCGAGCACGCGCTCGTTTCCGCGGAGCTCGGCGACCTCGAGCATGGCTTCCAGGTCGGGGCCTCCGGCGTGGACGCCGCTCACGCTGTAGCCGGCGGCGGCCGCGCTGAACTGGCGCTCGACGGCCTCCTTCACGGTTTGGCTCGCGCGCTCTCTCGCGCGGGGACTTGCGGGCTGGGGGGGCATGGCTTCGGACCTCCCGGATGCTAGGGTGGTTTTGTTGTCGAAGGCATATAGTTAACATAGGTTAATAAAATGACCAAACCCGAGACCAAGCGCCAGACGGGCAAGCGCGCCCGCGCCTACGCGGCCATCGCCGTGCTGCAAGAGCTGGCGGACCTGTTCGACCGCCGCCGCCGGCAGCTGGCCCGGGAGGCCGGCCTGTCGGATCTCCAGTGGCGGGTGCTGGAGGAGATCGACGGCGAGCAGTTCATGCCGTCGCTCTTCGCCCGGCGCCGGGAGCAGAGCCCGGCGGCCATCTCCCGCAGCCTGCGGCAGCTGCACGAAGCGGGCTTGGTGCGCGCTGCCATCGCGGCCGGGGACGGGCGCCAGCGGAACTACCGCCTGACGGCCCGGGGCCGGCGCCTGCTGGAAGAGCTCGGCGAGCGGCGCGAGGCGGCCATCGAGGCCGTGTGGATGCCGCTGCGGGCCGAGGATCTCGAGTGCTTCCGTGCGGTGGGAGGCCAGGTGGTGGAACGGCTCGCGCGCTACGAAGCCGGCGAGCGGTCCGGGCCGAAATCCGCGCGGGGCGTGCGCGAATCGGCTGGATCCCGAAACTGAAACGTGTTTCAATCGGAGCCATGGAGATGGAAGAGCGTTCGCGGCGGATCGTGGAGACGGCGGTCGAGCTGGCCGAGCAGGGGGGCTTCGAAGCCGTGCGGCTGCGCGACGTGGCCTCGCGGGCCGGCGTGGCCCTGGGCACCCTCTACCGGCGCTTTCGCAGCAAGGAAGACCTGCTGGTGGCCGCCATGGAGCGCGAGACCGACGAGCTCGAGCAGCGCGTGCTGCAGCGCCCGCCGCGGGGCGACACCCCCTTCGAGCGGGTGACCGCCTTCTTCTCCGGGACGACGCGCGGCCTCCTGCGCCGTCCCAACCTGGCCCGCGCCATGTTGCGCGCCACCACCGCCGGCGATCTGGACCTGTCCGGCAAGGTGCGCCGGTTCCACGACCGGCTGGAGCGGATGATCGTCGCCAGCCTGCGCGGAGAGGGGCACAGCAGCGAGCCCTTGACCCAGCGCGAGAAGGACGTGGCCTGGGCGTTGGAGATGATCTGGTTCTCCGCGCTGGTGGGCTGGTCCGGTGGACGCCATGGCCAGAGCACCGTCATCGAACACATGCGTCGCGCTGCCGAGCTCCTGCTGGGCGACGCCGAGGAGACCCGATGAGTCGCTTTCCGTTCACTCCCTTTCCGAACGGCTGGTTCGTGGTCGCCTACTCGGACGAAGTCGCCCAAGGCGAGGTGAGCCCGTGCACCTACTTCGGGCGCGAGCTCGTGATCTTCCGCGGGGAAGACGGCGAAGCCCACGTGCTGGATGCGTACTGTCCCCACCTGGGCGCGCACCTGGGCATCGGGGGCAAGGTGGTGGAGAACTCCATCGAGTGCCCCTTCCACGCGTGGCGCTTCGACGGCGCGGGGAGTTGCGTGGCCGTTCCCTACGCCAAGCGAATTCCGCCGACGGCCCGCGTGCGCGCCTGGCCCACCCTCGAGCGCAACGGCCGCATCATGGTCTGGTATCACGCCGACGGCCGCGAGCCCGAGTTCGACATCCCCGTGCTGCCGGAGGTGGAGGACGACGCCTGGAGCGAGGGCGAACGGCGGCGCTGGAAGATCCGCAGCCACAACCAGGAGATGGCGGAGAACTCCGTCGACTGCGCCCACTTCCGCTACGTCCACGGCACGCTCAGCGTGCCGGAGACCGAGGCGAAGGAAAACGGGCCCGTGTTGGAGGTGATGTCCAAGACCAAGTTCGGGACGCCCAAGGGCGAGATGGAGGGCTCCATCTCGTCGGCGATGCACGGCTTCGGCTTCAACTGGGTGCGCTTCACGGGCATCGTCGAGACCTTCCTGGTCTCCGGGATCACGCCCATCGACGGCGAGTACGTGGACGTGCGCTTCGAGTTCCGCGTGAAGAAGCTCGGCAACGCCGACGCCACCAAGGGCGTCGGTGCGGCGCTGATCCGGGACATCGAGAAGCAGATGGCCGAGGACACCCCGATCTGGGAGAACAAGGTCTTCCACGAGCGGCCCGCGCTCTGCGACGGCGACGGTCCCATCGCCGTGTTCCGGCGCTGGTGCCAGCAGTTCTACAGCGAGCCCGACAGCGGCCAGTCCGGACGCGCGGCGTAGCCGGCCGCTCGCGCCCCGTGCGCCGCGCAGCCCGCGTGCTGGTGTTTCCCGCGGCCCTGGTGGCGGCGTTCCTGGGCGCCCGAGCGGCTTTCGCCGCCGGGCTTCCGCCCTCCAGCGTGCTGGCGGCGATCTCGGCCGTCACCCTCGTCCTCGTGACCCTGGGCGAGCGCTGGCTGCCCGTCGACCCCGACTGGAATCGATCGCGGGGTGACCTGGCCACCGACGTGGCCCATTCCGTACTCACGAGCTTCGTGTGGCGAGAGGCGGTGAAGATCGCGCTGGTGGCGGCCCTCTTGCCGGTCGCCATCGCCATGGCCGCTTCGCTGGACGGAGGGCTCTGGCCCGATACCTGGCCTCTGGCGGCGCAGGTGGGGTTGGCCGCCCTGGTGGGCGAGTTCGGTCACTACTGGGCCCATCGACTGGCGCACGAGCGGCCGTGGCTCTGGCGCCTGCACGCGACCCACCACAGCCCCGAGCGCCTCTACTGGCTGAACGCGGGCCGCGACCACCCGCTCGGTCTGCTGTGGACGGTGACGGCCTCCTTTACGCCGCTCGTCTTGCTAGGCGCTTCCGCCGAGTGCCTCACGTTGCTGGCGGTCTTGGAAACGGTCGTCGGACTTTTCCAGCACGCGAACCTGGACACCCGCCTGGGCCCCCTCAACTGGATCTTCAGCCTGTCGGAGCTGCACCGCTGGCATCACTCGCGCCTGCCGTACGAGGCGGGGCACAACTACGGCGCGAACCTGATCGTGTGGGACGCCGTCTTCGGCACCCGCTACCTGCCGCGACGGCGCGCACAACCGCAGGCCCTCGGCCTGCAGGACCTGCCGGCGTTTCCGACCGGCTACTGGGCACAGCTGCGCTCGCCGTTTCGGGGCGAGCTCTGGCAGCGCGACGGGTCGCGCTCCTAGCTACGCGCTGCGTTCGCGGGCCAGCTTCTGGGCCCAGGGGTAGTCGGGCTTGCCGCTGGGGCTGCGCACGATCTCGTCCACCAGGAAGAGTTCGCGCGGCACCTTGTAGCCGGCCACGAACTTGCGGGCCTGCTCGTTGATCGCATCCAGTTCGATCTTCGCACCGGCTCGGGCTTGGACGACGGCGGTCACGCGCTGGCCCCAGCGCTCGTCCGGCACGCCCACCACCAGGGCGTCCAGCACGTCCGGGTGGGACTTGAGCGCCGCCTCCACCTCCTCGGGGAAGATCTTCTCACCGCCCGAGTTGATGCACACCGAGCCTCGGCCCAGGAGCCGGATGCTGCCGTCGGCCTCCACGCGGGCGAAGTCGCCGGGGACGGCGTAGCGCTTGCCGTCGACCTCCCAGAACGTCTCGGCGGTCTTCTTCGGGTCCTTGTAGTAGCCGAGCGGCACGTTGCCGCCCCGCGCGAGCTTGCCGACCTTCTCGGAGCCCGCGGGCAGCGGTTCGCGCGTCTCCTCGTCCAGCACCAGCGTGTCGCGGCCCGGCGCGACGCTCACGATGCCCGGGTTCTCGCGCTTCTCGTCGCCCGCCTGGTACATGCTGGTGCCGCTGAAGCCCGTCTCGGACGCGCCCACGCTGTCGACGATGATGAGGTTCGGGAAGAGCTCCTTGAACGCGCCCTTCAGCGCCGGCGAGAAGATGGCGGCGCTGCTGGCCAGGGCGATCAGGGACGACAGGTCGTACTGGTCGCGGTTGGCGGCCAGGGCGTCGTACATGGGCCGGGCCATGGCGTCGCCGGTGATGGAGATGGTCTGCACCTTCTCGCGCTCGACCAGGCGCCACAGGCTGTCGCCGTCGAAGCGGCGCTCGCACCACGGCACTACGCGGTTGCCCTGGAAGAACGAGCCCAGCGTGGCCCACTGACACTGGCCGTGCATGAGGGGCGGCACCGGCAGCATGGTCATCGGCGGGCCGGCCTGGCTCTTGGCGGCCAGGTCGCCCGGCGCCTTGGCCGGCTCGCGGGTCGTGTGGTCGATGCCGCCGCCCAGTGTGAAGATCACGTCCTGATGGCGCCACATGACGCCCTTGGGCATGCCGGTGGTGCCGCCGGTGTAGAGGATGTAGAGATCGTCCGCCGAGCGCGGCGCGAAGTCGCGCTCCGGCGAGGCCGCCTCGAGCGCTTCCTCGTAGGCGACCGCTCCGGCGGCGTCGAGATCGGCGTCGCTCCCGTCTTCGATCGCCACCACGTGCTTGAGCTTGGGCGAGTCGCTGCGGACGGCGCCGATGCGGGGGAGGAACTCGCGGCCCGCCACGACGGCCACCAGGTCGGCGTTGTCGAAGAGGTAGCGGAGCTCGTCTTCGACGTAGCGGTAGTTGATGTTGATCGGCACCGCGCGCAGCTTGAAGACGCCGAGCATCGACTCGATCCACTCGACGCTGTTGTAGCCGTAGATCCCCACGTGGTCGCCCGCCTTGACGCCGGCCGAGGCCAGGTGGTGGGCGGC
The DNA here is from genome assembly GCA_022361175.1 of Pseudomonadota bacterium. Classification (GTDB taxonomy): domain Bacteria; phylum Myxococcota_A; class UBA9160; order UBA9160; family UBA4427; genus JAKSBN01. The sequence continues at coordinate 8,746 of JAKSBN010000129.1, read as the reverse complement.
GCGGTTGGCGCGGGCGTCGAGCTCCGCGAAGGTGCGCCGGGCCGGCCCCGCCACGAGGGCTTCGCGAGTGGGCTCGGTGTCCACCATGTTCTCGACGAGATCGGCGATGTTCCATTCCACGGGGGTGGTCTCCTCCCTGGGGTGGGCGGTTGGGGTGCGGCGGTTAGCGGGCGGGGGCGATGCCTTCGGCGGCCAGGCGCTGGCCCAGCGTGGCCAGCTGCGCCTGCGCACAGCCCAGGCTGTGCTCGTTCTGGGTGGCCCAGACGAAGTAGCGGTGCAGAGGGTAGTCGACGTCGATGCCGATGCCGCCGTGCAGGTGCTGCGCGGCGTAGGCCACGAACTGGCCGCCCTCCGAGGCCCAGTACTTGGCGATGGCCAGCTCGGCCTCCGCGGGCAGGTCCTGCGCCAGACGCCAGGCGGCTTCCCACGCGGTCAGCCGAATCGCCTCCACCTGGATGTAGGCGTCGGCCGCGCGCTGGTGGACGGCCTGGAAGCTCCCGATCGGCACGTCGAACTGGTGCCTGTTGCGGGCGTACTCGGCCGTCATCTCGAGCGCGCGCTCCGACACCCCCAGCTGCACGCAGCAGGTGGCGGCGACGGCCCGGTCGAGAATCCAATCGAGCGTTTCCTGGCCGCTGGAGAGCTCGCCCAGCAGGTCCTCGGCGCCGACCCGCACGCCCGTCAGCGCGAGCAGCGCGTGGGGCAGGCCGTTCGACGCGCGCTGGGTCTCCAACGTGACGCCGTCGGCGCTCGGATCCACCAGGAAGACGCCCACCTGTCCCTCGGCCGAGCGGGCCGGGACCAGCACGCGGTCGGCCACCTGGGCGAACGGCACCAGCGTCTTGCGTCCGTCCAGCACGAAATCGCCACCGTCGGCGCGCACGTTGGTCGTCGGCTGGCGGGGATCGTCGGCTTCCGGCTCGTGCAGGGCGGCGGTCAGGATCGTGCGACCCTCGGCGACGCCCGGCAGCCAGGCCTTGCGCTGTGCCGGGCTGCCGAAGCGGGCCACGGGCTGGGCGCCGAGGGCCAGGCACGCCAGCGCCGGCACCGGAGCTACGGCGCGGCCGCACTCCTGCAGCAGGACGCACAGCTCGAAGAAGCCGTAGCCGCTGCCGCCGGCCTCCTCGGGCAGCGAGGCGCCCAGCAGGTTGGCGCGGGCCAACTCGTCCCAGAGCGGGCGGTCGAACACGGGCGGCTCGGCCGCCAGCGTCTTCAGGTGTTCGTTGGTCAGGCGGTCTTCCAGGATCTTGCGGGCGAGATCGCGGAGATCCTGCTGCTCTTCGGAGAGGGAGAAGTCCATGGGGTTCCTCGCTCGCTAGCTCTTGTAGTGGGGGAGGCCGAGCCCGGCCATGGCGATGATGTCGCGCTGCACCTCGTTGGTGCCGCCGCCGAACGTGAGGATCAGGCTGCTGCGGTAGCGCAAATCCACCTGGCCCCGGAGCACGGCGCCCGGCGAATCGGGGCCGATGATGCCCGAGGTGCCGAGCACCTCCAGCAGGGCCCGATAGCCGGAGATGTAGAACTCGCTGCCGAAGACCTTCACCGTGGACGCGTCGGCCGGGTGCAGCTGGCGCTGGGTGGCCGCCCACGCCTGCTTCCAGTTCATGAGGCGCAGCACCTCGATGTGCGACCACACCCGGGCCAGGTTGGTCTGCACCCAGGGCTCGTCGATCACGCGGCGGCCGTTCGGGCGCTCGGTCTTGCGCGCCCAATCGGTGACCGACTCGAGCAGGCGCCGCAGGGGCCCCACGTTCATGAGCGAGACGCGCTCGTGGTTGAGCTGGCCCACGATCAGGTTCCAGCCGCGGTTGACGCCGCCCACCAGGTTCTCGGCCGGCACCCGGACGTCTTCGTAGAAGGTCGCGTTGGTGCGCACGCCCGAGACCGTCGTGATGGGCGAGATGGCGAAGCCCTCAGAGGTGGTGGGCACCAGGAACATGCTGATGCCCCGGTGCTTGGGGGCGTCCGGGTCGGTGCGCGCGGCGAGCCACACGTAGTCGGCGTGGTCGGCCAGGCTCGTCCACATCTTCTGGCCGGAGATCACCCACTCGTCGCCGTCCTGGGTGGCTCGCGTCTTCAGCGAGGCCAAGTCGGTACCGGCGTCGTTCTCCGAGTAGCCGATGCAGAAGAAGAGGTCGCCCTTCAGGATCTTCGGCAGGAACTCCCGCTTCTGCTCCTCGTTGCCGTAGCGCATGAGGGTCGGGCCGACGGTGTTGAGGGTGAGGAAGGGCAGAGGAAAGCCCGCGCGCTGCACCTCGTCGGAGAAGAGGAACTGCTCCACCGGCGAGCGGGCCTGGCCGCCGAACTCCTCCGGCCAGCCGATGCCCAGGAGCCCGTCCCGGCCCATCTGCTGCATCGCCTTGCGGAATTCGGGGCCGCCGCCCTCGCTGCCGCGAATCTCGTCGACGAGCTCGGGCGTCATCATGGCGTCGAAGTACGCACGGAGCTCGTCGCGGAACGTCCGTTGCTCGGGTGTCAGATCGATGTGCATGCCGAACCCCCCGGTTTGGGTGCGGAGGAGCGGGAAGCGCCTCGCGGGGAGAGAAATGAAACGTGTTCTACTTCGATATCATGCCCCGAATTCAGGGGGCTGTCCACCGACGTGCTGCAGGAAGCCCCCGCGTGGGCTAGGGTGGGCGACCCTAGAACATGTTCTACCGCCCCGAATTCGCGCGGCTTTCGGGGCCGCGCCTGCGGGCGAAGTGCGGGGCTGCACGGCGGTGAACCTCGCGTAGACTGCGCACAGCAACCGCCCCAAGCGGGCAGCACGCGAACGGAGGGATCGATGCCCAAGATCGTGGTCGACTACGACCTGTGTGAAGCCAACGCCGTCTGCATGGACGTGGCCCCGGATGCGTTTCGGGTGGAGGACGACGACACGCTCACCGTCCTGATCCAGGGCGACGTGCCGGCCGACCAGCGCGCCAAGGTGGAAGACGCCGTGCGCCTCTGTCCCCGGCAGGCCATTCGCCTCGAGGACTGAGACACCCACCCCATGGATCTCCGCGACTCTCCCAGCGAGGCGGCCTTTCGCGCCGAGGCGCGCGCCTTTCTCGAAGCGCAGCCGGACCCCGAGATGCCCGACTACGCGGACGACGCCGTCGACGACGCGGAGTTCCTGTCCAAGGCGCGGGCCTGGCAGCGAGCGCTGTACGACGGCGGCTGGGCCTCCATCACCTGGCCGCGGGAGTACGGCGGGCAGGGGCGCGGTCCCATCGAGCAGATCATCTGGAACCAGGAGCTGGCCCGGAAGGGTGTGGGCGAATCGATCTTCGTGGTGGGCGTCGGGCTCGCCGGCCCCACCATCATCGCCCACGGCGACGACGCCCAGAAGGCCCGGACCCTGGAGCCGCTGCTGCGGGGAGACGAGCTCTGGTGCCAGCTCTTCAGCGAACCGGGCGCCGGCTCCGACCTGGCGAACGTCGCCACCCGCGCCGTCCGCGACGGCGACGACTGGCTGGTCACGGGCCAGAAGACGTGGTGCTCCGGGGGCCACCACGCCGATTGGGGCATCCTGCTGGCGCGCACCGATCCCAGCGTGCCCAAGCACAAGGGCATCACGTACTTCCTGTTGGACATGAAGTCGCCCGGCATCGAAGTGCGTCCGCTGCGGCAGATGAACGGCGGGGCGCACTTCAACGAGGTCTTCCTGAACGAGGTTCGCGTGCCCGACCGCGACCGGCTCGGCCCCGAGGGCTTCGGCTGGCAGGCGGCCATGACGACGCTCATGAACGAGCGCATGGCCATGGGTGGTTTCGACCGGATCTTCTCCTACGACCAGCTGCGCCAGTTCGCAGCCGAACACGCCGACCGGGTGGACGGCGCGCTCCGCAACGACCTGGGCGAGCTCTACACCTGGATGAAGACGCTCGAGCTCCTGAACGCGCGCATCATTACGCAGCTGGGCCGCGGCCAGATGCCGGCGGCGGAGAGCTCGGTCATGAAGCTCTTGATGGCGCGGGTCTTCAGCCGGGCGGGCGATCTGGGCATGCGGCTCTCGGGTCCGGGGGCGCTCCTGCGGCGCGGGTTCTGGCAGAACCAGTTCCTGATGGCGCCGGCGTACCACATCGCCGGCGGCAGCGACGAGATCCAGAAGAACATCTGCGCCGAGCGGGTGCTGGGGCTCCCCAGCGAGCCGCGGCAGGATCGCGACCGGCCGTTCCAGGACCTTCCACAAAGCTAGCCCCCGAAGGGGTGGCGCTGAGGCGCCGTTTTCGCCGAACGGTCGATTTGTGCTAAAGATCGCTCCGTGATCGAACGCTGTTAGAGCACCCTGACGCTGTTCGAGCTAGGTTCGGAGCAGCGAGTTCGATCGCAGGCTGGCGCCAGCGCCCGGCGCCTCACGCAGATCCCGATGCGCAGACGAGGACCGGTTGGCCATGGGGCTTCAACGCAGCCCGGAAAGGCGCCAGCTGTATCGCCAGGAGGCGCGTCGGGACATCCTCGACGCCACCGAGGCGCTGCTGGTGGAAGAGGGCGTCGAGCGCTTCTCGATGCGCAAGCTGGCCGCGCGCTGCGGCGTCAGCGCGCCCACGCTCTACCACTACTTCCCCGACAAGCCGGCGCTGCTGGAGGAGCTGGTCCGCGCGCGGCTGCAGGTCCTCCTGGGCGACCTCCGGCGCGTCGAGCTGGGCCCGGATCCGGTGGCCAACATGCGCGCCCTCTACGCCGCCTTCGCGCGCTTCGGTTTGGCCAACCCCACCCACTACCGGCTGCTGATGACGCCGCGCGAGGACCAGGTGCCGCCGCCCGAGGTCGAGGAGGCCCGCGGCCTGCTGGAGCACTCCCTGGACGACCTCGAGCGCGACGGGCGCCTGCGCGCACCCATCGAGGTGGTGCGCCAGTCCTTCTGGTCCGTGCTGCACGGCCTGATTTCGCTCCAGGAGAGCCGCCCCGAACACGATTGGCACCCCGAGCTGGTGACCACCGCGCTCGATTCCATGATTCGCGGCTTCGTCCGGGACGAAGCCGCCGGCCCGCACGAGGAAGATCCCCAATGACCGTTCGACGACTCGCCTGGCTTCCGATCGTGTTGCTCGCCGCGGCCTGTGGCGGCGGGGACGAGCCGCCGGCCGTGCGGCGTCCGCCGGTCTTCGCGGCGCCCGTCGCGGCGTTCCGCGCCGAGGACCGCATCGAGGCCACGGGCGAACTGGTGGCCCAGGAGCACGCGACCTTGTCCGCCGAAGTCGGCGGCCGGGTCACCTCCATCGTGGTGGACGAGGGGGCGGCCGTCGAAGCGGACGCGGTGGTGCTGGAGATCGATCCCGAGCGCCACGCCCTCGAGCGCACCAGCCAGGCGGCCGGCGTCGCGGAGTCCGAGGCCAAGCTGCGCGAGAGCGAGCGCGAGGTCAAACGCATCCGCAGCCTCCACCAGCGCAAGGCCGCGTCGGACGCCCAGCTGGACCAGGCCGAGACGGACCTGCGCCTGGCGCGGGCGCGGCTCGAAGCGGCCCAGTCGCGGCTGGCGCTGGCCGAGCGCGCGCTGCGCGACTCCAGCGTGCGGGCGCCCTTCGCCGGGCTGATCGCCCGGCGGGAGGTGAGCGTGGGCGAGCTGGTGTCGCGCGGCCAGGCCATCGTGGAGCTGGTGGCGCTGGATCCCATCGAGGTCGAGTTCCACCTGACGGAGCTCGAGTCGGCCGAAGCCCGCGTGGACGGAGCCGTGTCGGTGCGCGTGGCCCCTTACCCGGACGAGGTCTTCCAGGGCCGGGTCAGCGTGGTGTCGCCGACGATCGATCCGCGCACGCGCACCCTGCGCGTGAAGGCCGTGCTCGAGAACGTCGACGGGCGTTTGCGGCCGGGCCTGTTCGCGCGCGTCGACCTGGGAGTGGCGGTTCGCGAGCAGGTGCCCATGGTGCCGGAGGAGGCCATCCTGCAGCGCTCCGACGGCAGCGTTCTCTTCGTGCTGGTGAGCGACGAGCAGGTCGAGCGCCGGGTGGTGACGACCGGGGTCTACCGCGAGGGCCGCGTCGAGGTCGTCTCGGGAGTGCGCGCGGGTGAACGCGTCGTGGTGCGCGGCCAGACCGAACTGGTGAACGGCTCCTACGTGGCGCTGCGAGAGCGCGACGGCCGGCCCGCCGGCGCCGTGCGCGACGGCCGCCCCGTGACGTCGGGACTCGAGCCGTGACGCTCTCCGACGTCTCGATTCGCCGGCCCATCCTCACGTGGATGATGACGCTGGCGTTGATCGTCTTCGGGGTGCTGGGCTACCAGCGCCTGGGCGTCGACCAGTTCCCGGACATGGACTTCCCGGTCCTGAGCGTGACCGCGGAGCTGCCCGGCGCCAGTCCGGAGGGCATGGAGGAGGACGTCACCGACGTTCTCGAGGAGCGCCTCAACACCATCGCCGGGGTGCGCTCGATTCGCTCCGTCACGTTCCAGGGCATATCGCAGATCACGGTGGAGTTCGGGCTGGGCACCGATCTCGACGTGGCGGCCCAGGAGGTGCGGGACAAGGTGGCGTCGCTGCGGCGGCAGCTGCCGAGCGACCTGGAACCGCCCGTGGTCGAAAACTTCGATCCCAACGAGCAGCCGATCCTGTGGATCCCGCTCCACACGCGCCGCAGCCGGGTCGAGACCAGCGAAGTGGTGCGGCGCCAGATCAACCCCATGATTGAGACGATTCCGGGGGTGGCCGGCGTGGCCATCTTCGGCCGGCTCGACCGCAACATCCGCATCTGGCTGAAGGGCGACGAGCTGCGCGGACGCGGGCTGGCGGCCGGCGACGTGCTGGCGGCCCTGCGACGCGAGCACGTGGAGGTGCCGGGCGGCTTCGTCGAGAGCGACCGCCGCGAGTACTCGGTCAAGACGGACGCCGAGTTCCGCTCCATCGACGAGTTGGAACGACTGGTGGTCTCGCACGTGGGCGGCGCTCCGGTGCTGCTGCGCGACGTCGCCCGGGTGGTGGACGGCGCCGAGGACGAGCGCAGCCTGGCCCGCTACGGCGGCGTGGCCACGGTGGGCATCGGCATCCGCAAGCAGGCCGGCGGCAACACCGTGGCCATCGTCGACGAGGTGTTGAAGCGCCTCGACGGGATTCGCGAGGCGCTGCCGGAGGGGATCGAGGTGGCGGACCCCGCCGGCTTCATCGATTTCTCGAAGGGCGTGCGCGAGGCCGTGGAGGAGACCGAGTTCGCGCTGGTGTTCGGCGCGCTGTTGGCGGTCTTCGTGGTGTTCGTGTTCCTGCGCCGCACGCGCCCGACGCTGATCGTTGCGGCGGCGATTCCGATCTCGCTGTTGGCCACGTTCGGGCTGGTCTGGGTGGCGGGCTTCACGCTCAACACCATGACGCTGCTGGGCATGGCCCTGGCGGTGGGGGTCGTCATCGACGACGCCATCGTGGTGCTGGAGAACATCGAGCGCCACCGGGAGAGCGGGGAGGAGCCGCTCGAGGCGGCCTCCAAGGGCACCCACGAGATCGCCTTCGCCGCCACGGCGGCGACCGTGGCGGTGGCGGCGGTCTTCCTGCCCGCCGTCTTCGTGGAAGGCGTCGTGGGGAGCTTCCTGGGCGACTTCGGCCTGACCGTGGCCGGCTCCGTAATGATCTCGCTGTTCGTGGCGCTGACGCTGACCCCGATGCTGGCCGCCCGGATGCCGGAGCCGAAGGAGCGCGCCCACGGCAGCATCTACCACCGCTTGGAGCAGGGCTTCGCCTGGCTGGAGTCCCACTACGCCACCGTGCTCGACTGGACGCTGGCGCACCGTCTCGCCACGGGCGGCTTGGCCGTGGGCTCTCTCGCGCTGGCCTTCGCGGCGGGGGCGCTCCTGGAGGGGGAGTTCTTCCCGCCGGCGGACGAAGGCATCTTCTTCGCGCAGACCGAGGCGGCGCCGGGCACGTCGCTGGAAGCCAGTCTCGAGTACATGAAGCACGACGAGGCCTGGTTTCTCGACCAGCCCGAGCTGGCGGGGCTCTTCGCCGCCGTCGGCACGCACGGCGGCAACCGGCCGGGACGGCCCAGCCAGGCCATGATGTTCGGCACGCTGCGGTCCCGCGACGAGCGCGAGCGGTCGGTGTTCGAGCTGATGGCCAACGCGCGGCGGGCGCTGGGCGACGTGCCGGGGCGCCAGATCCGCATCTTCAACCCCGCCGAGATGATGAGCGGAGCGGGCGGGGGCGGTTCGTTCGAGATGTTGATTCGGGGCAACCTGCCGCTGGCCGAGCTGGACCGCCTCTCGGACGAGATGCTTCGGCGTCTGGAGGAGCGGGGCGGCTTCGTCGATCTCGACAAGAGCCTGAAGCTGGGGCTGCCCGAGATCCGCGTGGTGCCGGACCGCGAGAAGGCCGCGGCCCTGGGCGTCAACGCGCGCAGCGTGGCCGAGGCGATCCAGATGACGATCGGCGGCATGGACGTGGGCGTCTTCAAGGAGGCCGGCCGGCGCTACGACATCCGCATGCGGCTGGAGGAGGGGCTGCGGAACGATCCGAGCTCCATCGGCGCCGTGACCGTGCGGTCCAGTGACGGGCGGCTGGTGCAGCTGTCCAACCTGGTCCAGCTCACCAGCGGCGCGGCCCCGTCGGAGATCACGCGCACCGACCGCCAGCGGAGCGTCAGCGTCACCGCCAACCTGGAGGGGAAGACGCTGGGCGAGGCCATGCGGGACGCCAACGAAGTGGCGGCGGGACTCCTGCCCGAGGGCGCCACCCTGGCGCCGTCGGGCGCGGCGCGCGCCATGCTGGAGGGGGTGGCCGAGTTCGGCGTGGCCATGCTGCTGGCCATTCTGGTGATCTACATGGTGCTGGCGGCGCAGT
>JAKSBN010000444.1 GCA_022361175.1 Pseudomonadota bacterium | reverse complement strand
TCGGCCGCGCGCTCGAGCGCTTCGGCGGCTTCGCGGGGTTCGCCCAGGGTTTCGTGGAGCCGCGCGGCGTCGTCCCAGGCGGCCGTGCTCTCCGCGTTGACCTCGATCGCCCGCAGCGCCCGCGCGAGGGCGGGGCGGGGCTGGTCCAGCCTCTCCAGTACCGGCACGAGCGCGAGGTGGTCCGAGCCGTGGGCTCCCGACTCGGGATCGTCGAGCCAGCTGGCGTACACCTCGGCGTAGCGGTCGAGCCGGTCCGTCTGGTGGTAGAGCTCGCTCCACTGGAGGCGCCGCGACACCGGCAGCGGCGCGATGTCCGCGGCGGCTTCGAAGGCGCGCAACGCACGCTCCGGCTCGCGTAGCGCGTCGCGGGCCAGCTCGCCCGCGTGCAGCCACACGAACTGCCGCCGCTCGGGCTCGCTCTCGCCGAGCACCTCGATCTCGCGCTCGCAGAACGCGACCGCTTCCGGCCACTCCTTGCGCCGCTCGTGAAGCTCTTCCAAGGCGCGAATCGCCGGCATGTCCTGGGGGTCGGCTTCGAGGGTCTGGGTGTAGGCGCGCATGGCGGCGTCGGGGCGCTGAAGGCGGTGCCACAAGAGGTCGCCGAGGCGGCGGAGGAGCTTCGCCCGCTCGCCCGGGTCGCTGGTGCGCGGCAGCGAGAGCTCGCGCTCGAGGCTGTTGGCCAGCGCGTCCCAGTCTCCCAGGCGTTCGGCGACCCGGCGGCGGCCGCGAATCGCGGGCACCGATTGGGGGTCTCCGTCCAACACGCGAGCGTAGGCGTTGGCCGCGGCCAAGGGCTGGTGCAGGCGCTCCTCGCGCAGGCGTGCCAGCTCCAGCCACAGGGAGGGCTGGTTCGGGCGCCGCTCCAGGTGCGTGGCGAGCACACGCTCCAGCGTGACGTGATCGCAGTCGGCGCGCAGCCTTGCCAGGAGCGCGACTTCCGCCGCGTCCAGCCCGGTCTCGTCTCCCCGGGTCCGGCACAGCTCCACCAGCGCAAAGCCGTGGTGACGGCTGGCGGCCGCATCCGCCAGCGCCTCCCCGTACAGATCGCGCAGGCGCCGGTGCAGCGCCGACCGGCGCTCGGGAGCGTTCTGCTGGCGCTCCTCCAGACAGCGCAGCTCGGCCTCCGCCGCCCGCGCGGTGGCCGCGCTCTGGCCGGCCTGGGAGAGGGCGTCGCCCAGCTCACGCAGCAGCTCGGGGCGAGACTCCGCCTCCTCGCCCGCGGCCTCGACGGCGCGCAGCCAGTGCGGGATGGCGGCGCGCACATCGGCCAGCGGGCCCGCGTGCAGCTCGGCCGCGGCCCGGTGAAGCTCGGTGCGGTTCTCTGCGGGAGTCGAGGCCAGCCGGGCCTCCAGCACGTCGGCCCGCTCCGGGTGGCGTTCGAGTGCCGCGTAGACGCGGTCGAGCTCGGCGAGGGTCTCGGGGTCGTCGGGCGCAACGGCGCGCGCTTCTTCGAGGGCGTGGACGGCCCGGGGCGGCGACCGCAGCTCGCGTTCGAAGACGCGCGCCCGCTCCAAGTGCAGATCGCGCTTGCGCGCGGGGTTCGTCGCGAGGCCGAGTTCGTCCTCGAGGGCGCGCAGCAGGGCGGTGTGGCGGCCGGCCTGGCGGTGGATGTCGGCGATGCGCGCGATGACCGACGCGTCGTCGGGGCGCTCGCGCCGCAGCCGCTCGAGCCAGGGCAGGGCGGCGTTGGCGGACACCTGGACGGAGGCGATGTGGGCGGCCTGCTCGTAGACGGAGGCGCGCTCGTCTTCCGAGGCGTAGCGGGCCTCCACGAAGAGGCAGTCGAGCACCTCCGGCCACTGGCCCAGCGACTCGAGGACGCTGCGCAGCGCGCGCCGGGTGTCGACGTGGTCGGGGGCCAGGGTCAGGGCCTCGCGGTATGCGGCCAGCGACTCCTCCGGACGCCCCAGCGGGCCGGCCAGCAGCTGGGCGCGGCGCTCCAGGAGAGCGGCGCGTTCGGGGGCGCGGCTCTCGTGCCCGAGCCGGTTCTCGATCAGGGCCAGCGTCTCTTCGTTGCGGCCGAGACGCTCGGCCAGGGCCAGCGCGCGGGCGTGGGCCTGCCCGTGGGCGGGCGCCTCCGCCAACAGGTCGCGCAGGTGGGCCAGGGCCGCGTTCGGGTTCTCGAGCGGACCGGCCAAGAGCTCTGCCAGCTCGATTCGCACCGGCTCGGCGTCCGCCGGCGCCAGCTGCGGGAGATCTTCCTCGAGCAGTTGGGCCAAAGGCGCGGCGTCGCCCAGCTCTCGGTAGAGCTCGCACAGGGCGCCGCGGGCGTCGCCGTCGTTGGGCCGATCGGCCAGCGCCCGGCGGTAGGCTTCTACCGCTTCGCGCGCGTGTCCGGAACCGCGTCGCGCGCGCCCGAGCCGGCGGTACCAGTAGGCGCGCTCGGCTTCGTCCTCGCAGGTCTCGACCACGCGTGCGCACAGCGACTCGAGCTCGGCGAAGCGCTCGGCTCGCTCGTAGAGGTCGGCCAGGGGCTCGCTCACCACCGACTGCGGACCCAGCTCCTGCAGCGACGGCTCGAGGGTGGCGATGGCGGCGGCGACGTCCGCCAGCGGGCCGGCGCAGAGCGCCGCCAGTCGCAGGCGGATGGAGAGGCGCTCGGAGGGGGACATGGTCTCGCGGCAGGCCGCCAGCCGGCCGCCCAACAGCCGGCGCACGTCCTGGTGGTTCTCCGCCCGCGTGTGGAACTGGACCAGGAACTCACAGGCCTTCGTGTTGCCGGGATCGATCTGGAGCACGCGCTCGTGGTGGACGCAGGCGCGGTCCACGTCGCCCAACACGTTCTCGGCCAGGTCGGCGGCGCGCACGCGAAGCGCCGTCTCGCGCTGGGCCTCGGGTTCGCAGGCGAGCTCGGCTTCGATCACCCGCAGCAGGTCGGCGTGGCGATCGCTGGCTTCGTAGAGGAGGGCCAGGCTGTGCCAGGTCGGTACGTGATCGGCCCGCAGTCGGCCCGCCGCCTCCAGATGGGTGATGCAGCCTTCGGAGTCGTTCTGGCGGTCGCGGCACAGGGCGGCCAGCCGCTGCCGGGCCTGCCACTCGGCCTCGGGCGCCGTGCCCTCGAGGCCGGCTTCGAGGAGCTCCCGCAGGCGCGACCAATCGCCGCTCCGCTCGAGCAGGCGCGCCAGACGTTCCGCGGCGGGTTCGCGCGTTTCCGTGGGCACGTCCGCGGCCGACAGTCGCTCGTACAGCTGCCGGGCTCCGTCGGCGTCGCCGAGGGCGTCCTCCAGCAGGGTCGCGCGTTCGAGCAGCAGGGCCGCCCGAGCGCTCACGTCGCGGGTGGTCTGGGCCCGCTCGGCCAGCAGCTCCACCAGGCCCCGGACGTCGTGGCCGCTGCGGAGTGCGCGTTCGAGTCCGTCCGTGAACTCGGCCTCGTCGGGAGCCGCGGCGCGCAGGGACCGGAAGACCGCGGCCGCCTGATCGAACTCGGACAGGTCGTCGAGCAAGATCCGCGCGCGGCGGCGGTCCAATTCCCGGGCGGCGGGCGCGCCGTCGGCCAGCGCCGCGCGCCGCTCGGCGAGTCGTTCGGCCAGCTCGCTGTGGCGACCGGCCCGCTCGAGCAGCTCCTCGAGCTTCTCGTCCGTGCCTGCCGGCGCCTGCGGCTCGCGGGCCAGCTGCCACAGCACCACGATGGCGCCTTCGACGTCGCCCTGCGAGTCGGCCAGCGCCGTTCCCAGCTCCTGCAGACACGCCGCGCGCTCATCGCCCGAGAGGTGCTGAACCAGCTGGCGCATGACGCGCACGTGGTCGTCCGCGCGCTCCGCGCGGCCGTAGAGCTGGCGGAGCGCCCGCAGCGACGTAGCGTCGTTGGGATCCGAGGCGACGGCCCGCTCGAACCACAGGGTGGCGTCGTCCTCGCGCTCTTCGGTCAGGCACAGCTGGGCGGTCTGCCGCCGGATCTCGGCCTGGTCCATCCCTTCGAGCATGGGATCGAGTCGCTCGAGGATGGCGATCTGTTCTCCGCGTTGACCCAACTGTCCGTAGTGATGGGCGGCGGTCTCGAGGGCCACGCGGTCGTCGGGGGCGGCTTCCAGCAGCCGCCCGATCCAGGCGATGGCCCGATCCGACTGCTGGCGCCCGCCGTAGTGCTCCACCAACTCGAAGACGAGCTGGGCGAGTCGCGCCGGGTCGGTGGCCGCGGCCGCTTCGCGTTCGGTGGCGCGGATCGCCGACTCGGGATCGCCCGAGTCGCGGGCGATGCGCGACAGGCCCTGAAGTGCGCGCTGGGCGGTCGGCTCCAGGTCGAGAGCGGCTTCGAAGGCGGCCGCGGCTCGGGCCGGGTCGTCCTGGCGCTCCAGGTGGACCTCGCCGATCGAGCACAGGAAGCCGGCGCGCTCGGACTCGGGGCCCTCGCGGCTGGCGCGCTCCAGCACCGGAGCGAGCGCGTCCCAGTCCTCCGACTTGCGCAGCAGTCGTTCCAGCGCCGTGGCCACGCCAGGCAGATCCGGACGCAGGGCGAAGGCGTGCGCGAACGCGTCGCTCGCCGCGTCGGAATCGGAGAGCGCGTCTTCGTAGAGGCGGCCCAGCTCGGCGAAGGTCTGGGCCTGGGCTTCCGGTTCGTCCGAGACGACGGCGCGCCGCTCCAGGGCCTCGGCCAGCTCTTCGTGGCGGTCGAGTCGAGCCAGCGACTGACTCAAGGCGTCGAGCAGCTCGGGGTCGTTGGGGCGCCGTTCGAGGAGCTGGCGGATCTGGGTCAGGGCCTGCTCGTCGTCGCCCTGCTCGGCGTGGAGCTGGGCCGCGGAGAGCAGCACGCCGCTGGGCGTGGCCGCGCCGGAGAGCTCGGCCACGCGGTCGAGGGCGCTCAGGCGCGCGTCGCGGTTGCCGGCCTTGGCCTCGAGCTCGGCAATGGCGTGGTGAACGGCGGGCTCGTCCGGGGTCAGCTCTTGGGCGCGCTGGAACCACATGCGCGCGAGCTGGGGGTTCTGCAGGCGTTCGAGCTGCAGCAGTCCCGCCTCCACGGCGATCGCCGAGCGGCGTCGGGCTCCGGCGGCCAGGTCGAAGCGGCGCTCGAACAGATCGCCCAGCAGCGCCCAGTTCTCCTGCTGGCCGGCGAGGATCACCAGCGCCTCTACGGCCTGCTCGTTGCGCGGGTCGTCGGTGAGGGCGCGGCGGTAGAGCTCCGACGCCCGTTCCGACTGGCCCAGGGGACCGGCCAGGAGCTCGGCCCACTCGACCAGAATCGGCGCGCGATCGGGGCCGCGGATCGACTCGGCCAGCCGGCCCCAGACGTCGGAGGCCGCCTGGTGCTCGCCCAGCTGGACCAGCGAGCGGGCCAGTCCCTGCAGCGCGTCCTGCTGGTTGGCGTCGTCTTCGAGCGCGCGCTCGAAGTAGCCGCGCGCCTGGGCGGGGTCGGTCAAGTGCACTCGCCAGAGCTCGCCCAGCTCGGCGTGGTAGGCCGCCCGTTCGAAGGGCTTCATGGGCAGCTCGGCTTCCATCTCCGCGATCTGCAGCACCATGTCCCACTGTTCGCGCGCCGAGTGAATGCGCCGCAGCTGCTGGAGCGCGGGCCGGTAGCGGGGATCGATGCGGACGGCCTGCCAGTAGTGCTCGACGGCCTCGTCCGGTTGGAGGCAGCGTTCTTCCAGCACCTGGGCCAGGCGGAACAGCAGCGGGACCCGCCGCGCCGGATGTTCTTCGACGTCGGGTGCGGCCAGCCGCGCCCGGTAGAGGGAGACCAACTCCTCCCACTGTCCGTTCAGGAAGGAGTGCTCTTCCAGTGTTTCGAAGGCCCGGGCGTCGGTGGGATCGGCGTCGAAGGCCGCGCGCTGCGCATCGAGTTGAGCCGTCACAATGGTCCCCTTGCGAGCCCGGTGATCCGGAGTCGGGTGCTCCGCTTTTCATCGACCGGCAGCTCCTAGGGCTTAACCGGATTCGCTTGTGGGACCATCGTAATTTGAATAGTCTTTTCGAGCGTTTAGAGAGCGTCCGGCCGGCGCGGTCCGGGCCGTTTTCCCCGGGGGCGACCGGGAAGAGCCGCTGGAGGGCGGTGCGGCGTGCGGGCTGGGCCCGCGCCCTGGCGGCTCCAGACCAGCGGGCGCGGGGAAACCCTGGAGAAGTTCCGGAGCAGCCAGTGCGGGACGATCGAGACCGACAGTCGGGCAGCGTGAGACCCGGGTCCCTCGCGGACGCGGAAGCGATCGCGACGCTCGCCGCCGAGGCGCTTCCGGGGGCCTGGTCGCAGGCGTCGTTCCGCGCCCACCTGGAGCGGTCTTCGTCGCGGCTCTGGTGCGCTCACAGGGGCCCGGAAATGGTGGGATTTCTGCTGGCCGAGAGCGCCGCCGCCCAGCTCGAGATCCACGCGCTCGCCGTCGTCCCGGAGGCGCGCCGGGGCGGTTGGGGCACGCAGCTCGTCCGGGCGGCGCTCCGGTTCGCGTGGGACGCGGACCTGGATCGGGTGCATCTGGAGGTGCGGGCCGACAACGAGGCCGCCCAGGAGCTCTATCACGATCACGGGTTCGTGGTCGCCGGCGTCCGGCCGCGCTATTACCGCGACGGAAACGACGCGTTGCTCCTCACGCTGGATCTGGCGGACCCACGCCCGTCGGGGCTGCGTCCCACCATCGCTTCCAAGAAAGCGTCCGCCAAAGAGTGGCTCTCGTAGTGCCCGTGCCGACCGACCGTCCGCTGCCGATTCGCGCCCAGGCCCGGGTCGCCGCCAACGTGCGGGAGTCGGAGGAAAACTGGCGCTTGGAGCTCTCGGTTCCGGACTGGCCGGGGGCCGAGCCCGGCCAGTTCGTGATGCTCTCGCCCGGTGCCGAGAGCGACGTCAGTCGCACCGATCCGCTGCTTCCGCGCCCGATGGCCGTCTACCGCTTCGAGCCCGGCGAGAACGCGACCACGCGCGTCGACGTCCTCTACAAGCTCGAAGGCCGCGGGACGCGCTTGTTGTCCGAAGCGCTCCCCGGCCAGCGCGTGCGCGTCGTGGGACCCCTGGGCCGGAGCTTCTCGCTGCCGCCCGCCGGCACGACGGCCCTGTTGGTCGGGGGCGGCACCGGGATCGCTTCGCTCTACGCCCTGGCCGCCGCGGCCCGGCGCCAGGGGGACGTGGCCGTCGTGCTGGGGGCGCGGCGGGCGGAAGCGCTGATGGCCGTCTCCGACTTCGAGGCGCTGGGCGTCGACCTCCGACTGACGACCGAGGACGGCAGCGCCGGCCAGCGGGGCCGGGTGACGGACGCGCTGGAGGCCGCCGTGGGGGGGCGCGCGTCGGTACGCATCTACGCCTGCGGCCCCACGCCCATGATGCACGCCGTCGCCCGCTGGGCTGCGGAGCGCGGGTTCGGCTGCGAAGTCTCGCTCGAGAATCCGATGGCCTGCGGGTTCGGCGTGTGCCTCGGGTGCGCCGCACCGCTTGCGGCGGGGGGGTACGCGCTCGTGTGTCGAGACGGGCCGGTCTTCGAGGCCTCCCAGATCGCGTGGGAGGGG
>JAKSBN010000078.1 GCA_022361175.1 Pseudomonadota bacterium | reverse complement strand
TCTGTCGCTGGCGGCCATCGACTACCGCGACAACGACTTGGGGGACTACAACGAGGTCTCCATCGCGTTCTTCGTGCGGCCGCGCGGCGACCGACCCGCCATCCCCTACCTGGGCAACCTGCTGGACCTGTTCCGGGGACGGCTCGGGACGTTCATCTACCGCCTGCCGGTGAACCAGAGCTTCACCCGCGACGCCGGGGAGGGGATCTGGGGCTTTCCCAAGACCGTCGAACAGATCGACATGGAGAAGACGGCCACGTCTTGCACGTGTCGGCTCGTCATGGACGGCCAGCACGTCTTGACCGTGACGCTGCCGCGAGGCGGCGAGCGCACGATGTCGGGCAGCTCGCTCTGCACCTACACCCTGATCGATGGGGCGCCGCACCGCACCCGGTTCACGCAGGGCGGAACGGGCACGGGGTTCGGCAGGGGGAGCGGAGTGGCCCTAGAGCTGGGAGGACACCCGCTGGCCGAGGAGCTGCGCAGCCTGGGGCTTCCCAAGCGGCCCTTCATGACCGTCTGGACCGAGCACATGCACGGGCGCTTCGACGCGCCCGAGAAGCTCTAGAACGTCTTCGTGTAGCGGAAGTTCACCGAGACGTTGGCGCGCGTCGGGAAGTCGTCGCTGTCGTCGATGTCGGTGGTGTCCGGTGAAGCACCCCCCGCCAGGTCGAACTCGATGTCCCACACCCGCAGGCCCAGGCCGCCGGTCAAGGCCACCGCGCCGTCGGCGCTGTCGGCGATGTTGCTGTAGAGGCCGGCGCGCAGGGCCAGCGACACCGGGCCCATGGGCAGCTTGAACTCCGTACCCGCGGAGATGAGCCGCGACTCGAAGCCGTCCAGGTTGTCGGTCTCGTTCTCGGTGAGGTCCACGTCGGCGGCGATGACCCAGTTGGGCAACACGTTCACGGCGGCGCCCAGGCGGACCTGGGGATCGAGCTTGTAGGCGCCCGGGCCCTTGCGCGAGAAGGAAGGCCCGTTCAGGTTGCGGCCCACGATGCCCACGCGCACGAAGTCGACGGGCTTCACCAGGAGGCCCAGGTCGATGCCCACGTTGTCGTCCTCGCGCACGTTGTTGGACTCGCCCAGCTCGTCCAGTACGTCGCTCACCTTGTCGATGTCCGTGTACTGGATGAACTCGAAGTACGTGACGCCGTGCATGTACTTGAGGTTGCCGCCCAGGCTGATCTTGTCCTTCAGCAGGTCGATCGGCAGCGGCAGCGTGTGCCCGTACGAGAAGGCGACCTCCGCGGTGACGCCGCCCCGCACGAAGCTGCCGCTCTCGTTCTGGCTCAGATCGCCGCCCGCCGTCGCGCCGCTGGTCTGGCTGGCGATGCGGGTCAGGATGGTCTGGGCTCGGGAATCGCCGGTGTCGACGCCGGCGCGTTCGGCCTGGAACACGAACTCCTCGGCGCGATCTTGGGCCAGAGGGGTCCCTTGCCCGGTCCAGATGGTCGCGATGCTGTCCGCCAGGCCCTGGCTGGCGCCGTTGTTGAACTGGCCGGTGCGGTCGATGGCCCCGGCCAGAAAGGCGATGACGGCACCCGACTGGGCAGCCGCGGGCGCGAAGGCGAGGTTGTTCAGATCGGAGACCGGATCGGCGGCGTAGTGTCCCAGGCCGAGGGCCGAGATGCCGAAGCCGCGGTAGCGACCGGCCAAGCCGACGTTGACGTTGCCGATGACGCCCGCGCCCGGGTTGTCCAGGGCGGGGAAGCGCCGGGCCGTGACCTCGAGCGCGTCGCGGAGTGTGTCGGGGTTGATCAGGCTGCCCCCCTGCAGGTCGCTCAGAATCTGATCGGGGTCGGCGTTGTCGATCAGATCGGCGATGCGGTCGACGTCGGTCAGGATGTCTTCTTCCACCGCAGCCTGGAAGCCGAAGGGCACGCCGACCTGGAGGTCGTCGTGAAAGCCGAGGGCCGCCGGGTTCCAGTAGGAGGCCAGATCGTCGTCCACCACGGCGACGCCGGCGCCGCCCATGGCCTGGTAGCGCGCGCCCACGAAGGACCACTCCTCTGCGGAGGCGGCGGCCGACGCGAAGACGAAGGCACCCGCCAGTGCGGCCGCGCCGAGACGCGAGAGACCCTGCTTGCAACCCATGGAAGCTCCCCCTCCAGCTCGCGAATTCAGGCGCGAGCCCAATCGAGGGAGCGATCGGTTCGCCGAGTCCGCGCCTTTAGGCCACGTTGCCGGCCCCGAGAGACAACTCCAGCAAACTCCCCAGCTCTTCCAAGGCGGCCGCGGGCTCCACCACCCGGATGGTGGTCATGCCGAGCTGGCGGGCGGGTTTCAGGTTGGCGCCGATGTCGTCCAGGAAGATCGCCTGCTCGGGCCCCACCGCCAGGCGCTCGCAGGCCAGCTCGTAGATCCGGGGGTCCGGCTTGCGCAGGCCCTCGACGCTCGACTCGATGAAGATGTCGAAGTGGGGCTGGAGCACCCGGGTGCCATCGCCATCATCCTCGCCACCCCAGTTGTTCGTGAGGGCGGCCACCCTCAGCCCGGCCTCGCGCAGGGTGGCCACGGCGGCCAGCATGGC
>JAKSBN010000223.1 GCA_022361175.1 Pseudomonadota bacterium | reverse complement strand
TGTCGGGACCCAGCAGGTTGCTCTTCTCGAAGTAGATCGGATCCACCTTGTCCATGGGAATGAACTCGGCGATCTCGATGGAGCGGTCGCTCTTGGCCTCCAGGGTCTTGAGCTCCTCGTCGCTCATGACCACGTACTGGTCGCGGGAGTACTCATAACCCTTCACGGTCTCGTTCCGGGGGACCACGTCTCCGCAGGTGGCGCAGGTGTACTGCTGCTTCAGCCGCGAGTTGTCCTTGGCGTGGAGCATGTTGAAGTGCACGCTCTTGGACCGCGAGGCCGTGTAGACCTTGACGGGGATCGAAACCAAACCGAATGAGATCGTCGCCGAAGCCGTTGCTCGCGCTGCCATGGGGACCCCCTTCGCCGTCGTCGGGCCGCGGCCCGCGCCGGGACGCGGGCCCCCGATGGGGCACAATGGGCGGGGGACGACCCTAACGATCGGACGACGATGCCAAATCTCAAGACCTACCGCGACAAACGGGATCCCGCCGGGACGCCGGAGCCGTTCGGCGACGAAACCCCGGTGCGGCGAATTCCCGCCGGTGCGGCCGCCGGCTTCGTGGTGCAACAGCACGCGGCCAGTCAGCTCCACTGGGACCTGCGGCTGGAGATCGACGGCGTGCTGGCGAGCTGGGCGGTGCCGAAAGGCCCCAGCACGGATCCCGAGGTGCGCCGCCTCGCGGTCCGGACGGAGGATCATCCGCTGGAGTACGCCGACTTCGAGGGCGTGATCCCGGACGGCAACTACGGCGCCGGCGCCATGATCGTGTGGGACGCCGGCGTCTACCACACCGTCGACGGTCGCTCGCCGGCGGCCGGGCTCGAGGCGGGCAAGCTGGACCTGCTGCTCCAGGGGCACAAGCTGCGCGGTCGCTTCGCGTTGGTGAGGACCGCGCGCGACGGCGAGCGGCAGTGGCTCCTGATTTCGAAGGAGCCGGCCGACGCCGAGTCCGAGCTGGTAGAGCGGGAGCCGTACTCCGTGCTGTCGGGGCTGACGGTCCGCGAATGCGCCGCCGCGGAGAGTCGCGAGGGCGCCGTGGCGGCGGTGCTGGACGGTGCCCGCGCGCCGCGGCGTGAGCTCACGGAGACGGACGTCGCCCCGATGTTGGCGCGCACCACCGACGAGCCCTTCTCGCGCCCGGGCTGGCTCTTCGAGCTCAAGTTCGACGGTGTGCGGGTGCGGGCCGAGAAGCGGGCGGATGGCCCCGTGGCGCTCTTCTCCCGCGGCGGCCGGCCCGTGAACGCCATCTATCCCGAGTTGGCGCGGGCCGTCGCTGCATTGCCGCTGGACGCCTTCTGGCTGGACGGTGAGATCGTGGCCTTGGACGAGCGGGGCCGCAGCCGTTTCGAACGCCTGCAGCGGCGCTTCACCCAGACCGACCCGGGGGCCATCGAGCTGGCGCGGCGCGAGGTACCCGTGGTGCTGATGGCCTTCGACCTGTTGTCGGCGTCGGGGCGCGATCTGCGCGGGCTGCCCCTCGCCCAGCGAAAGGCCGCGCTGGCGGCCTTCTGCCCGCGCAACGGCTTCGTGCGGTTCGCCGACCACGTCGACGGAGACGGCCGCGCCCTCTACACCGCCGCCCGCGAACACGGGCTGGAGGGGGTCGTGGCCAAGGACGGCGCGTCGGCGTACCAGGCCGGTCGACGCTCGCCGCAATGGCTCAAGATCAAGGTGCCCCAGACGGGGCGGCTGGCCGTCATGGGGGTGCTGCCTGGCAAGGGATCCCGCCGCGAGCTGGGCTCGCTGATGCTCGCGTGGCAGCGTGACGGCCGCTGGTACTACGCGGGCAACGTGGGCTCGGGCTTGACCGATGCCGAGGTGGCGGGGCTGCCGGAGGAGCTGGCTCCGGATCGGCGGGACGAGCCGGTGTGCCCGCTGCCCCTCGCCATGCCCCGCGGCACGTGGTTCGTGGCGCCGCGGCACGTCTGTGAGGTTCGCTACACCGAGCGCACCGAGGCGGGCCTGCTGCGAAACCCGGTCTGGCTCGGGCGCCGCCCGGAGCTGGAACTGGACGCGTGCGTGGCCCCGGACGAACCGGACCGCGTCGCCGAGGAGGCGGCGGCCGCGCCGGCGCCCGGCCCCAAGCTGTCGCTGTCCCGACTCGACAAGGTCTTCTGGCCCGAGGAGGGCTTCACCAAGCAGGACCTGCTGGGCTACTACCGCGCCATCTGGCCCTGGATCGAGGTGTACCTGCGCGATCGTCCGCTGGTGTTGACGCGCTACCCGGACGGGATCGAGGGCAAGCACTTCTTCCAGAAGAACGCGCCGGGCTTCACCCCCGACTGGGTGACGCACCGGAACATCGACGGCACGGACTACTTCGTGTGCAACGAGCTCGATACGCTGCTCTACGTCGTCAACTCCGGCGCCATTCCGCTGCACGTCTGGAGCGCCCGCGTCGACGCGTTGGAGCGCCCCGACTGGCTGCTGCTGGACCTGGACCCGAAGGACGCGTCGTTTGCCGACGTGGTGGACGTCGCGCGCGCCGCGCACAAGCTGCTCGATTCCCTGGGCGCCCGCTCGTTCGTGAAGACCTCGGGGCAGACCGGGCTCCACGTCTTGGTGCCGCTCGGCCAGCGGCTGGACCACGCCCAGGCGCGCGCCCTGGCGGACGCCCTGGCGCGCACGCTGGCGCAGGAGCGACCGGACCAGGCCACGGTTCGCCGCCCGTTGGCGGCGCGCGGGGGCCGCGTCTACGTCGACGCGGGACAGAACGGGCTCGGAAAACTGATGGCGTCGCCGCTTTGCGTGCGGCCGAGGCCGGGCGCTCCCGTGTCCATGCCCCTGCGCTGGACGCAGGTGACGAAACGCCTCGATCCCGGCCGCTTCACGCTGCGTTCGGCACCTCGGCTCTTGCGTTCGCGCCCCGACCCACTGGCCGAAGTGCTGGGCGAGGGCGTCGACGTGGACCGGTTGTTGGATCGGCTGGCCGAACACGTCGGCTGACGAAAGGAGCGGGCGCCCGCCATGCGTGTACACGTGGGAACCAGCGGCTACAGCTACAAGGCCTGGAAAGGGCCGTTCTACCCCGAGAAGCTTCCGGCCAACGCGATGCTGGCCTTCTATGCGGAGCGGCTCTCGGCCGTCGAGATCAACAACACCTTCTACCGGCTGCCGAAGCGCTCGACGCTGGAGCAGTGGCGCGACCAGGTGCCGGACGGCTTTGCGTTCGCGCTGAAGGCCTCCCGCAAGATCACCCACCACAAGCGGCTGCGCGAAGCGCCGGAGGAGACGCACTACCTGCTCGACACAGCTCAGTGTCTAGGCGACCGGTTGGGAGTCGTGCTCTTCCAGTTGCCGCCCAACCTGAAGCTCGACCTCGAGCGCTTCGATGCGTTCTTGGAGGAGCTGCCGGAGGGGACCCGGGCGGCGTTCGAGTTTCGACATCCCTCCTGGAGCGACGCCGCCGTGCGCCAGCGGCTGACGGCGCGGGGCTTCGCGTGGGTGGACGTGGATACCGAAGAGCAGCCGCTCGAAGCCCTCACGATCACCGGCCCCGTCGGCTATCTGCGCCTGCGCCGCGAGGGGTACGCCGCGTCGGACCTGGAGACCATGGCCAAGCGCCTGGCCGCGGCTTCCTTCGAGGAAGCTTTCGTGTTCTTCAAGCACGAAGACGCGGGGATCGGGCCGCGCCTGGCGGCCGACTTCACGCGCCTCTTGGCCGAGGCCGCGCCGTAGAGGCCACTCCCCGGCGCCTTTGGACGATCTTGGACGATCTCCAACGCGACGCTTGTGCGTAGAGTGGCGTTCTAACCGCGCAAGACCCCGCCACGGGCGGTCGGAGTCTGGGGAGGCTCCGGCCGCCCAATGCCCTCCTTCGTTTCTGCGCCTCCCGTGCGACTTTTTGCCACCCAATGCCCGCCGGATCGGGTCCGTTCCGCCCCCGCGTAGGCCAGCTGCTACGCTGCAGGCCGAGGGGGGAGGGGTGAGCTTCGACCGAGCTCTGGGCGGACGGCCCGGACAGCGACTCTACGCACGCGCACGCGCGCGCCTGGCGGAGCGTCTGACCCGGCTGGGGGTGACGGATCCGCGGGTGCTGCAGGCGCTTTCCGACGTACCGCGACACCAACTGATCCCGGAGGCCCTGCGCGACCGGGCCTACGCCGATACGCCGCTGCCCATCGGCGACGGCCAGACCATTTCCGCCCCCAGCGTGGTGGCCCTGATGACCCAGGCCCTCGAACTTCGCGGCGGCGAGAGCGTGCTCGAGGTGGGCACCGGCTCCGGCTATCAGGCGGCGGTCCTGTCGCGGCTGGCCGAGCGGGTCGTGAGCGTGGAGCGGATCCCGCGCCTGGCCTCCGCGGCCCGGCGCCGCCTCGACGAACTCCGGGTGGCGAACGCGCTGGTCTACCTGGGAGACGGCACCGAGGGTCGCCCCGCGGACGGCCCCTTCGACGCCATCGTGGTGACGGCCGGCGGGCCGGAAGTGCCCCCGCCGCTGCTCGAGCAGCTGGCGCCGGGCGGGCGCCTGGTGGGCCCCTTTGGCCAGCGGGGCACCCAACAGCTCCTGCGGGTTCGCCGCGGTGCCGATGGAGTGCTGTCGCGAGAGGTGATCGGACAGTGTTCCTTCGTCGACCTGATCGGCACGCACGGCTGGGCCGCCTAGCGCGGGTCGCGGTGTGCGCGGCGGCCGCCGCGCTCAGCCTCGGCGGGACGGGGTGCGTCGGGCCTTCGGACCACGGCTTCTATCACACCGTGCGGTCCGGGGAGAACCTGTACCGGATCTCGCTCCGCTACGGGGTTCCGACGGACACTCTGATCGAAGTCAACCGGATTCGCGACGTCACGGCGATTCCAACGGGAGCGCGGTTGTGGATTCCGCGTCCGGACGCCCGGGGCGCGCCGCCCGTGCCGCCAGCCTCCGTGCCGCCCGAGCGGCCGGTGTCGGGGCCACTGCTCGAGTGGCCGGTCGACGGGAAGCTCACGTCGCGCTTCGGACAACGCCACGGTCGTCCCCACGAAGGCATCGACCTGTCCACCCGGCGCGGCACGCCGTTTCGCGCCGCCGCCGCGGGGCGCGTGATTCACGCGGGGCGGCTCGGGGCCTACGGACTGACGGTCATCGTCAAGCACGCCGGCGACTACCGCACGGTGTACGCCCACGCCAACCGCCTGGCCGTGAAGAAGGGGGCGTTCGTCGAACGCGGACAACGGATCGGGGAGGTTGGGACCACCGGCAACGCCACGGGGCCCCATCTGCACTTCGAAGTTCGCTACCGCGACCGACCGCGCGACCCCCTCGAGTTTCTGCCGTGAGCCCGCAGGAGGCTGCTAGTGTCGTACTTCGCAACCCGACGCCACGCGGACGCCACTTGAGGGGGGGCCATGGCTGAGTTCGATCTCGCTCCGTTCATTCGCGACGTACCCGATTTTCCCAAGCCCGGAATCCTGTTTCGCGACGTGACGCCGCTGTTGGCCGACGCCGCCGCGCTGCGCGAGGCGGTGGCGGCCGTGGTGGAGCCGTTTCGCGGCGCCGGTGTCGAGCGGGTGGTGGGGATCGAATCGCGCGGATTTCTGTTCGGCACCCCGGTGGCCCTGGCGCTGGGCGCCGGGTTCGGGTTGGTGCGCAAGCAGGGCAAGCTGCCGTACGAGACGCGCCAAGTGACCTACGACCTGGAGTACGGCTCGGACACGGTCGAGATGCACGTCGACGCCGTCGAGCCCGGACAGCGCGTGCTGCTGGTGGACGACCTGATCGCCACGGGCGGGACCGCGGCCGCCTCCGTGCGGCTGCTTCAGGACGCGGGCGCGAAGGTGGTGGGCTGCGCCTTTCTGATCGAGCTGGAGGCCCTGGGCGGCCGCGCGAAGCTCGGCTGCGATCTGGTCCACGCGGTGCTGCGCTACTGAACGCCGGGCCGCCCGGCTGCGGTACGCTCGAGGCGACCGCCCCCGTAGCTCAGATGGATAGAGCGACCGCCTCCTAAGCGGTAGGTCTCAGGTTCGAATCCTGACGGGGGCGCCACTCGGCGCGGCGTCGCGCCGCCAACAGAGCCATGCCCAACCCCAGCAGCGCGAAGGTTCCCGGCTCGGGGATCGGGTCGCGAATCTTCCAGGCCGCGTTCAGGAGCTGGAGCTCGGCGCCTTCGGGCGCCCCGTCGAAGAAGATCTCGAAGCCGAAGGTGTAGAGCGTGGTGTAGGGCTGCGTGCCCAGGATCACGCCGACGAACTCCTCGCCCTGGTCGTCGCAGATGCCGCCCTGCACGGGATCGAGCACGAGGTAGGAGGTCTGGCTGAAGCCGTCGCCCACGAAGGCGGCGTTGGTCGATTCGGGGAGGCCGGACGGGCAGCCCAGCTCGCCACCTCCGGGCGCCGCACCCACGGAGATCGAGGTGAAGGCGAACAGCACGTTGGCGAAGGAGTCGGAGACTTCCACCGTCGCCTCGAGGCCGAGCGTCCCCCCGGTCGCCCCCGAGAAGCGCGAGGTGTCGGTGACGGCGAACGAGACACTGTAGTCGTCGTTCGACTGGAACAGCTGCGTCGACGTCTCCGGGTTGACGAAGCCGAAGACGGCGTCGGTGGGCCCGAGGATCATGGCGGCCGGGGCCGCGCCCGCGGCGAGAACTCCGCATGCCGCCGCGGCGACCACGACCCAACCGCGGTAGAGGCGCCCGTGGCTTCGGTTGCTGTTCATGCTGTCTCCATCGGGCCCGGGCCCGGCGCGTGCGCCGGCCGGCCTCCGAGCCCACTCGGTCAACGAGATGTGGTTTCTCGCCGCTCGAAATCGCGCGGAATTTGCGGGCCGGGGCGATTTTTCCGGTTCGGGCGGCTTCTGCCCCGAACGCGGAAGCAGCTGGGCTAAGGTGGCCCGCCGCAGATGTGCCGCTGGAGACCCGGAGCATGAGCGACCGAAGCGATCACGGCTGGTGGCCCTACGTGCTGCCCATGGCCGCGTTTCTCGCCCTGGTGGAGATCGGTCGACGCGCGCCCGATTCGGCCTTCGTGCTCTTCCTGGCGCTCAAGGCCCTCGTGCCGGGCGCGCTGATGGTCTACTTCGCGCGCCGCGGCCGCTACCCGGAGCTGGCGGGGCGCGGGGTGTCGTTGCCGTGGCTGGGGCTGGACCTGGCCTTCGGCGTGGCGCTGGCCGCTCTCTGGATCGCCCCCTACGTGCTCTTTCCGAGCTGGCGTCCCGATGAGACGGGCTCGACCGGGGTCGCCCTCGGCCCCGATTCCGAGCCCTGGTGGCTGGCCCTGCGCCTGCTGGGATTCGCGGCGGTGACGCCCTTTTTCGAGGAGCTCTTCATTCGCAGCTTCGCCATGCGGGCGGCGGATGCCTGGTCCACGGGAAAGGACTTTCGCCTGCTGCCGCTGGCGCAGTTCGCGTGGCCGAGCTTTCTCTTTACGGTGGTCCTCTTCACCGTCAATCACCAGCCGTGGGAGTATCCGGTCTGCGTCGCGTGGATCGTGCTGACGCACCTCTGGTTCTACTGGCGACGCGACCTGTGGGCGGTGATCTGGGTGCACGCGGCCACCAACGCCGCGATTCTGGCGGCCGCCGTCTGGGGCTCGAGCTGGTTCGACGACGGCAGCGGCAAGCCGTTGTCGCTCTGGTTCTTCGTCTAGGGTTCGGGGCTAGGAGTTCCGGGACAGACGCTCAGGCCGCGCCGCGGTGGCCCTGACGCACGCGTCGGGCGACCTCGGTGAGCTCCTCCAGCGCCCCGCGAACGGTCTCGCTCTTGCCCTCGACGCAGGCCTGGGCGGCCTGGCCGGCGACCTCGGCCAGCGACGGGTAGCCCAGCCGCAGCGCGCGATCGCCGAGATCTCGGGCCAGCGACTCGACCTGGTCGAGATCGGAGTTGGCTTCGGCGTCCTGGAGACTGTCGACGCGCTCGGACAGCGTCACCACGAACTCATCGAGCTCGTCGCGGCACTCCGAGTCTTCCTCCCGCTCGGAGAAAATGGGGGCGTACTTCGAAGCCATCGCGGGAGCTATCGGACGGTTCCGACGCGAACTGAACGGCTAGCCCCGCGGGCGCGAGCGGGAGTCCCGTGTCGGCGCGGTCTCGAGACCGGGCCATGGGGAAGCGCAGGGATTCGCCGGACGGCGCCTGGATCGTCATCAGGAGTCTGCGCCCAGGGGGGAGATCTCGCAGGAGCCGGGCCTCGTCGCTGGCCGGCGAGATCTCGCGCAACGTCAGCTCTCCACCTGCGAAATCGACCCGGCGGCGCGACTCGCCCACCGCGCCCAACTGGAGCTGGCCCCGGGCGATGCGAAACTCGAAGCCCCGATCGCGGCGGAGCCGCGCCTTGAAGTCGCGCAGGGCCGAGTCGCGGCGCTCCGGGCCATCGAGCCGAAACTCCAGCCGACCCGCGACCTCCAGCTCTTCCCGCCCCAGATCGTCGAAGCAGCGGGCCGTCCCGCTGGGCAGGTCCAGGGGCGTGAAGCGGAGCGAGTTCGTCGGGGGCCGGGCGTGCCGCGGGCCCGGAACGATCTCGAGGCGGCGCAACCCGCGTTGGGTCGCGGCGTCGATTTCGCAGTAGAGCGGTGTGGCGAACGAGCCGCGGCTCCAGTCCAAGGCCAGGTCGGCGAGACTCGGGGACGCCTGGGCTCGCGCGGTGGCGGCACCCACGCAGGCGGTCGCCAGCGCGAGGATCACGGGTGTGAGGCGAGGCGGCATGGGGCGCACAGCCTAACCGAGGGCCTCGCCCGCGCGAAAGCCGGGCTTGACAGCTCCGACGCGCGGCCCGCAGGCTCTCGGGATGCGCTGCTTCGCCTGCGACTCCGAAATCCCTTTGGGGTCAGGGGATCGAATCGGGTTCCGAGACAGCTGCGACCGCTGTGGCGCCGATCTCCACGTCTGCCGCAACTGCCTGCACCACGATCCGAGCGCGTACAACGAGTGCCGCGAGCCCAATGCCGAGCGCGTCGGCGACCGCGAGCGGGCGAACCGCTGCGACTACTTCGCGGCCGGCGAGCAGCGCGGGGGCGACGGCGGCGACCGGGATCAAGCGCGTCAGAGCCTGGAGGCCCTGTTCAAGAAGGGCTGACGCTCCGCTGCCCCAGGAGCTCGTCGAAGTAGGCGATCGTCTTCTTGAGCCCCTCGGCCAGGGGCACGCGCGGCTCCCAGCCGAGGCGTTCGCGCGCCAGCTGGATGTCCGGGCAGCGCTGGCGGGGATCGTCCTCGGGCAGGGGATGCGTCTCCAGAGGCGAGCGCGAGCCCGTCAGCTCGATCACCAGCTCCGCCAGTTCGCGCATGGTGAACTCCCCCGGATTGCCGAGGTTCACCGGCCCCGGGAACTCGGGCGGGCTCCCCATCAGACGCACGAACGCTTCGATCAGGTCGTCGACGAAGCAGAACGAACGGGTCTGCTCGCCGGTTCCGTAGATCGTGATGGGCTGGTTCGTGAGGGCCTGCACGATGAAGTTCGACACCACCCGGCCGTCCTCGGGGTCCATGCGGGGGCCGTAGGTGTTGAAGATCCGGGCCACCTTGATCTCGAGCTGGTGTTGGCGGTGGTAGTCGAAGAAGAGGGTCTCGGCGCAGCGCTTGCTCTCGTCGTAGCAGGAGCGCGGGCCGGTGGGATTCACGTGGCCCCAGTAGTCTTCGCTCTGGGGGTGGACCTGGGGGTCGCCGTAGACTTCGCTGGTGGAGGCCTGCAGGATGCGCGCGCCCACCCGCCTGGCCAGTCCCAGCATGTGGATGGCACCGTGCACGCTGGTCTTGGTGGTCTGCACCGGGTGCCGCTGGTAGTGGACCGGTGAGGCAGGACAGGCCAGGTTGTAGATCTGGTCCACTTCCACGTAGAGCGGGAACGTCACGTCGTGGCGCATCAGTTCGAAGTGAACGTGATCCATCAGGTGCGCGATGTTGTCCTTGGTGCCGGTAAAGAAGTTGTCGACGCAAAGGACGTCGTGACCATCGTCGAGAAGCCGGTCACACAGATGAGAGCCCAAGAAGCCGGCGCCGCCCGTGACCATGACGCGTTTACGGATGTGCATGCCATTCCTTGCCGCTATGAGAACCCGCAGGAACCTAACACCCGTCGGCGGGCCGGATAAAGCCGAAACCGCGCCCCTCAGGTGCTCAGGAAACGGCGCGAAGCCCCTTCCAGGACGAGGCACGTGAGACACCCGGAACGGAAGGCGCCGGTATCGATGCCGATCCGGTTGGACCGCACATCGGGATTTCGCATCGGCGTATGGCCGTGAATGACCATCCGGCCGTGATCCTTGTCGCTGTTCAGGAACCGCTCGCGGATCCACAAAAGGTCCCGCTCCTTCTGTTTTTCGATGCGCTTGCCGGGCAAAATGCCCGCATGCACGAACAGATAATCCGGCGTCTGGTGATAGAGCGGCAGGTCGCGCAGCCATGCAAGCCGCTTTGATCCCACCGCATCGATCAAATTCTGC
>JAKSBN010000140.1 GCA_022361175.1 Pseudomonadota bacterium | reverse complement strand
TTCCCCGGCAGCTCGCTGCTGACCGGCCTGCGACCGGCCGTGGAAGAGCAGGCCTTCTTCGTGGCGCGGGCTCGGGGCACGGCGGAGGGCTACCAGGCCTTTCTGGCCGAGTTCGGCGACGGCGAGCTGGCGGAGCGGGCGCGCGGCAACGCGGCCTATCTGGCCGCGAACGGTTTCTCGGGTCGGGTGGACGCGCTGGTGCGCTTCGCCCAGGCGCACCCGAACAGCGACTACGCCGTCGAGGCGCGACGCAGCGCCGAGACGGCGGCGCGGCGCAACCAGACGCGCATCCCGGTCGTGGCGCTCACGGTCGAGGTGGCGCGCGGCACTCCCGACGCGGACCGGCTGATGCGCACGTTCACGGAGCGGGCCGCCAAGCGCTATCGCGCGGCCGGCGTCAAGCTCGTCCAGGGCCGCGCGGGCCAGCAGGCGGGGGCCGTACTGCGCATCACGCACCGCGAGGAGCGCGAGAGCAGCCAGGTCCAGGACGGCCAGTTCATGACGCCGAAGGTCGCGGCACGCACCACCGTCGTCCTGACCGGCGCCGGCGACAGGCCGATCTGGTCGCGCGAGTTCGTGCACCGGGTGAACGCGCTCGCCAGCGCCGAGTCGCGTTCGATCCTGTTCGGCGCCACGGCCAATCTCTACTGGGACGAGTTCTTCGTGCCCGTTTCGGCCTGGGACACGGGGGCCGCGGCCCGCTCGCTGCAGCCGCTCGAGCGGCCGGTGGTGGGGATCGATGCGCGCGAGGACCGCGCCGTCGTCCTCTACGAAGACGGCCACTTCCAGCTCTTCGAGCTCTCGAATCCCGAGAGCCCCGCGCTGATCGCGGCCTACCGGCGTCCGCGCGATCTCAAGAAGTGGGCCGGGGTGCGCCTGCACGGCGCCCAGGTGCTTCTCTACGGCCCCGACGGCGTCGAGGTGGTCGGCGCCGGCGAGTCCGGCCTCAAAGCCTTGGCGGTCTATCCGCGCGATCAGGTGGGGACGGTCGTGGGCGTCGAAGCCGTGGGCAAGGACTTGGTCCTGGTGGGCAAGCGCGGGCTGCAGCAGGCCAGTCTGGCTGGTGGCGAGGTGAAGGTGCTGCTCCGCAGCAAGGAAATGAGTGGCCTCACCCGGGTGGGCAAGACCCTGCTCTTCACCGATGGACAGACCCTCTTCGTCTCGCGCCTGGATCTGCTGCGGCGGAAGAAGGTGCTGAAGCAGTTCAAGTTCGGGCGCGATTTCCCGCCCGAGCGGCTGGTCTCGTTCGGCTCGACCGTGGCCATTCTCGGGCGGGCCGGCGTGGTCACCATGGACGTGCGCGATCCGGCGCGGCCGCGCATCGCGGCCCGCGTGCGGACAGCGGACGCCGGTCTGGTGGAGGACGCGGCCGTGATCGCAGGTCGGCTCTTCCTGCTGGGCACGCGCGGTCTGCAGGTGGTCGATCTGCGCAGCCAGCGCATCGTCGACTCGGTGGACGTGCGCCTGCGCGAGCGCATGAGCGTCATGGGTCGGCACCTGGTCGCCGCGGGCAAGGAAGGCTTCCAGGTGGTGGACGCCACCCCCTTCCTGCCGCGCCGGGCCGCCGCTGCCAGCCCCTAGGCGCTACGGCACGTGGGCCAGAGCGCGCGGCGTCAGCGGCTTCCGGACCACCAGGACCTCGGGGCCGCGCGTGTAGAGAGGCATGCGGTGCGCCACGTAGTGATTGGGCGACAGCGGATCCAACCAGAACGAGAGCCGCGGCAGCACGGCCCGGCTCACCCACGAGAACATGCCGCCGAGGTCGGGCCCATACTGAATCTCGACGATGCCCGGCGCGCCGGGCACGCCCCCCGCGACCCGCGCCGCGAAGTCGATCACCCGGCCACCGCCTCGGCAGATGAAGAACTGGAACTCCACCCGCTCCTGTTGTCCGTCCAGGAGCGGTTGAAACAGCAGGTTGAGCGGGACGTTGCCGATCCGGTCGCGCGGGGCCAGGGGCACGACGTCGCCCGCCCCGCCCGGATGCTCGCCGCCGACGCAGCGCGCCGTGGCGGCTCGGTGGTCGATCTCCAGCAGGCCCAGCGAGCGACCCCGCTGGTCGAAGGCCTGGGACGTCTGGCGGACCGGTCGCACGCCGCCATCGTCCGTGGGTTCGAGCCAGGCGATGGCCACGTTGCGGGCCCCCGACCGCACCCCGCTCTGGACCACGAACCGGATCAAGCCGTCCGGCAGGCTCTCGACCGCCATCACAGCCAGGCCGACCTGTTCGCCGGTGTCGTCGTAGGTGGCGGCGGGGAAGACGCCCAGCGTCTCGGGCATCGGCAGGCGCAGGGCGGACTCGGCCGCAGCGAGCGCGGGAACCCAGACCGACAGGAAGAGCAGCGAGAGGAAGAGCGACGAACAGACCGACAGACGGCGCAGACGGAGGGCCAGAGCGTGCATGATGCGCTCCCGTGCCGGGGGGTTCTGTGGCTCACGGGGGCGGACTACGGGGCCGGGGCGCACTCGCGCCGGGCGTGCCGCGACTCTCCCCCCCGAGCCGCGCGCCACACCGGGCACGGAACCATATCGAACTCCGGGAGCCCGGTCGCGCCCCCTGCGAGGGGCATTGGCCGCAGGCCCGCGCTAGGCTGCCGGCCATGACGGTCCGGACTCGTGAAGCCGGAACCGAGGTCCGGCTCCTCCGAGCACCGGTTCCCGCCCTGCCGCGCTTGCACCAGATCATCCTCCCCACCCCTTGGGAAGTGGGTCCGGTGCAGATCTACGTCATCGAAGGCGACCCGCTGACCCTCGTGGATACGGGGGTGAAATCCCTCGCTTCGCGTGAAGCATTGGAGGCCGCCCTCGACGCGCTCGGCTACGGGCTGGGCGACGTGGGGCGCGTGGTGCTGACCCACTTTCACGAGGATCACCTGGGCCAGGTGCAGACGTTGCGCGAGGCCGGCGCCGAGCTGGAGGTCTTCGCGCACGAGCACGAAGCGCCCATGATCGAGTTCTTCTCCGCCGAGCGCGACGAGCGATTGGCCGAGACGCAGGCGCTCTTCGAGGAGTACGGCGTGCCGAGCGCGCTCCTGGACGAGCAGACGGCGTGGCGGCGCCAGGCCATGCGCGAGTCGCCCCCGCTCTCCGAGGCGACCCGGGTCGAGAACCTGGTGCGCGACGGCGACGGCATCCCGTTCAAGGAGTTCGAGCTGGAGGTGATCCACGCGCCGGGTCACACGGCGGGTCACCTGCTGCTGCACGAGCCCCAGTCTGGAACCCTGATCACCGGCGACCACCTGATGGGCGACGCCGTGCCCTTCACCGACAACTACTACGTGGACGGCGCTCCGGATCCCGCCGACCCGCTGCGGCGGCGGCCGCGCTTTCGCGGACTGCCCGAGTACATGCGCTCGGTGCGCGCGCTCAAGCGCCAGCGCTTCCAGACCATCCTGCCCGCGCACGGCGGCCTCATCCGCCGGCCCGACCGCGCCATCGAGGACGCCATTCTCTTCTACGAGGTGCGCATCCAGCGCATCGAGCGCGGCCTGCGCACGCTGGCCGCCATGGGACAGGAAGTCACGGGCTGGCAGATCTGGGAGGCCCTGTTTCCCAAGGCCGATCCCGTGAAGCAGATGCGCACGCGCATGCTGATGGTGATCGGCGCCCTCGACGTCCTGGAAGCCCAGGGCATCTGCGTCACCCGCCGTCGCGACGACGGCGTCCTCGTTCACGAGCACGCGCGCTAGGCGCAGCCGATCCCTCTCGCCACTAGCGCGCCAGCAGGAAGACGGCCAGGTCGTTACGCTCGTTCTCGCTCAACGGGAACGCCGGCATGGGCGGAGTGGGAGCTTCGAAGAAGGCCGCCAGGCTGGCCAGGTCGTAGCGCTTCTGGAGTTCGACGAGCTCGAACGGGACCACGCCGGGAGCGGCTTTCGCGGCTTCGTGGCAGGACGCGCAGTCGTGGGCCGCGTATGCGTCGGCGCCGCGGGCGGCGGACTCGAGGCGCTCCGCGGGCGACAGTGACGCCAAGGGATCGCTGGCCGCGGCGCTCGCGGTCGCCCGAGCCGGGTCTGCCGCCGCGGCGCGCGCTCCCTCGCCGTGGCCGACCCGGTAGATCACGCCCGCATAGTCGTCCGAGATGTAGATGGTGCCGTCGGCGGCCTGGACCACGTCGACAGGGCGGCCGTCCACCTGCTCGCCGCGGAGGAAGCCCGTCATGAAGTCCCGCTCTTCGATGCGGCCTTGGGCGCCCCAGTGGAGCGACACCACCTTGTAGCCGTCCTTGCGGCTGCGGTTCCACGAGCCGTGCAGCGCCACCAAGGCGGCGTCGGCGTAGCCTTCAGGTAGGGGGCCGCGCAGGAAGTCGATACCCAGCGGTGCGTTGTGGGCCCGGAAGTCGTGCTCGGGCGGGATCGAGGCCGCAATGCGCGCCTCCTGACCGGCGCCCAGATCGGGGTCGGGCACGCGATCGCCGTTGGCCACCGGCCAGCCGTAGTCGCCGCCTTCCACCACGCGGTTGAGCTCACACGGCGGGAAGTCGTCGCCCAGGAGATCGCGGCCGTTGTCGGTGGCGTAGAGGGCGCCGGTGTCCGGCTGCCACGCGAAGCCCACGGCGTTGCGCAGGCCCGTGGCGTAGATGCCCACCTCCGAGCCGTCCGGTCGGAAGCGCAGCAGTGCGGCCCGGCGCGGATCCTCCTCCTGGCAGACGTTGCAGCTGGAGCCCACGTTCACGTACATCCAGCCGTCCGGCCCCATGCGCACGGTTCGGGTCCAGTGGTTGCCGCCCGCGGGCAGGCCGAACACGACGTTCTCCAACTCGCCCGAGAGCTCGCGCGTGGTCGGGTCGAAGCGGATCCGACGCACCGCGCCCGTCTCGCCCACGTAGAGCCAACCGTCGTGGAGCTCCAGCCCGTGCGGTCGGTCGAGATCGGTGAGGAGAACCCGGGCGCCGTCGGCGCGACCGTCGCCGTTGGCGTCGGCCTCCAGCAGCCAGACGTTTCGCTGCCGGGGTTGCGACACCAGCAGATCGCCGCGTGGCGTCGGGCGGAGGAAGCGCGCGCCGGCGATCCCCTCGGCGTAGACCCCCAGCGTGAAACCGTCGGGTACCCGGAACTGCCGCCGGAGGGCGTCCGCATCCGGCGCCTCGCCGCCCCAGCCCAGCAGGGCGTGGCCGAGAGGCACGTTCACGGTGGGGAGGAGCGCCCGACAACACAGGACGCCGGCCACGCCCACCAGGGCGATCCAGGGCAGCTTGCGGCGGAGTTGCATGGGCGAGACAGACCTCCAAAGGCCGGAAGGTATCATCTCCCCTTGGGGCCGGGGGCTGCCCGGACAAGAAAACCGGCCGGCCCCTTGACGGAAAGCCCCCGTTGTCGCACACCTTTCCCCTCTCCGGAGGCAACCTGGACATGGTTCGAATTCGCAAAGGTGACCTGGTGCAGGTCGTCGCAGGCAAGGACCGCATGGAGCGCGGTAGCCCCAAGCAAGGGCGCGTTCTCTCCGTGGATCCCGACACCGGCCGCGTGCGCGTGGAAGGCGTTCGAATGCAGAAGCGCCACCTGAAGCCCGGCCGCGCCGGCGCCCGCACCGGGGGCATCGTCGAGCAGGAAGGCTCGATCCACATTTCCAACGTCATGCTCGTGGATCCGAAGGACGGGAAGCCGTCGCGGGTGCGCGTGGAAGAGCAGGACGGACGACGCGTGCGCGTGTTCGCGCGGACCGGCAACCCGGTTCCGGACCCGGCCGTCAGCTAAGGACAGGGACATGGCCAAGAAGGGCAAGCGCGAGAAGATCAAGCTCGAGTCGACGGCGGGGACCGGGCACTTCTACACCACGTCGAAGAACAAGACGAACACGCCGGACAAGCTGGAGTTCAAGAAGTACGACCCGGTGGCCCGCAAGCACGTGGTCTACAAGGAAGCCAAGCTCAAGTAGTTTCCGCGGGCCGTCGCGTGGCCCGTTCGCCAGCCTGGAGGGATTCGATGGCCTGGGTGATCACCAAGCTCTGCCGCGACTGCGTGGACATGTCCTGCGTGGAGGTGTGCCCCGTCGACTGCATCGTTCAGCACAAGGACGAGGGCGCCAACGGCGCGTGGCCGAACCAGCTCTACATCGATCCCGACGAGTGCATCAACTGCGGCGTGTGCGAACCCGAGTGCCCGTGGGAGGCCATCTTCGAGGACGAGCAGGTCCCCGAGGTCTTCCAAGAGGACATCGCGCTCAACGCCAAGATCGTCGATACCCGTGACGAGTTCGACGTGCCCGAGAAGCCGGACAAGCCGATCCCGTCGCCCGAGGAGATCCAGGCCAACAAGGAGAAGTGGGGCTACAACGCGTAGACCGGCTTCGATCCACGTTCTTTGCGCCGCCGTCGGGTACCGACGGCGGCGCTTTACGTTCTAGATGGCCTCTAGTGTCCGGCCGCGTCGAAGGCGTCGGCCATGGTGTCGATGGGCGCGTCCCGGCCGCTCCAGAGGGCGATCTGCTCGGCGGCCTGGTAGACGAGCATCCACTTGCCGCCGATGGTCTTGGCGCCGGCGTGTTTCGCATCCCGCAGCAGCCGGGTCTGCGGTGGATCGTAGACGGCGTCCAGGACGACCGTCCCCTTGCGCAGCGCCTCGGCGGTCACCGGCGAGGCGTCCTCGCCCAGACCGACGCGGGTCGTGTTGACGAGGATCTGGTGGTCCAGGTCGCCCAGGGTGGAGAGCGGACCGGCGGCGTCGGCGCCGAGCTCGGTGACGAGGGCCTCGGCGCGGGAGACCGTGCGGTTCAGTACCGTGACCGCGGCACCGCGCTCGCGCAGGCCGTAGACGACGGCCCGGGCGGTGCCCCCGGCGCCCAGTACCACCGCGTGCCGACCCGAAAGGGGAATCTCGCGTTCGAGTGCGCGCGCGGCCCCCAGCCAGTCGGTGTTGGTTCCCACCAGTCGGCCGTCGACCCGCGTGACGGTATTCACGGCCCCGATCCGCTGGGCGGTCTCGTCCACCGCGTCGAGCCAGCCGGAAATCGTCTCCTTGTGAGGGATCGAGACCGCCAGCTGGCGAATGCCCAGGGCCCGCGCCCCGGCCACGGCCTCGCCCAGCTCTTCGGGCGGAACGTCGAAGGCCAGGTAGCGGGCGTCCAGCTCCAGCTCCGCGAAGGCGGCGTTGTGCATGGCCGGCGAGCGGGTGTGCCCGGCCGGGTGCAGGAGGACGCCGCACAGGGCGGTCTTGGGCGAGATCGGCAGCACAGTTGCCTCGATGCGGGTTGCGGCCCCGGGTCGTCGCGAGTCGGCGTCTGCCTCGGGCGGCGACCGCCGGGAGCCTACGCCGTGCGTCGTCCCCAGGCCAGGGCCCGCGGGAACGGGTGCCAACCCGCCCGCTTCTGCTATTCACAGGCCCATCCACAGGAGGAGAGAAGCCGTGGCCGAAGCCCGCGTCGCCGTGATCATGGGAAGCAAGAACGATTGGGAGGTCATGAAGCCCGCGGCCGATGCCCTCGAGCAGCTGGGCGTGGCCTGTGACGTCAAGGTCATCTCGGCCCACCGGACGCCCGACCGCCTGCACCGCTACCTGGAGACGGCGGAAGAGCGCGGCATCGAGGTAATGATCTGCGGCGCCGGCTTCGCCGCCCACCTGGCCGGCGTCACCGCCTCCCTGACGCCGCTCCCGGTGCTGGGCGTTCCCATCGACAGCTCGGCCCTCCAGGGCCTGGACGCACTGCTGGCCACCGTACAGATGCCGGGCGGCATTCCGGTGGCCACCTTTGGCATCGGCAAGGCCGGCGCCAAGAACGCCGGCCTCTTCGCCGGCGCCATCCTGGCCGGTCGCGACCCCCAGGTGCGCAAGAAGCTGGAAGAGCTCCGCGAGCGCCAGTCCGCCGGCGTCCCCGAAGACCCCTTCTAGCTCGTTCTTGCCCAACGATCTGGCACCGCGCGAGCGTTCCAGAGCGGCCTTCAGGTCTTCCCAGACGAGGCGTCGGTTCTCGGGCGTGTACTGGCGCAGGATGTAG
>JAKSBN010000094.1 GCA_022361175.1 Pseudomonadota bacterium | reverse complement strand
GTGTGGGCGCGGCGATCCCGAGGCGGCCGCCCGTGCTCTCGAGACGCTGGCCCGGGCGCTTCCCCGCGAGCACCCGGGTCTCGCAATCGTGCGCCTGAACCAGGCTCACGTCGCGCGCGCGCTCGGGCGGACGGAAGCGGCGCGCGCCTTTGAGGCGCAGCCCGCCCCCGCCGCCGGTGAACTTCCCGGGGCCGAGTCGCGCCTGCTGAAGCGGCTTCGCCGCTGCGCCGCGGTGCGGCCGCGCCAGGGCGCCGGAGTGGTGGCTCCCTTTGCCGAGAACCTGGCCGCGGCCGAGCGACTGGCGGCGGCGGGTCGCTACGCGGAAGCTCGCGAGACGGCGGCCCGTGCCGACGCGCAGGCGACCGAGGCCGGCCGCGCGGGGGCCGAGCGGATTCGCGCCGCACAGACGCTGGCGCTGGTCGAGTTGCAGCTGGGGCGGCCCGACGCGGCCATGGACGCCGCTCGGCGCGCCATCCAGATCGCCCGCGAGGACGGCGCGGTGGGGCCGCGGATCACGCTGGCCCGGCTGCTGGCCCAGACCGGAGACCTGGAGGCGGCCCATCGCGCGCTGCGCGAAGTGGAGCCGGAACTGGCGACGCCACTCTTGCGGGCGGAGTGGCAGGAAGCCGCGGGCGATCTGGCGCTGCGGGTCGGTTCGCCGCGCCAGGCGGTGACGCAGCTGGAAGCGGCGCTCGCCGGACATCGCGCTCACTTCGGCCCGGCGCATCCCTCTACGGCGGCCGTGCTGCACCGGCGCGGAGATGCGCTCCGCCAAGCCCGCGAGCTGCGCGCGGCCACGGCGGCCTACGGCGAAGCGCTGGCGATTCGCCAAGAAAAGCTAGGCGTGGGCCACCCCGAAACCGCCCGGGTGCAGAACGCCTTGGGCGTCCTGCACGCCGACTTCGGCGACTGGGAACGCGCCGACGCCGCCTTTGCCGCCGCCGAAGCGAGCCTCGTGGCGTCTCTGGGCGGCGCGCACCCCGAAACGCTGACTTTGCGCACCAATCGCTCCTTGGCGGCCTGGGCCGCGCACCGTCGCGCCACGGCCGTGGACGCCTACGCCGCGGCGCTCGCGGCACTCACCACTGCCTTGGGGGCGGGACACCCGGTCGTGGCCGAAGGCGTGCGCACCCTGGCGCGCCTCGAACAGGAGCGCGGCCGCGGCGAGCGTGCCGAGGCGTTGCTGGCGCGGGCGCTGGCGAGCCAACGCATCGCGCTCGGAGATGCGCACCCGGCCCTGGCGCCGACGCACCTGGCGCGCAGCCGGCTCCTGCTCCACCGCGGCAAGCCGGACGCCGCCGCCGCGGAGCTCGTCGCGGCCCTCGAACTGCTGACGCGTCACTACGACTCCGGGCATCCGCTCTTGGCGCGCACACACATGGCGGCGGCCCGCACGGCCGTGGCGAGGGCCCGCGAGGGCGAGGCCTGGACGCACGCCCGCGAGGCCGCGCGCGGCCTGACCGAGCACCTGCGCCGCGCTTTCGGCGCCCTGTCCGATCGCCAGCGGTCGCTGTTGGCCGACGACTCGGCGGACGTGGTGGGGGTGTTGCTGTCCGTGGGGACGGCGCCGACGCGCGAGGTCTACACTGCCGTCTTGCCGCACCGGGACTCCGTGCTGCGGAGCATCGCCGCCTCGCGTGCGGGCGCCCGCGCCGGAAGCGGCAGGAGCCGCGACGCTCTGGCGCGCCTGCGCGACCTCCGGGCCCGCTACGTGGCCACGGCCTTCAGCGACTCCCCCGACCTGGCGGCCAAGGCCGCGCGGCTGGCCGCCGAGATCGATTCACTGGAGACGCTGGCCGCGCTCTCCGGCAGCTCCGACCGCGGCCGCGATCCGCTGGAGGTCCTGCAGGCCGCCTGCTCCAACATCCCCGCCGACGCGGTCGCCATCGAGTTCCTGGCCTACGACCGGACGTTGCCCGGAAGCGCCGGCGAACCGGTTCCCTCCTACCTGGCGCTGCTGATCCGTCCGGCCGGGTGCAGCGTCCAGCGCGTCGAGCTCGGCGCCGCCGCGCCCATCGAGGCGGCGGCGGATCGTTTCGGCCGTGCCATGCGCGATCAGGCCAGCGATGCGGTCGCCGCGCGGCGGGAGCTCGCCGAGCTGCTCCTGGCCCCGCTGCAGCCGGTTCTGGGCGACACGCGCCGCTGGCTGGTGGTGCCGGACGGACCACTCTGGGGCGTTCCCTTCGGCGCCCTTCCCGACCCGCAGGCGCCCGAGGCCTACCTGCTCGAGCGCGTGACGCTCGGCTACTGGACGTCGCTCTACGAGCTGGCCGAAGCGGTGGGCACGCCCCAACGCCCTGGCTTCGAGCGAGCGCTCCTGTTCGGGGCGCCGGAGTTCGGCTCCGGCGATGGTGCATTGGTGCTGACGGCTTCGGGGCCCTGCGCGCTCCCACCCTTCGAGCCGCTCCCGGCCACGGAGCGCGAACTGTCCGAACTGTCGGCGCTGCTGGGAAGCGACCGGGTGGTGCGGGGTGCGGAGGCCACCAAGGCGGGGCTGCAGCAGGCGCTGGCCGCCCGACCACCGATCGTGCACCTGGCCACCCACGCCTACTTCGCGGGCCTGGGCGGCTGCGAGACCCAGGCGACGTCCGCGTGGAGCGACGGCGGACGGCGGTCCGCCGCGAATCCATTGCTGCTCTCGGGCATCGTGTTGGCGGGCGCGAACGCGAGTACTTCCCAGGTCGTCGCCGAAGACGTGCCGGGGATTCTCACCGCCTTCGAGGTGGCGGGACTCGATCTGTCGGGCTCTCAGCTGGTGGTGATGTCGGCGTGCGACACCGGTACCGGGCTGCACCAGCGGGGCCAGGAGGTGCAGGGCCTGCGGTGGGGACTGCGCGCGGCCGGCGCCCGCGCCCTGGTGACCAGCCTCTGGCGCAGCAACGACGCGGCGACCCGGGTGCTGATGCGCGCCTTCTACACGGCGCTCCGCGCCGACGACCTGCCGGGGGATCTACTCGGCGGCGCCGAGGCGCTGCGCCGCGCCCAGCTCGAACGGGTCGCGCGCGAACGGCGCCTGGGCGTTCGCAAGCCGCTCCACTGGGCGAACTTCGTCTTTTCGGGCGCCTACTAGCGGCTCGGCTAGGGCCGCGTGTCCTGGTTGCCGGCGCCGGGGCCGCCGAAGACCGGTATGTCGCCGCGGCCCGGCTCCATGCCGCCACCACCGCCGCCGGTCTGGACGCTCGGATCGCAGCCGGTGGGGAAGCAGACGTCGACCACGTCCGGGCGTCCGCCCGTGCGGCCGGCCTTCACGACGTCGAACATCGGGTCCATCGGGCTCCCCACGCCGGGGAGGCCGTCCGGCACGTCCATGGCGGCGATCTGGCCCAGCAGGTCCTTGGACCGCCGCTGCTTGTCCGCGCGCAGGGCCAGCTGGCGGAAGTCCTCGTCGTCCAGGCACTCGGACAGCTTGGCCAGCGATGCAACCTCCTCGGAGGCGACCGCGCGGGGGCTCTCGCCCGGGTGGACGGTGGCCTGGTCGCCCGGCTCCAGCACGAGGCGGCCCTCGACGTCGGGATCGGCGTTCTCCACCGCGACGCGGCTTTCGAGACTCGTGATGGTCGTGACCCCGGTCTCCGGGTCGACCCAGACGTGCACGATGGTCCCGAGCAGGCTCGCGATCGCTACCGGCGTGTGGATCTCCAGGGGGCGGTCCGATTCGCGCTTGCCGACGGTCGCCTTCAGCTCGCCGCGTTCCAGCGACAGGACGCTGGCGCCCGAGGCCGTCCGGGTGTCGAACTGGAGCGAAGCCCGGTTGCAGACCTGCAGCACCGCCTCTTCGGCCAGCAGCATCGAGCAGCGGCCGTCGGCCGCCGTTTCGATGGTCTGGCCGTCGGCCACGCGGCCGTGCATGGCGAGCGGCTCGCCGCCGACGGTGGCGCCTTCCACCGCGGTGACGGTGGCGGTGTCCGCCTGGACCGCGGCGGCCAGAAGCAGCGCGGCGGCGGTGGCTGCGGCACACAGGATTCGATGGTGTTGGGTCGTC
Organism: Pseudomonadota bacterium; assembly: GCA_022361175.1. Lineage (GTDB taxonomy): Bacteria > Myxococcota_A > UBA9160 > UBA9160 > UBA4427 > JAKSBN01. Next base: position 32,768 of record JAKSBN010000094.1, on the reverse strand, counting down.
ATGGTGTCTCCCCTCGCGGGTTGGAAGCGGATCGTCGCTAGAAGCGGGCCGTGAGGTAGCTCCCCACGATGACGCGGTTGTAGTCGTACACGCCGACGTCGGATTCGTTCAGCGTGAGCGTCGAAGCCACCGTCAGCTCCACGGGGCCCGCCAGCGCCCGCCGCAGTTGGACGGTGATCCGCTGGGCGTCGTCGGTGCGCTCCTCCGAGTCGAAGATGCTCGTCACGCGATAGTCCCGGTGGATGTAGCGGTAGAAGGCCGTGGCCGAGATGCCGAGCGGCAGCTCTCCCGAAGCGCCCAGGTTGGCTTCGTAGGCGTCGAAGCGGAACTCGGTGCCGTCGGGATCGAACGTCGTGAAGACGAAGCCGCCGCGGAGATAGGAGAAGGGCTCGCCCGGAAACACGAACTGAGTGAGGCCGACCGAGTGCTGGGGCCCGTCGCGGTCGAGCTCGCCGAAGTCCGGGGAGTCGTCGAACGTCTCCAGGTCCGACAGGTCCTCGTCGAAGTCGAAGCTCTGGAACTGGTAGAAGAACTGGGTGGCGCCCCAGTTGCCCACGCGCCGCGTGACCGACGACGTCACGCCGTGAAGCTGGCGGAACTCGTCGTCCAGGTCCAGGAGCGTGATGGCCCAGTCGTAGCGGAGCGACAGGTACCAGTTGTCGGTGGTGTAGCCGAGGTTGAGCCACGTCAAGTGGGTCTGCTGGTCCACGTCCTCGTTGCGCTGCAGGGAGTGCAGGCTCAGGAAGCCGTCGTAGCCCGCCTGCGCGCTGAAGCCGCCGCGGTCCCACCGGCCGCTGCCCTCGAGCCGGAAGATGCCGACCAAGTCCTCGTCCTCATTGCGGCCCGTGCCGACCACGGTCGGGTTGCTGTCGAACTCGGCCCCCGCCGTCGCGGCCACGCGCCACGGCTTGGTGGCCTCCTGCGCCACGGCCAGCCGGCCCTGGAGGTTGCGGGCCGACTGCGCCAGGGGGTGGTTCGGCGAGTCTTCCTCCAGCTCCGAGAAGGCGCCGGCCGAGGCGGCCCAGTTGCCCGCGATCGCTTGGGAGAGTCCGCTGTAGTAGCGGGCTTCGGTGGCGAGGGCCGGATCCAACTCGACGGCGCGCTCGAGGTGGGAGATCGCCTGGGAGGCCTCGCCCAGGCGGTAGGCGGCGATGCCGCGGTACAGGTGGGCCCGGGCGTGCTCGGCGTCCGCGGCCAGCACCGTGTCCAGCTCGGCGGCCGCCTCCGCGTCGCGTTCGGCCGCCAGCAGCGCGCCGGCCAGATCCGTGCGCACGTCGACGTCGTCCGGGTCCAGCGCCAGCGCGCGGTTCAAGCGCGCGAGCGAGGTCTCCACGTCGCCCGTGGCCTGCGCGATGAGGCCCAGGTACTGCAGCGCGGCCGCGTCGTCGGGGTCCTCGGCCAGGATGGCCTCGAACTGGCGGCGGGCCTCTTCGTAGCGCCCCTCGCCGTAGGCCACGACGCCGCGGTGAAAGGCCAATTCGCTTTCCACCGACGCGAGCGCGGTGGGACTCGCCACCAGCCAGGCGAGCAGAGCGGCGACGGTGCCGACGCCGAGACTACGGGGTGACATACAGGGCGGTCTCCGCGGAGGCCCAGCGCATCTGCGCCAGCCCCTCGAGCAGGGTGTCCAGTTCAGCCATGCGCCCCGCCTCCTCGGGCGTTGCGCTCCAGAAGTCGGTTCCGGCGGGTGGGAAGGCGGGCTCCTCCGCCAGCACCAGAACCTTGAGTCGGTCGATGCCCGCGCCGGCGACGGCTTCGAAGCTGTAGAAGTCCGAGGTGGGGATCAGCAGCGGCGCGCCCGGCGCCAGAGCCGCGGGGGCGTCGTAGGCGTTTGGGTACAAGAGGTCGATGCGCTCGCTGTCGCCGTCCAGGGAGAACACCAGGGCGTAGCAGGCGCAGTTGGCCTCGACCTGGACGCGGTAGGTGGCTCCGTCGGCCACCTGGGCGGGTGCGGTCACCAGCCGGGGGCTCCAGTCGGGGGCGGTGCCTTCCGCGCGCGCCAAGCGCCGGCGCAGGGCCTGGAAGGCCTCGGTCGCCGGGGCTGCGGTCGGGCTCTCGGGAGCCAGCGCCGGCGGAGGTGCGGAGACGGCGGGTGCCACGGGCGCGCCGGGCTCGTCGGTGAGGGTCAAGACGAGACCGGCCGCACCCAGTGCAACGACGAGTCCGGCGGCCCACTGCCAGCGCGCCCTTCGTCGCGGCTCGAGTTTCGCCCCTTCTTCCCAGTAGAAGAGACGCTCCACGGCCTCCGGCCGCTCGCTCGGGTCGAAGCGCAGCAGCGGCTCGATCAGCTTTCGCAGCGGCGCCGGCAGTTCGGGCGGATGCTCGGCCAGCGTGCGTCGCGCGTCGGCGGCCTGGGCGAAGTTCGCGCCCATCTGCACGGGCGACCCGGTGGCCGCTTCGCACAGCACCAGGCCCAGGCTGTAGAAGTCCGAGCGCGCGTCCACGCGACCCTCGAAGAAGCCCAGCTGCTCGGGCGAGGCGTAGCCGAGCTTGCCCTTGAACCCCTCGGCGATGGTCGACGTGTCGGGGTCCGCCATCTTGGCGATGCCGAAGTCGATCAGTTTCGCCTGGTCCGGGCGGCCGTCCGGCAGCACGATGTTGTCCGGGGACACGTCGCGGTGGATGACGCCCCGCGCGTGTGCGGCCGCCAACCCCGAGGCCACCCGCGCGCCCAGGGCGCGCACGTCGGCCGCCGCGAGCGGGCCGTTCTGGAGCAGGTGCGCGGCCAGCGACACGCCCTCGATCATCTCCATCACCAGCACCACGCGCCCGTGGTCGTCCCGCAAGAGGTCGTGGCAGCGGACGACGGCCGGGTGGTGCACCTCCAGCAGCGATTGGGCCTCGCGGTGAAAGCGCTCGAGGAGCTCGGCGCTCTGGCCGCGGGACGAGTGCATCACCTTGATGGCGCGCTGGCCTCCGAGGCTCAGGTGGCGCGCGCGGTAGACCGCGCCCATGCCGCCGCTTCCGAGGACGTCGATGATCTCGTAGGCGCCGAAGAGCACGTCGCCGGGCGCGAACACGGGCCCCGGGTCCGCCGGCGCTGCGGCGGCCGGCGGGAGTTCGGGAGCGGCGGACGGCATCAGCGTGGGTTGCTCGGAGAGCGTCGGCTCGCGGGCCGCCTCGCCGACCTCCGACGCTGCCTCGTCGGCTTCCCGCGCCGGCTCCGGCCGATCTCGGTCTTCTTGGCTCATGGCTCTCGCAGCTTATGGCATGCGGCTTTGAAGGCGCGCATCCACTGCGCAGTTCTGCGCCAAACCACTTGGCGTTCTACACAGGGATGTGGGCAAAGGACAACGATCCGTGGCGATTCCGTCGCGAAGTCGCCCCTTGGGGACATCATTCCCATAAGTAGGTGGTCCAGATCGGGCCAACGGTTCCGACGGGGGCTCTCTAGGGACCGAAGGCCAGGAACAGCAGGGCCACCACCAGCAGACCGACGATCAGCGCGGTTGCCCAAGTGCCCGATTCAGCGGGCCCCGGGGCCGCAGGGTGCTCCGGCCAGGTCTGGGTGTCCAGGTCCGCGGGCAGGACGGCGATCTGGACCGTCACGTTGTCCGGTCCGCCGCGGGCGTTGGCGGTGTCCACCAGCAGGCCGACGGCGTCCTCCGGCCGCTCCCGCACGACGATGGCGGCGATCTCCGCGTCGGTGACGACGCCGGTCAGTCCGTCGGAGCACAGCACGAAGCGGTCGCCGCCCCGGGTCCCCACGGCCGTGACCTCGACTTCCACGTCTTCGCGCGGCCCGAGGGCGCGCAGCAGCTCGTGGCGCTGCGGGTGGTGCTCCGCCTCCTCGGGCGACAGCTGGCCGCGTCGGAGCTGCTCGCCCACGAGCGAGTGATCCTGCGTCAGCTGCACCGCCGCGCCATCGCGCACGCGGTAGGCGCGACTGTCGCCCACGTGCGCCACCAGCCCGCGTCCCTCGCCGTCCAGCAGCAGGACGACGGCCGTCGTCCCCATGCCGGCGAGCGCCACGTCCGTGTCGGCCGCGGCGTGGATCGCGGCGTTGGCGGCTTTGAGGGCGCGCTCGAGCAGCGCCGCACCCTCGTCCTCCGCGGTCTCGAAGATCCGACCGATGGTGTCCACGGCCAGCCGGCTGGCGTGTTCGCCGCCGCGGTGGCCGCCCAGGCCGTCGGCGACGACGAGCAGGTGCAGCGCCCGGCTCGGGTGGTGGAACTCGCCGAAGCAGTCCTGGTTGATCGCGCGCACGCGGCCGACGTCCGAGTGGGACGCCGTCTTGACAGCTTCTGCGAGCGGCGGCATCGGACCGTTCAGCGCTCGTAGCGCATCTCGACGCCCGCGATCGAGACGATGTCTCCGGGCTCGAGTTCACTGGTCTTGACGCTGGCGCCGTTGACGAAAGTCTCGTTGCGCGACTGCAGGTCCCAGATCTGAATCCGGTCCTCGCGCACCCGGAGCTCGGCGTGGTAGCGCGAGACTTCCTTGGTGGGAATTACGATGTCGTTGTCCGTGAGCGCGCCGATGCGGATGCGGCCGTGGTGGAGGCGGATCTGGTCGCCTCGCCGCGGCCCGTTCAAGAAGACGATGCGCCCCGCGCGTCCCCGCTCGCGGTACCAGCGCAGCGCCGCCAGGCCGGCTCCCATGGCCAGCGCGCCGACCACCGCAAAGCCCAGCGCGGAAACGACCGACACGGATCACTCCACCATGCGCAGCCGGAAGACGGTCCTGCCGAGCTGCACGGTGTCGCCGTCGGCGAGCTCCGTGCCCTCGGTCCGCTCGCCGTTCACGAGTGTCAGCTTGTCGCTGATGGGAACGATCACCATTTGGTCCTCTTCACAGAGAACCCGCGCGTGGATGCGCGAGATCCACCGGCTCGGCAGCAGCACGTTGGAGTCGCGCGAGCGGCCGAGCTGGTTCTCGCCCGAGTACAGGGAGAACGACTGGCCGGAGAGCTCGCCCTCGATGGCGATCAGCGAAGCCACGACCTTGGTGTCGCCGGACTCCGTGGTCTCGCGGGTCTCCGTCACCACGCGCTGCTCGGACTGTTCGGCCTGCCGGTGAGGGGGAGCCGGGTCGACGGCGGGAATCGGCGTCGTCGGGGTGTCGGGGGTGCGAACCGTGAGCTCGTCGCGGGCCCGCGGCAGCGCGGGGGCGCCGGAGGCGGGCAGATCGGGAGTCGTGGACGAAGAGCGGGCCGAAGCGCCGGCGGGCGCGTGAATCGTGAGCTCGTCCGGGCTTCGCTGCAGCTCCGCGGGGGGGCCGGCGCGGCCCGCACGGGTCTGTCCCTGCCACAGGCGGCGCAAGATGTCCTTTACGCTCACACCAACTTCCCCCCTCGCCCCCCTTGCCGCGGGAAGAAATGCTGCAATTGCAACACGTTACTCCCTTCGCGGCCAAATGGGAACGGGCCGACACATCCCCCAGTCGGTTCGTGCCGCCCGGAGCCTGAAAGGATACTCACCCAACCCCGCCGAACGTGCGTGCGGTCACATAGGCGCAGTAAATGAGCAACAACAGGACGCCGTTGCTGCGGGTGATGTGGTTGCCGGCGGTTCTGGCCAGCAATCCCAGCAGGATCGAGACCCCGCACAGGGCGGTCAGGTCGGCGGCTCCCCCGACCGGCGTGGGCACCGGCCGCAGGCAGGCCGTCACCCCCATCACCAGGAGCAGGTTGAAGAGGTTGGAGCCCACGACGTTTCCCACGGCCAGGTCGATGTGCCCCTTGCGCACGGCGATGATGGAGGTGACCAGCTCGGGCAGGCTCGTCCCCACGCTGACGATGGTGATGCCGATGATGAGTTCCGGAACGCCGAGCGCGAACGCCAGGCCTTCCGCACCGCCCACCGTCATGCGGGCGCCGGCCGCGAGCCCGACCGCGCCCAGCAAGAGCCAGCCGACGTCTGCCGCCACCGCCCGCCCGTGGTGTACCTCGTCCTCGTCCCCCTCTTCCCGGTCCATGAGGTCGCGGCCCGCGACGGAGAGGAAGACGACGAAGCCCACCAGCAGCAGGGCGCCGTCCACGCGATCGAACTGGCTGGTGGCGAGGCTGCGCCACCCGTCCACGAGCAGCAGCACGGCGAAGCCCGTGGCGGCGTACATGATGGGGAGGTCGCGCCGCAGCACTTGAGGCTGAATGGCGAGGGGCGCCACCAAGGACGCGGTACCCAGCACCAAGCCGATGTTGGCCAGGTTGGATCCGATGATGTTCCCGAAGCTCAGGTCGCCTTGGCCGCGCAGGGAGGCAATCGCGTTGACGGCCAGTTCCGGTGCGCTGGTGCCGAAGGCGACCAGGGTCAGGCCGACGAACAAGGGAGAGAGACCGAGACCCTGCGCCAGCCCTGCGGCACCTCGAACGAGCGATTCGCCTGCGGCGAGCAGAAGTGCGAGGCCGGCGAGGAGCTGGATCCCGTCGATGATCATCGCGGCCAGACACTAGCAGGGTGTTGCCCACTGGGGCCGCTCGAATCTCGGCCGCAGGTCCGGCTATGCTGGCCGCATGACCCGAGCGGAGAAGGCCCTGCGCGTGCGCGCGATCTTGGACGAGCTCTACCCGACGACGCCCGTCCCGTTGGAGCATCGCGATCCGTACACGCTCCTGATCGCCGTGTTGCTGTCGGCCCAGTGCACGGACGCGCGCGTCAATCAGGTGACGCCTGCGCTGTTCGAGCGCGCGTCCACGCCGCAGGAGATGGTGCGGCTCTCCGTGGCCGAGATTCGCTCGGTCATCCGGCCCTGCGGCCTGTCCCCCGCCAAGTCGAAGGCCATTCACGGGCTCTCCGAGCAGTTGCTGGCCGAGCACGGCGGCAAGGTCCCGGACTCCTTCGAGGCGCTCGAGGCCCTGCCCGGCGTCGGGCACAAGACGGCCAGCGTGGTGATGGCGCAGGCTTTCGGGCGCCCGGCGTTTCCCGTCGACACGCACATCCATCGCCTGGCCGCGCGCTGGGGGCTCTCGTCCGGGAAGACGGTGGAGCGGACCGAGCGCGATCTGAAGGCGCTGTTTCCCGAGGAGAGCTGGGGCCGGCTTCACCTGCAGATCATCTACTTCGGGCGCGAACACTGCCCCGCGCGCGGCCACGATCTCGCCGCGTGCCCCATCTGCGGCTGGGCGGCCACGAAGAAGCGCATCCGGGAAGAAGCGAGCAAGCGCCGGGCGTAGCCCGATCCAGTTCGGGAGCGGTACGTCGCGGTCGCGGCGACAGGGGCTGCGGCGAATGGCTCGCGTGGTGGCGGAGGCTCGATTGGGGGTGAGGACTCTGGCGGGGGTCTTGCTGCGGTCGGGCTTGGTGGGGCTGCGCTTGATTTCGCCGCAGCCCCTGTCGCCGCGACCGCTCGCGCGGTGCGGTGTTGGATCGAGTGGCCCGCGTCGCGGGGAGGGGCGGGGGTGCGTCGTTCTAGTGGTTGTGCTCGGTGGGGGGGGCGTTGCGGCGGCGGATGGTGACGAGGCGGCCGAGGAGCTCGGAAGCGGGGGGGGTGTCGGGCTCGGTGAGGTCGACGCGGCGGCCGACGAGTTGGACCAGGCGCACGCCGGCGTCGGTCTCGACGTAGCCCTTGGCGCGCAGCAGGCCGCTCTCGGAGAGCTCGCGCTCGAGGGCCTCGGCGGAGACGCCGGGCTCGATCCGTCGCTCGGCCGTTTCGAACGCCTCGTGATGGTGCGGTCGGGGCGTGGGCGGCGGCCCTGAACGCGTCGGTGCCTCGAGACTCGGCGGAAACAAGAGGGCCGGGTCGACCTCGCCGTGACGGGTGCGCACGATCGGGGCGTCGGGCTCCAGCTCGCGAAGTTGTGCTTCCAGTGCATTCAACTCCGAGGCCGGTACCAAGTCGGTCTTGTTCAGCACCAGGAGGTCGGCGGAGGTGACCTGGTCCTCGAAGGTGCCTTCCAGGTCGCGGCCTTCTCGGAGCTGCTCGGCGTTGACGACGACGATGGCCGTGTCCTCTCCGATCCAACCGCGCACGGGGTCGCGCCAGAAGTTGAGCTGGGTGTCGAACGGGAGGGCGACCCCGGAGGTCTCGACGACGACGCGGTCGGGATCCACCTTTTTGCGCAGCAGCTCGAGGGTGTTGACCAGATCGTCGGACAGCTCGCAGCAGACACAACCGCCCTCGAGCTCGACGAAGGCCTCGGCGCCGGAGCCCAGCAGGGAGCGGTCGATGCCGAGCTCGCCCAGCTCGTTCGAGACGACCGCCAGGCGCAGCCCGCGGGACTGGGCGTCGACGAGCGCGCGGCGCACCAGCGACGTCTTGCCCGACCCCAGGAATCCGGAGACCACCAGGGCGGGAACGGGTTCCTGTTTCGGGCTCTGTCTCGGACCAGCCACGTGCTTCTCCACGATCAACCGGGTGCGGATCCGGCTTCCCGGCCAGAGAGATAGGGCATTCGCGGGACGCCCGCAGGGCGTGCTTTGATTACAGCGACGGTCGTCAAGAGCCCGGCCGCGCGCGCCGATGGGCGTAGGTATGCTGGGCCTTCCGGTCGCCACGCGACCCGAGAGGGGAAGGGCCGATGAACGAGTCTCACGTCGACTTTTTTGTGATCGGAGCGGGTTCCGGGGGCGTTCGCGCCGCCCGGATGGCCGCCGCCGCGGGAGCCCGTGTCGCCGTCGCCGAGGAGCGGGCGCTGGGGGGGACCTGCGTCAACGTGGGGTGCATCCCCAAGAAACTCCTGGTCTACGCGTCCCACGTGCGCGCGGAGCTCGCCGACGCGACGGATGGCTACGGCTTCCGGGCCGCTGAGCCGGACTTCGACTGGCCGACGCTGATCGCCAACAAGAACCAGGAGATCGAGCGCCTGAACGGCATCTACCAGCGGTTGCTGGAGGCGGCGGGCGTCGAGATCGTCCGCGGTCGGGCGGTTCTCACCGGGCCCAATGCCGTGCGGGTGGGCGACCGCGAGCTCACGGCGGACCACATTCTGGTGGCCACGGGCGGCTGGCCCGCCGTGCCCGAGCTTCCCGGCGCCGAGCTGGGCATCACGTCCAACGAGGCCTTCTTCCTGCGCGAGCTGCCACGGCGGGTGTTGATCGTGGGCGGCGGCTACATCGCCGTCGAGTTCGCGGGCATCTTCCACGGCCTGGGCTCCGAGGTGATTCAGCTCTACCGCGGCCCCCTGTTTCTGCGGGGCTTCGACGACGAGGTTCGCCGCCACCTGGCCGACGAAATGCGCAAGCAGGGCGTGGATCTGCGCTTCGGCGCCAACGTGACCGAGCTGGCCGAGCTGGGTTCGGCGATTCGGGCCACGCTCACCGACGGCTCGACGGTCGACGTGGACACGGTGCTGTTCGCCACCGGCCGCCGGCCGCTGACCGAGGGCCTCGGGCTGGCGGAGGCCGGGGTCGAGCTGGGGGAGGGCGGTGAAATCCTGGTGGACGAGTACTCGCGGTCCTCGGTCCCGAGCATCCACGCGATCGGCGACGTGACCGATCGACTCGCACTGACCCCGGTGGCCATTCACGAGGCCATGTGCCTCAGTCGGACGCTGTTCGAGGGCGAGCCCACGGCGCCGGACCACGAGAACGTCCCGTCGGCCGTCTTCAGCCCGCCGCCGATCGGCACGGTGGGCCTGACCGAAACCCAGGCCCGCGAGCGGTACGGCGAGATCGACGTGTACACGAGCACGTTCCGCGCCCTCAAGCACACGCTCACCAAGAACACCGAGCAGACGTTCATGAAGCTGGTGGTGGACCGGGCCAGTCAGCGGGTGGTGGGGCTTCACATGGTTGGACCGGAGGCGGGCGAGATCGTCCAGGGCTTCGCGGTCGCCATCAAATGCGGGGCCACGAAGGCCCAGTTCGACGCCACGGTTGGGATCCACCCCACGTCGGCGGAGGAGCTGGTCACCCTGCGGGAGAAGCGACCCGATTCAGAGTAGGCACGTCGCACTCGGGATCGGAGTCGCTGCCCTGTGGGTGGTGGCATCGCCCGTGCTCGCGACGGCCGCGGAAGACGCGCCGGTGCAGCTGGCTCTCACCGAACCGGAGGAGGAGTTCGATCCCTTCGAGGGCATCGATCCCGACGGCCGCATCCCGACGGTGGAACGCCCGCCGGAGCTGCCCAACCCGGGGCGCTGGCGCTACATCCCCGAGGGCCGCATCAAGCCCGGCAACGTCCTCCAGCGCTTCCTGGTCAGCAGCTTCATCGCGCCCTTCGTCACCAGCGACAGCGACGTCGGCACCGGTGGCGGGCTGGCCCTCACGGACATCGACTTCCGGCGCCAGCGCCGGCGCGAGTTCGCCGGGGCGTTCGTCTCCTACACGTCCAAGGGCCAGCGCAGCGGGTCCTTCCTGTGGCGCCGCTGGCTGCACCACATCGATCTGCCCACGGGCGGCGTGCTGCAGGAGGAGCGGAGCTTCGTCGGCTTCGGCGCGGGCTATCGGCGCTCGCTGACGCGCCGCTTCTTCGGCCTGGGCGACGACACCGAGGAGAGCGACGAGACCAGCTACACCGACGAGGTCTTCGACGCGGAGATCGAGCTGAACCGCAGCCTGCCCAAGGCGGGCTCCGACTGGGTGCTGCGGGTCGGGCTGCGCGGCGAGTTCCACGAGCTCTCGGACGGCCGCGTGAGCGGCCGGCCGGACACCGAGGACGTCTTCCCCGAGCTCTTCGCCGACGCCGAGGACCACAACCTGGGCTATCTGAACGTCGGCCTGCGCTGGGACACCCGCGACAGCCAGCGGCAGCCGTACACGGGCTTCGTGCTCGAGGGCTTCGTCGATGCCGCGCTGGTTCAGCGGGGCGGCGACGTCGGTGCGCGCTATACGCTCGAAGCGAGCAAGGTGTTCCGCGTGCCCGGCCTGTTCCACTCCGGTGGCGACCCGGACGAAGAGCACCCGCCCACCGATTCCCTGGCCTTCGGGTTGCTCACGCAAACGACGTCGGGCGACCTGCCGTTCTTCGCCCTGCCGACCCTGGGCGGATCCGTTCGGCACCGCGGCTTCATCGAGGGGCGCTTTCGGGACCGCTCGGCCTGGCTCGGGGTGGTCGAGTACCGGCCCTGGGTGATTGCGCGCGGCATCCCCATCACCCGCACGATCCGCATCGAACGGATCGGCGTCGGCCTCTTCTACGAGCTGGGTTCCGTGGCCGACGACTGGCCCGACCTGTTCGAGGCGAAGCTGCACCAGAGCTACGGGGCGGGCTTGCGCTTCAGCCTCGAACGCAGCGCCATCTTTCGGGTCGACCTGGGGTTCTCCGAGGACGGCCTCAACGTGGGAGCGCGCTTCGGCCTGAGCTTCTGAGTCGGTTCTACTCGGAGTCGTCGAAGGGGAAGGTCTGGCGATAGGCGCTCCGAACGGCCTCGGTGTGACGGCGGTAGTCGGCCAGGAGCGCCCTCCGCTCGCCTCCCTCTCGCCCGGTGCCGCTGTAGCCCAGGCTGCGGGCGAGGCTGTCCAGGTCGCCGCGCTCCTCGTCGAGGTCGGAGATCGAGCGGTTCTCGGCAATTCGCAGGCGGCTGCCCAAGGCCCGGAAGAAGAGCCAGCCGGCGCGCAGGGTGCCGGCCGCATCGGCAGCGAGCGCGCCGACGCGCTCGAGCGCCTCGATGGTCTGCTCCATCCGCACGGGCGCCAGCAGGTCCGGGTGTTGGGCGCCGTGAACGAGCTGCAGATACTGGACCACGCTCTCCACGTCGAGCACTCCGCCGCGGCCGGTCTTGAAGTCGTGTCGCTGGGCGCTCTCGCGGGCCAGCTCGCGTTGCATGCGCATGCGGATGCGGTGCACCTCGTGGGCGGCGTCTTCGGACAGCGGGCGCACCAGGATGTGCCGGCGCAACGCCTCGAACCGCTCCGCCAGCTCTGCGCTGCCGGCGACGGCGCGCGCCCTCAGCAGGGCCTGGCGCTCCCACACCTGGGCGCCCGACTCGTGGTAGCGCTCGAAGGCCGCCAGCGACGTCACCAGCAGGCCCTGGTTGCCCGACGGACGCAGGCGCGCGTCGATTTCGTAGCACCGGCCCGCCGCGGTGGGCGTCTGTAGGGCGGAGATGAAGCGTTGGGTCAGGCGCACGAAGTGGTCCTGGGCTTCCAGCCGCTCCGCCGGCTCGAGGGCTTCGGCGTCGTAGAGGAAGATCAGGTCGAGATCGCTTCCGTAGCTCAAGGCGTGGCAGCCGAGCTTGCCCATGCCCACGATCAAATAGTCGCCCGAGCGGGGGGCCCGGGCGGCCGACTGCTCGTGGGCGAACTCGAGGGCGCGCTCGGTGCACACTTCGGCCAGGTCCGTCAGGGCCGCCTCCACCTGATCCAGGCCGATCTTCTCGCCCAGTTCGAGGAGGCCGACGTTCACCACCTGGCGGTGGTGGAACAGGCGCAGCGTGTCGAGGGCGAGCTCGGTCCCGGCGCGTCCCTCGCTCTCGAATTCGCGCAGCAGCCGGTCGTGATCCTCGCGCAACTGTTGGCGGGAGAGCAGCAGGACGTCGGGATCGTCGAAGACGGGCTCGATCAGGCTCGGGTGCCGGGACAGGATCTCGGACAGGAACTGCGACGTGCCGAAGAGGCGCGCCAGCCGCGGCACCAGCTCGGGCCGGTCCAGCAACAGCTCGATGAAGGTGGGTTTGGCGCCGGCGCTGGCCAGGAAGCGCTCGAGGTTGTTGAGGGCGCGCTCGGGGTTCGGGCTCTGCTCGATGCACTGCGAGAACGCACCGGCCAGCTGCTCCAACAGGGCTTCTGCGCCGGAGAATCCGGCGAAGCGGCGGCTGTAGCGGGCGAACGCGTCCTGGACGCCGCTGCTGTCGGTTTCGGGAAACGACTCGGCCAGAGCGGCGCGCACGCGCTCGCGGCAGGCGGCGAGTGCGGAGCGGAAGCGGGCCTCGGCCCCGTCGCCCGCGTCGCCGAGCGTGCGCGCCAGGCGGCGCACCCGCTCGGGCTCCTCGGGCACGCGGTGGGTCTGGCGCTCGGCCTCCATCTGCAGCCGGTTCTCGACGCGGCGCATCCAGCGATAGTCGGCCAGCAGGCTCTCCACCCGTTCTCGGGGCAGCAGTCCCACCTGGCCCAGCTCTTCCAGCGAGCGCTGGGTGCCGCGCTCGCGCAGCTGGAGGATGCGGCCGCCGTGCAGCAGCTGCAGGGCCTGGGCCACGAACTCCACGTCGCGGATGCCCCCGGTCCCGGTCTTGACGTCGAAGGGGTCGCCCTCGCGGCTGCGCGCCCGCTCGACCTTCTCCTTGAGCTCGCGGATGCCGCGGACCCCCGAGAGATCCATGCTCGAGCGGTACAGCATGGGCGCCAGCGACCGCACCACGCGCCAGCCGAGCGCCGGATCCCCCGCCACGGGCCGGGCCTTCATGTAGGCGGCCTTCTCCCAGGTGTGCGCCCAGGCTTCGAAGTAGGTCTCGAGGCCGGCCGCCGAGATCACGACCGGTCCCTGGGCTCCCTCCGGCCGCAGGTCGAGATCGACCCGGTAGAGGAAGCCCTCGGTCGTGGCGCTGGTGACGAGGCCCCCGAACTCGCGCGCCACGCGGTCGAAGTACGGCGCCGGCGCTTCGCCGCCCGGCCCGTCCACCGGCGGCTCCGCTGGGCTCTCGTGCACGTAGACCAGGTCGACGTCCGACGAGTAGTTGAGCTCTTCCGAGCCGAGCTTGCCCAGCCCGAGGACGCACAGCGCCAGGCGCTGCGGCTGGCCGGCGACCGTCCAGACTGGCGGGCCGTAGCGCTCTTCCACCCGCGCCAGGGCCAGGGCGAGCGACTCCGCCAGCAGGGCGTCGGCCAGGTGCGAGAGCTCGGCCAGGATCTCGGCTTCGCGCTCCGGCGGCACCAGCTCCGGATCGCATTCGCGCAGCGTGATGCGACACAGCTCGCGGTACTTGAAGCGGCGCAGGGCGTCCGCATCTGCGCCGTCCGCGAGCGCCAGCGACAGGTCTCGCGCCAGCGCTTCGGCGTCTCGCGGCTCTCGCAGCTGGTCGCTGGTGAGCGCGCTCCACCAGTCGGGATGCCGCGCCAGCCGGGCCGCCAGGAAGGGCGCGTGCCCGCTGCAGACGGTGAGCACTCGCTCGAGACCGGCGGCGTCCTGCGCCAGGAAGGGCGCCAGGCAGTCGGCGCCCGCCAGGCCGTCCAGCAGCGTCTCCAAGAGCGGAGGGGCGCGGTCGGGCTGGGGCGAGCGCGCCAGGGCGGCCTCGACCACGGGGGCCAGCGGTGCGAGTGAGACCCGCTCGGCGAGAGCGCGGGCGGTGATGGCAGCGTCGGTCGGCACGGGGGGAGGCTAGCCTGCATTTCTGGCGGAGCCCGCGTCGATGCGAGGTGCGCCGGCGTCGGCGCTGGTCCATCCTGCGTGTCTAGAGCGACTCGACGGAGGCCGTGTGCATCGCCAGCCCCTCAGGCAACTCTTGGACCGCTACGAGAAGCACTTTCCGGGCGAGCCCGCCGTCACCCAAGTGCGCGAGCTCCTGGCGTCCCGTCCGGACTGCTTCTCGCGCACGTGCTGGCCGGGCCACGTCACCGCGTCGGCGTGGATCGTGTCGCCGGACTACCGCTCTGTCCTGCTGACCCACCACGCCAAACTCGATCGCTGGCTCCAGCTGGGGGGACACGCCGACGGCGACCCGGACGTGGCGAACGTGGCGTTGCGCGAGGCGCGGGAGGAGTCGGGCATGTCCGCGTTCGGGTTCGTGTCGCCCCCGGGCGGGGACGAGGAGCCGCTGCCGCTCGACGTGGACGTCCACACCATTCCGCAGCGGGGGAGCGAACCCCGGCACGAGCACCACGACGTGCGCTTCCTGCTGGTCGCCCGGCCGGATCAGCGCTTGGAGCGGAGCCACGAGTCGAAGGACCTGCGCTGGTTCCCGCGCTCCGAGCTGACCTCCTGGATCGACGAGGAGAGCCTCCTGCGCATGCACCGCAAGGCCAGCCCCTGGCTCGAGGCTCTGTCGTGACGGCGCCCGAGGAAGCGAACGCCCAACAGCTCGAGTACTGGAACCAGGTGGCGGGCCCCAAGTGGGTGGCCCTGCAGGAGCAGCTGGATCTTCAGATCGAGGCGGCGGGGCAGCTGGCGCTGGATGCGGCGCAACCGCAGCCCGGCGAGTCGGTCCTGGACGTGGGCTGCGGCTGCGGTGCCACCGCGCTGGCGCTGGCCGAGCGGGTCGCCCCCGGCGGCCACGTGCTGGGTGTGGATCTCTCGGAACCCATGCTCGCCCGGGCCCGCGAACGGGCCGCCGGCAACGGCGCGCTCGAGTTCCGCCAGGCCGACGCTCAGACGCACGCTTTCGAACCGGGCTCTGCGGATCTCGTGTTCTCCCGCTTCGGGGTCATGTTCTTCGACGACCCGGTCGCCGCCTTCGCCAACCTCCGCCGGGCGGCGGGTGACAGCGGGAGGCTGGCCTTCGTGTGCTGGCGGGGGGTGGTGGAGAATCCCTGGGTGCGGGTCCCGCTACAGGCAGTCGCCGACCTGGTCGAGTTGCCGCCGCCGCCTCCCCCGGGCTCTCCCGGACCCATGGCGCTGGCGGACCCCGAACGTCTGCGCGGCTTGCTGGAGGCCGGCGGTTGGGAGCAGATCGAGATCGAGGGTCGTCGCCTCACCATGCAGATCGGCGGGCCCGTGGCGCTGGACGCCAGCGTCGCGTTCACCCTGCAGATGGGCCCGGTGGGGTCCGCCCTGCGCGACTCTCCACCGGCGGTCATGGAGAAAGCAGCGACGGCCGTGCGCAAGGCCCTCCTGCCCTACGCCGGCGACGACGGCGTGCAGATGGAGGGCGCCGTCTGGTGCGTCAGCGCCCGAGGAACTCGACGTTCTTCTCGCCCCGCAGATGCGACGGGGTGATCACGAAGTCGCCACCCATGGACGCTTGCATGACCCGCGACATCATCTCGTGATCGCCCACGCTCCACAGATAGGCGAGCCCACCGACGCCCATCCCGGCCGTGGCGTATAGGATCTTGGCGGGCGCGTAGAGAAGGGTCAGGCCGCCGGCTGCGATGCCCATGGCGCCGTGGTAGTAGGGGCCCTCCTCCGGCGCGGCGACGTCGGTCTCCGCTTGGGCGGTTCCGGCGAACGCGAGCGGGACGAGAGCCAGCAGTGTGCAGAGGCGTGTGCAGAAGCCGCGGAGCCACGTCGTACGCGAGCTGATCATCCAACGACCCTCCTTCCCGCGACAACGCGCAGGCGCCGCCTCGGGGAAAGGGGGGTGGATGTCGCGCTGCGGTAGGCCCCCCGCAGCGTTCGGGTGGGAGTCTGCGACATTCTCCCCGCCGGTCAACTGCGACGCGCCGCGGTGTCGGGCGACGCTCCGTGTCATCTCTGTGCGCGCCATGTCCGGCAATGGGAAGCCGAACGCCCATCTCCCGAGCGCGCAACTGGTGTGCAGCAAAAAAAGTCAAGTGAAGACGGAGTCTTGCGAAGGCGGTCTCGACGTGCGTCATGGCACGTTCGATGCATTCACTTCCGCCTGAAAGGAGACCGTCGTGCGCAAGTCACTGTGTTGCCTCGTGGCACTCGCTGCGCTCGGTTGGCTTCCGGCCGAGGCGCGGGCCGAAGTGGTCCAGGGCAAGCGCGTCCAAACCAACGTGGTGGACCGCGAGCTGGAGCGGGCCCTGGTCCGCACCCTGACGCCCTATCACAAGCTCTACGAGCCCTTGCGCGCCACGCCGCAGACGAAGCGGCCGCGCAAGTTCTACCTGGTGCGGTACAACCAGCCGCTGCAGGTGAGCGGCCGCGACATGGAGCTGCGCATGCGCATGCCCCTCAAAACCGAGGGCGTTCGCGTGAAGCTCGAGCTGCGCTTCTAGCCGCGAACCCCCGCGTTCCACCGCGCCAGTCCGGACTCTCGGCTCTTGGGGACGGCCCGGGGCGGGCTACCTTGCCCTCCCGAATCGCCGTGCCACGAGAGGAAGAACCATGTCCGACCCCGTCCTGCTGATCGACTCCAAGGACCACATCACCACCGTCACCCTGAACCGGCCGCGCGCCATGAACGCGCTCTCGGCAGAGCTGCGCCGGGCGCTGCGCGAGACGTTCGAGAAGCTGCAACAGGACGCGGACTGCCATGCCGTAGTCCTGACGGGCGCCGGCGACCGGGCCTTCTGTGCCGGGCTCGACCTGAAGGAGCTGGGTGGCGAGGCGCCCACCGACGCCTCGACGGAGCGGGCCGTCGGCGGCGGAGAGGGGCTCGTGGCCGCCATCGAGGCCTTCGATCGGCCGGTCGTGGGGGCCATCAACGGCGTCGCCATCACCGGGGGGTTCGAGCTGGCCTTGGCGTGCGACATGCTGGTCGCCTCGACGAACGCGCGCTTCGCCGACACCCACGCGCGCGTCGGCATCCTGCCGGGCTGGGGGCTCAGTCAGAAGCTCTCGCGACTGGTCGGCATCCACCGCGCCAAGGAGCTGTCGCTGACCGGCAACTTCCTCAGCGCCGAGGAGGCGGCGGCCTGGGGCCTCGTGAGCCGCGTGGTCGAGCCCGAGGACCTGCTGCCGGTGTGTCGCCAACTGGCCGAGGACACGCGCAGCTGCGATCCCGAAACGCTGCGGGGCTACAAACGCGTCATCAACGCCGGCTTCGCGGCGACCTTCGGCGAAGGCCTGCGCCTCGAAACCGAGGCCAACCGCGCGCACGCGAAGACGCTGTCGGCCGACGCCATCGCCGCCCGCCGCAAGGGCATCCAGGAGCGCGGACGCGCCCAGAAAGACTGATGCAGGGGCGGACGCCGGCTACAGCACCTCTTCCGCCAGCCGCTGCAGCACCGCCGGATCCCGAGACGCCACCAGAAGCGTCGTCACCGGGCTCTCCTTCCAGGCCTGCAGCCGGTCCACGATGCGGTCCCACGGGCCCGACAGCGAGATCTCGTCGGCGAGCTCGTCGGGCACGGCGGCGAACGCCTCGGCCCGCTTGCCCTCGTAGAAGAGGTCCTGCACGCGCTCGGCGGCGTCGCCGAAGCCCATGCGGCCCATCAGGTTCTTGTGGAAGTTCTCGTCGCGGGCGCCCATGCCGCCCAGGTAGAAGCCCAGCGACATCTTCGTGGGCAGCAGGGCCTGCTCCAGATCGTCGTTGACGTTCACCATCACGGTGGAGGCCAGCTCGAACTCGGGCCGTCGGTCTTTCAGCGACTCCTCGAAGATGTTCATGCGGAAGGGCGACACGAAGAGCGGTAGCCAGCCGTCGGCGATCTCCGTGGCCAGCTTGACGTTCTTGGGGCCCTCGGCGCCCATGTAGACGGGGATGCGCGGCCGCAGCGGGTGGGTGATCAGCTTGAGCGGCTTGCCCTTGCCCGTGCCGCCCTGGAGCGGCAGCTGATACTGGTTGCCGTCGAAGGCCACCGGCTCCTCGCGCGCCACCATGCGTCGGAAGATCTCCATCCACTCGCGGGTGCGCTCGAGCGGCCGCGGGAAGGGCTGGCCGTACCAGCCTTCCACGACCTGGGGCCCCGACACGCCGACGCCCAGGATCAGGCGCCCCTGCGACAGGTGATCGATGGTGATGGCGGTCATGGCGGCGCTGGCGGGCGTGCGAGCCGACAGCTGCATCACCGCCGTCCCCAGCTTGATGCGGGAGGTGTGGGCGCCGACCCAGCACAGCGGCGAGAAGCAGTCGGAGCCGTAGGCCTCGGCCGTCCAGACCGAGTCGTAGCCGAGCCGCTCGGCCTCCTGGACCAGGGGGATCGGGTCTTCGGGCGGCTGCTGCATCCAGTAGCCGAGCATCAGTCCGAGTTTCATGGGGGATCTCCTCTCGGAGTGAACGTCTCGCGGAGTGAAACGTGTTTCACTTACGATACCGGATTCCGCGGGCGTCGGGCGAGGGCCGGATCTGCTGGCCCTGGATTCCCTCGGGACGTATGCTCGGCGCCATGTCGGATCCGGTTGCCGATCTACTGGCCTTCATCGACCGCTCGCCCACGCCCTACCACGCCGTGGAGGAGGCGCGGTGCCGACTGGAGGCGGCCGAGTTCCGCCCCTATGCCGAGCGCGAGATCTGGTCCCTGGCGCCCGGCGACCGCGGCTACGTGGTGCGCAACCAGGGCAGCCTGCTGGCCTTCGAGATCGGGTCCCAGTCGCCGGCCGAGAGCGGCTTTCGGATGGTGGGCGCCCACACCGACTCGCCCAATCTGCGCCTGAAGCCCCGCCCGGACCTGAGCGCCCACGGCTATCGGCAGCTGGCCGTGGAGCCCTACGGCGGCGTGCTACTGCACACCTGGCTGGATCGCGATCTGTCGCTGGCGGGTCGGGTGACGGTGGCGGGGGAGGGCGCTCCACAGACCGTCCTCCTCGATTTCGGTCGGCCGCTCCTGCGCGTGCCCAATCTCGCGATTCACCTGCAGCGCGAGGTTCGCACCGACGGGCTGAAGCTGAATCCCCAGCAGCACCTCGTTCCCCTTCTCGGGCTGGAAGACGCGCCGCCCCTGCCGGAGCTCCTGGCCAGCGAGCTCAAGGCGCAGGGCATCGCCGATGCCAGCGCCGACGGCATCCTGGCCTTCGACCTCATGACCTACGACACCCAGCCGTCGGGCCGCTCGGGCGCGCGCGGCGAGTTTCTCCACGCGCCGCGGCTGGACAACTTGGCGTCGTGTCACGCGGCGGTGTCGGCGCTCCTGGCCAGCGCCTCCCGGGCGCTGCCGCCGTTCACGCGGGTGGTGGTTCTGTACGACCACGAAGAGGTGGGCAGCCGCTCGGCCGAGGGGGCCGCCGGCACTTTCCTCTCCGAAGGCCTCGAGCGACTGGCCGTCGGGTTCAAGGGCGGCGAACCGCAGGGCCTGGCGCGCGCCCTGGCGGCCTCCAGCCTGGTCTCGGCGGATATGGCCCACGCCGTGCACCCCAACTACGCCGATCGCCACGAGCCCGGCCACCGGCCGGTGATCGGCAAGGGCCCCGTCATCAAGGTGAACGCCAACCAGGCCTACGCCACCAACGCCGACACGGCCGGCCTGTTCCGGGCCGTCTGCGCCGAAGTCGACGTGGAGCCCCAGCACTTCGTGAGCCGCAGCGACCTGGGCTGCGGATCCACCATCGGGCCCATCAGCGCTGCTGCCGTCGGCGTCCCCACGGTGGACGTCGGGAATCCCATGCTCTCGATGCACTCGTGCCGCGAGATGGCGGGCACCGCCGACGTGGAGCCGATGCTGGCCGTGCTGGGCGCCTACTTCAGCGCGGCCGTCTAGCTCCTCTGCGCGCGGCCCAGGCCGCGAGCCCCACACCGAGGAGCACGGCCGTGCCGGGCTCGGGCGTCGCCACCGGCGACATGCGTCGGAGCCTGAGCAGGCCTTCGTCCCCCAAGAGCCCCAGCGCGATCGGGACGCCCTGGTCTTCGCCCTCGAACGCCAGGATGGGCTCCACCAGCGAGAAGTTCCCACCCAGATCGAAGATATTGCTCTCCAAGTCGAGGCTCTCGCCGTCGGCCGAGGGAGTGATCGAGAAGTTGAAGAACGGGGGCAGCCCGTCGAAGAGCGTCAATTCGGAGAAGCCCCGGAAGGAGCTCTTCTTGCCCAGGATGTCGACGTGCCCGGAGGCGAAGGCTCGGGTGCGCGGCTGGGTCGTGGTGAAGTCGTCCTCGAGGCGCAGCGTGAAGGGATCGATCTTGAAGATCAGCTTCTCGATGGTCAGCGAGTACGGCGTAAAGCGGCTTTGCTCGAGGGGAATGCGCTCGCTGATCTCGATGGGCAGCCCGAGCGCTTGGATCTCGATGCCCCGGTCGAAAACCAGCGTGTCCCGCTCGGGCGACACCCGCATCCGGGTCCGAACGCGGATCTCGAGGGACTCCCCGCTGGCTTTACCGCTGCCGCCCAGCGGCCGGTCGTTGGCGCTCTCGAGCACCACCGGGCGGACCGTCGACACTTCCGGCAGGCCGTTCCACTCGTACTCGAAGCTCTGCCATTTGCCGTGGGGGATGGCTTGCGCGGAAGCCGCTGCCAGCCACACCCCGATTGCCGCAAGAACACTTGCTCCGCGTCGCACCAGACACCTCCTTGCAACCCCACATGGAGATGTGGTGACTGGAGCGTCTTTGTGACGCGAAAAACTGTCCGAGGCGTCCTAGGCGGCCAGCAGCGCCCGGCCGATCACCTTGAGCTCCAGGATGGGCTTCACTCCCTCGAAGATCGGCAGCACGGTGGCGTCCACGACGTAGCGGCTGATGGGGTATTCCTCCGCGTAGCCCCAGCCGCCGTGCATCAGCTGCCCCTGTTGGGTGACGTCGACGGCCACGTCGCAGGACAGCAGCTTGGCCTGGGCCGCCAGGGGGGCCGCCTTGCGCTCGTCTTCGTCCATGGCCCGCGCGGCGGCATAGGTGATCGCGCGCGCCCCCAGGGTCTTCGCCTCCATGCGCCCGAGCGTGTACTGCGTCAGCTGGAACTCGGAGATGGGCTGGTTGAACTGGATGCGGTCCACCACGTACTTGGCCGTCTCCTCGAGGGCCGCCTGGCACAGGCCGCACGCGCGTCCGCCGGTCTGGAGGCGGCCCGCCGCGAAGCCGCTCATCTGCAGGTAGAAGCCCTTGTTGAGGCCGCCCTCGCCGCCCACCAGGTTGGCCGCGGGCACGAAGTAGTTCTCGAGCTGCAGCGTGAACGAGTGCATGCCGCGGTAGCCCGGGGTGGCGTCGGCCTTGCCGCTGAGCGTGCCGCCGCCCGGCGACTTGCACTCGAAGCTGTGTCCCGTGAACGACTCCTTCGGAACGATGAAGAGCGACAGGCCCTTGGCGCCCCGGCTCGGGTCGGGGTCTGTGCGCGCCAGCAGCGCCAGCACGTCGGCGCGGCCGGCGAAGGTGCACCAGGACTTCGGCCCGTTGATGACCCAACCCTCCTGTCCTTCGACCGTCGCGGGCTCGGCTCGGCACTTGAGCGACGCCACGTCGCTTCCGAGATCGGGCTCCGTCACCGAGATGCCGGCCATGATCTCGCCGGAGGCCAGCTTCGGCAGCCAATGACGCTTCTGCTCTTCGGTGCCGCCCTGCAGCAGCGCCTTGGCGAGGATCTCGGGGCGCGTGATCAGCGAGCCGGCCGCCGCCAGCGAAGCGCGCGAGAGCTCTTCGGTGGTGAGGATCATGGCCAGGTTGCCCATCTCGACGCCGCCGTACTCCTCCGGCACCGCGAGGCCGAAGAAGCCGAGTTCCGCCATGCTCGTGATGAACGACTCCGGCACCAGGTCGTCGGTGCGGTGGATGTGCTCGGCGTGGGGCATTACCTCGTTCAGCGCGAACTCGCGCACCTGGCTGCGCACCTGGTCGTGCATCTCGTCGAGCGGCGTCTCGTTCTGGCCGCGCGTTTCGCACACACGGCGACCAATTTCGCGCACCAGGGCCTCCGACGTGCACTGGCGCAGCAGCGTGCGCTGGACGGCCGGCAGCGCCGCGTCGAGGGCCGCGTCGCCCAACCCCAGCTCGTCGATCGCGGGCTCCAGCCGATCGCGGAGCGACGTCACCAGGAAGCCGATGCCCGCCACGGCGGTCTGCTCGAGCGCAGAGCTGGAGCGGCCTTCGCCGCGGGCTTCTGCCACGAGTCCGACCAGCTCCTGGGCGGCCCGCACCTCCGTCGCGGCGTAAGCCACGCGCTCGGTCAGCACCTGGTGGTCGTCGATGGCCTTGCCGCCCTGCGTGATCTCACGCGCGCGGTCGAGCGCCTGTTGCAGCAGGGTGTCGGCGGCGGCCACGAGGCTCTGGGCTTGGTCGAAGGAGGGGGCGGTCATGCTGTGCGTTCCTTTTCACAGATCTGCCGTTGTGGAAACCGTCGGGTCGGCCCGGGCCCCGTCATTTGGCCCTCGCGGGGGATCTCTGCAACCAACATGAAGCACCTGCCGTCCGGCGCGAACTGGCGCGGAATGACTGGCGATTTTCGGGTTGGGCCCCGACCGGATGCTCTACCATAGCGCCTCGCAAAGGGAAATCAGGAGGGCTCATGGGCAGTCAGGAGGGCAGTCAGGAGGGCAGTCAGGAGGGCAGTCAGGTGGGACGACGGGGGGATCGGAAGACTCTCGAGAGGCGCTCGAGCGGGCGGACCTGGGCATGGCTGGGAGCCGCCGTCCTCCTCTGCGCACCCCTGGCGTGCGCGTCCTTCGGTGGCGGCGCGACCGACCCCCGGACGGAGATCCAGGTGGTGAGCGCGGTCGTCGGGGGCAAGAACGTGTTCTTGCCGTCCACCGTGGTGGTGGGTTCCGGAGCGGCCCGAACCCTGAGCCTCTACAACGGCACGGAGACCGTGCACGGCTTTGCGATCCCCAGCCTCGGGATCGAGACCGTGCTGCAGCCGCGGACGGAGACGCCCATCGAGCTACCGGCGCTCCAGGGTGGGCAGATCCACGAGATCGTCTGCCACCTGCACGGCGCGCATCGACGCGCGGCCTTGGTGGTTCTCGACTGAGCCATAACCGGCGGTGCGCCGCGGGCGTACGTCGGGGCTGGGGACGGAGGTGCGCGACATGGCTGGATTCGAGAGTCGACGCATCCAAGCAGCGATCGAATCGGCGGCGCGGGCCTGGACGCGCCGCGTTGACACGATCGAGACGCACGATGGCGACAAGGTCTGGCTCGAACAGGTCGCCTGCAACCTGTGCGGATCGAGAGCGTTCGAGCCCCTGTACCGCAAGCGCGACACTCGCTTCGAGACCTCGGATCACGCGTTCCAGGTGGGTGTCTGCGGCCGCTGCGGGCTGGGGTACCTGAACCCGCGTCCGGCGCGCCAGAGCATGGACGCCTTCTATCCGACGACTTTCTTCTCCGACCGCGACAGCCCCAAGCGGCGGCGGCGCTACGAGCAGGAGCTGGCCCTGTTGCCGCCGCGGGTGACGAGGCTCCTGGACGTGGGATGTGCGAACGGTGACTTCGCCGCTCGCGTCGCCGCGCGCGGGATCGAGGTGGAGGGCCTGGAGGTGGCGCAGTCGGCCAGCAACCGCCATGGGCTCGTGATCCACGGCGGCTGGCAGACGGTGCCCGACGCGTCGTTCGATTGCGTCACGGCCTGGGCCGTGTTGGAGCACCTGCACGACCCGATGGAGGTGCTCCGCCACGTGGCGCGGGTGCTTCGCCCGGGCGGTTGCTTCGTCTTCCTGGTGCCCAACTTTGCCAGCCCCGCCAGCCGCGAGATGAGGCTCGAGGACACCCCCCGGCACCTCTACTTCTACACCCCCGAGACGAGCGCGCGCTATCTGCAGGCCGTGGGGCTGCAGCTGGACTCGGTGCGCATGGACACCGAGATCTACGCGCGCGGCCACCGAGGCTACTTGAACTACCGGGTGCGGCGCGCTCTCGGGCGGGAGTTTCGTCCCTGCGACCGCAGGAAGCCCCTGCGCGGGTTCGAGCGCGGAGAAATCGGCTTGGCGGAGCTGCTCTGGGCCTGGCCCTGCGACCAGCTGGACCGCGCGTTGGCGCCGGCCATCACGCGCTACTTCCTGCGCCGGGACCGCCACGACAGCATGATCGTCGTCGGGCGCAAACCCGCCTCGTCCTAGTCCAGCTGCTTCACGACCCGTTCGACGAGCGCCGGGCTGCCGAACACGGCTCCGCACTTGTCGCCGCTTTCGCGGACGAGTTCGATGCGGCCACCGGCCTCCGGCACGAGGATTCGGGTTGCGGCGAGGTCCCAGGCGTTGAGATTGAGATCGATCATCACGTCGACGGCTCCGCCGAGCACCATGGCGTGGCCAAACGCGTCGGTGTAGCCGCGCAGGATCGGAGCCTCGCGCGCGAGCCACTCGAAGAGCGGCCGTCGGCCGGCGCGTTCGAAGGCGTAGGGGTCGCCGTGGGAGACCACGGCCGTGTCGAGAGAGTCGGCTTGGGAGACCGTCACCGGCTCTCCGTTGCGCCGGCAGCCGCCGCCGCGGTGGCCGGTGTAGCGCTCGCCCAGCGCCGGCAGGTCGATCAGACCCGCCACCGGCTCTTCCTCGACCAGCAGCGCCAGCAGGGTCCCGAACAGGGGGATTCCGCGCGAGAAGGAGAGCGTGCCATCGATCGGGTCCACCACCCAACAGGGGCGCCCCGCCGCTTGCTCGTGTCCGTACTCCTCGCCGAGGATGCCGTAGTCGGGAGTCGCCTCCCGCAGCACCTCGCGAATGGCCTGCTCCGCGGCGCGGTCCGCCTCCGTCACCGGCGAGCCGTCCGCCTTCTGCTCGACGCCCACGCACCGGAAGCGGGGCATGATCTCGGCGCGCGCGCGATCCGCCGCCGCCGCGGCGATGCGCAGGATCTCGGGCAGGTCGGGTCGGGACATGGCGCGAGAGTATCGCGCCGTGGGCGACCACGCCTCGAGCGGTCGTTTGGCGGCACTGAGCTCGTTTTCCGACTGGACGCCGGCTCGGCGTCTGTTCATGCTCTGCGTATGTGGCGCTTTCGGAGGAAACGGGTGGGAGAACTTCTGCAACGGCTCGGCTTCGGGGACGACGCGCGTGTGGCGATCCTGCACGTGGACGACCTGGGGATGCACGAGGCCGCCAATCGGGGCGGCTTCGAAGTTCTCGAACGGGGTGTGGCCACCTGCGGCAGTCTGATGGTGCCGTGCCCCGCCTTTGCCGCCGCCGCGGCGCACGCGCGCGCCCACCCAGAGCTGGACTTGGGCGTCCACCTGACCTTGAACGCCGAGTGGGAGGGGTATCGCTGGGGTCCGGTCGCGGGGGCCGACGCGGTGCCCTCGCTGGTGGACGACGACGGAAATCTCCTGGCCAGCACGGCACTGACGCTGGCCCGTGCGCAGGTGGAGGACGTGCGCACCGAGCTCCGCGCTCAGGTGCGTACGGCGCTCGAGGCGGGCATCGACGTCACCCACCTGGACTCTCACATGGGGACGGTGCTGGCGCCGTCGTTGCTACCGGTCTATCGCGAGCTGGCACTCGAGTTCTCCCTGCCGGTCTTCGCGGCCGCGCCCACCGGGCGCCAGCTGGAGGCCGGCGGCTTTCCCGCGGCGCTCGAGCCCGTCTTCCGCAAGCTCGCGTCCGAGCTGGCGGAAGACGGCATTCCGGTGCTCGACGGGTTCGACGCCAACTCCCTCGGGTTTGCGCCCGGGGAGGGGCGAGCTCACAACGAGAGGCGCCTGCGCAGCCTGGGGCCCGGGGTGCACTACGTCATTCTGCACGCCGCCGAGGGCTCGGGCCTGGCGGGCGTCACCACCGACGCGCACTGCCGCGAGTTCGAGCGCGAGTTCTACGGGGAAAGCGGCGCCCGCGAGGTGCTCGAGCAGGAGGGCATCCACACGCTCGGCATGCGACCGCTGCGAGCCCTGCTGCGCACCGCCGCCTCCTAGGAGCCTTGGGTCAGGCTCCCAGCCGTTGCGGTCAAGGGCGGGCGAGGGTCGGCCGATCCCAAGTCGGAGATGTCGGCGGTCGTCCGCGCGTTGCCCCCGGACCCCGAAGGGCTCAAGGCCTTTGGCGTGAGCCCCGCGCGCGGCTTTCTGCCCGAGGCCGACCCGGCCCGCGAGCTCCCCGCGCTGCTGCATCCGTGGCAGGAGCTGGCGGCGGAGATTCCGAAGCGCCTGCTGGCCGGACGCCTGGGATCCGCCGTCGAAGCCCTGTCCCTGCTGCCGGCGGAGGCCGCCGAAACCGAGCCCGACCGCCGGGCGGCCATGCGCGCCCTGTCGTTCCTGGGCCACGCCTACGTCTGGGAGCGCGGGGCGGCGCGGCCGGAGCTGCCGGCGGTGCTGGCGGTGCCGTGGCGCGCGCTGGCGCGCGCGCTCGGTCGTCCGCCGGTCCTGTCCTACGCCTCCTACGCCCTCGACAATTGGCGACGCCTCGATCCGGACGGCCCCATCGCGGCCGAGAACGTGGCCATCCTGCAGAACTTTCTGGGCGGGTCCGACGAGGATTGGTTCATCGCCATCCACGTGGAGATCGAAGCCCTGGCGGCGCCGGCGCTTCGCTCTCTGGGGCCCGCGCGCGCCGCCGCCGCCGGGGAGGACCTGGACGGGCTGGAGCGCGCCCTGGAGGCCGTGGCCGAGGCGCTCGAGGCCATGAACGCCACCCTGCTCCGCACGCCGGAGCACTGCGATCCCTACGTCTACTTCCACCGCGTGCGCCCTTTCATCCACGGCTGGAAGGGCCATCCCGCGCTCTCCGACGGACTGCTGTACGGAGCCGAGGCGGGGGGCGAACCCGAACGGCTGCGCCTGCGCGGCGAGACCGGCGCCCAGAGCAGCATCGTGCCGTGCCTGGATGCGCTGCTGGGCGTCCCCCACGTGCCCGACCCGCTGCGCGCCTACCTGGACGAGATGCGGGACTACATGCCGCCGGGGCATCGGGCCTTCCTGGAGGCCGTCGAAGCGGGGCCGCCGTTGGCAGCGACCGTCGCCCGCTTGGCCGGCGCGCGTCCCGCACTGGCCGAGCTGCGCGACGCCTGTCTTCACTGGTTGGAGGCGTTCCGCTCCACCCATCTCGAGTTCGCGGCCCGCTACATCCACCAGCAGGCGTGCCGCCAGGCCGCCAACCCCTCCGACGTGGGCACGGGCGGCACCCCCTTCATGACCTATCTGCGCAAGCACCGGGACGAGACCGCGGCCGCGCGCAGCGGCTCCGAGAGGCTCTAGAGGTCATCTCATAAACCTCGACCGAGCCAGAGGCGCGGATTCGGGCCGAGATCGGCGCAGGCACAGCGGTCGCTACGTCGAGATTTCGCAACGTAGAGATCGGCTCGAGGACGCGACTCTGGCGACCGAGAGGTTTGTGAGATGGCCTCTAGTCGAAGCCCTCGCAGAGCGACTCGCACTGGGCCCACAACCGCGCGGCGCGGGCGCTGTCCCGGGCCGCGTCTGCGCGCGCCAGGTCCACCCGTCCGAAGGTGTTGTGGAGATAGCTTCCCCGCGGCACGCGGGGCTCCACGGCGGCGTACAGGCTGCTCTGCGCGCCGCGGTCGGCGTCGATCAGGGTGCGGCGGCGAATCCAGGTCCCGAGCGCGCCGCCCGTTCCCCCGAGCCCGCTGGCGACGACCCCCGGATGCACGCTCACCACGTGGAGTTGGGGGTGCCGTTCCTGCAGCTGCTGGGCCAGCCACAGATTGCCGAGCTTCGAGCGGCAGTAGGCGAGCATGCCGCCGAGGGGCGTCTGGTACGGGTAGTCGGGGCCGCAATCGCCGGCGAGCACGTAGATGTCTCCCGTCAGCATCACGATGCGCGCCGCATCGGTCAGCGTCGTCGCGAGCGTGTGGCGCAGCAGGGCGAAGTGGCCCAGCACGTTCGTCGCGAACGCCAGCTCGTGTCCCTGGGACGAGGTGCTGTGCCGCAGCGGCCAGACTCCTGCATTGCAGACGAGGAGATCGGCGCGGCGATCGCGCAGCTGCGAGGCCAGGCGACGGGCACCCTCGCGTACCGCGGCGAGATCGCCGAGATCGACGCGCACCGCGTCGACGGTCCCCGATGCGTCGCCCCACGCCTCGGATTCCGCGCGCAGGCGCGCGCAGGCCTCGGCGGCCTTCGACTCGTTGCGGGACAAGAGCACGACGTCGGCACCGCGCCGCAGCAGTCCACGGCAGATTCCGAGGCCGATGCCGGCATTGCCGCCCGTCACCAGTGCGAGCTGGCCGTCCAGACGCAACGTGGGGGGGCAGATGCGCGAGCGCGACGTCTGCCGCCACATGCCTGCGGCCAGCCGCGCCAATACGCCGCGCGGCGGCTCGCGGACCGCTTGGTCGAGGCTCCAGTACGGGGATTCGTTCACGAGACGGGAGCCCGACGCAGGGCCTCTTCCGCACCGGAGACGAGTTCAGCCACGATCGCGCCGGCCGGGTCCACCCCGCGTACGTGGGACACCGATTCGCCCGCGTAGAGCGCCATGGCGTCGATGCGGCCGGTGGTTTCCGCGCTGGGACAGAAGACCGAGAGGCGCGGTACCGGCAGAGCCTGCCCACCCAAACGCGTCTCTCCCACGACGTCGTCGGTGGCCGTCTCGGCCGCCTCGACCGCGGAGCGAAGCACCCGGTGCGGAGCATCCGGCCACATCCCCGAGAAAGCCTCGGTGAGACAGGTGTCGGCTGCCGTGGCGTCGAGCAGGGCCTTCACGTAGTCGGGATGGGCGCCCGATTCGGCGGCGGCGACGAAGCGCGTTCCGACGCGCGCGCCGTCCGCCCCGCACGCCAGTACGGCCGCGAGATCGCGGGCCGTGGCGATGCCGCCCGCGGCCAGCACCGGGGCTTCCACCGCATCCAGGACTTCCGAGAGAAGCGGGATGAGGCTCGTGTGGCCGCGGACGTGTCCACCCGCCCCGGTGCCCTGGGCCACGATCAGATCACAGCCCGCGTGCTCTGCCGCCGCGGCTTCGGCAACGGAGCCGACCTGCCAGCTGACGAGCGCCCCCTGGTCGTGAACCCGCGCGACGAGCTCCGCATCCGGTTCGCCGTAGAAGAACTCGACGAGCGCGGCCTTGCGGGCCGCGACAGCCACGCATGCGGGGTCGAGAAACGGCATCAGGAAGTTGACGCCGAAGGCGCCGGCCTTGCTTTCGCCGAGCGCATCCAAGGTGCCGTTCAGCACCTCCGGCGACAGCATCGCGGCGGGCAACATGCCGACGCCCCCGGCGGCGGCCACCTGGGTCACCAGTTCGGGCGTGGTGACGCCGGGCATCGCCGCCAGTTGAATCGGAGCCGTCGCGTTCAGGAGGCGAGTGAATCGGGTTTGGATCAAGGTGGCCCGGCCCGCAGCGGTCCGACGGGCGGCGCTGCAACGATCCCCATCGGGCGGGAGGCTATCAGACCGCGCGGAAGCGGTCTCCCTGCGAGTTGCTCCCGCGTCCGGAGTCCGTCACCTCCGGGAGGAAGGACGCGACCACGGCCCGGAGCCGGCCCGGCGCCGCGACGTGGGCGGACTGCCAGCCGCAGGCGGCTGCCGCCCGCACGTTCTCCGGCTTGTCGTCCAGGAACAGGATCTCCTCCGCGGCCAGCTCCAGCGAGCGCTCTACACGGGTGAAGAAGGCCTCGGAGGGCTTCATGGCGCCCACGCGACAGGAGAAGAATCTCCTGGGGAAGAGCTCCTGGAAACCCGCGACACCGTCCAGGTGGCGAGCGCGCTGGTGGTCCTGGTTCGAGGCGGCGCAACACAAGAGGCCCAGCTGCGCGAGTTCGCGGATGAGCACCGCCGCATCGGGATCGCAGCGATCCGCCGAGCCGAACCAGAGCCGGGTGAACTCCGAGAGGGAACCCCGCCAGCCCCAGGCGCGGAGCGTCGGCGCGAGCACCTCCGGGAGGTCGCGCTCGCCGCGCATGGCGGCGAGGTAAGGCCCCTCGAAGAAGACCCGAAACTGCGACCGCGAGATCCCGTGCTCCGCTTCGAAGTAGTCGAAGCTCGGCTCCGACGGGATCACCACCCCGTCGAGATCGAAAGCGACACAGCGAATCACGCGGGCGTCCTCCGCTGGGACTCGCGTCTGGCGAGGTACAGGTTGGCCATCGCCCTCCCGGAAGTCCGCTGGTTGTCGGCGAAGCTCGACGCCGTGATAGGATCGGGGATCCCACCGAGGAGGACCGAGGAGGCCCCAGGATGCCCAGCAACCCCCCCGACGACACGCCCCGCATCTCTCCCTACCTGTACTACAAGGACGTGGCCGGAGCACTGGACTGGCTCGCGCGGGCCTTCGGCCTGCGAGAGCGATCGCGCATATCCGCACCGGACGGCGCCATCCTGCACGCCGAGATGGAGTACGCCGACGGCGTGATCATGCTCGGCTGTCCCGGTCCGGACTACCGCAACCCGAAAGGGCTCGGCGAGACGACCCAGAGCCTCTACGTCTACGTGGACGAGGTCGACAAGCACTTCCAGCGCGCGAAGGAGGCGGGGGCCGAGATTCTCGAGGAGCCGGAGGACCAGTTCTACGGGGACCGCCGCTACGGAGCCACGGACCCCGAGGGCCACCAGTGGTACTTCGCGCAGCACGTGCGCGACGTGGCTCCCGAGGATCTGCAGCCGCCGGCCTAGCCCGGGCCGCTCGAGCGCGGAGCCACTGGCACGCGACGCCCGCGCCCCGGTGCTCCGGGGCCGCGATCAGGCGTGCGATGTGGAGCCGTCCCGCTCGCTCGGGCGGGACGCTCGCAGTGCAATCATGCCGCCCGTTCTCTCAACGGTTGGAAACGACGCGAAAGTTCGCCGTCGCCCGCGCAATGGCGTGGCCCTCGGCGTCGGAGAGCTCTCCTTCGGCCAGGACCTCGCGCTCGGTGCGCTTGGTGACCCGTCCCACGCCGAAGAGCGGTCCGGTGGCGGCCGGCCGCAGATAGGCGACTCGGAGTTCGGTCGTGACGACGCTCAGCTCCTCGGCGAGGAACGCCAAAATGGGAGCGGCCGTCGTCGAGTCGAGCATCGCGGCCAGGAAGCCGCCGGCGACCGTCCCGTGGCGGTTCGCAAACTCGGGCTTCGCGACGAAGGCCAATCGCACGACGCCGGTCTCGGCATCGATCTCGAGGACCTCCCGGCCGATCACTTCTGCCGCCGGAGACCGTTTGTCCAGATGCACGCCGTGGGACACGTGAACGCCTCTGGGCCAAACCGTCGCACGAGACCGCATTCTACGAATCCCGGCGGCGGCGGACTGCGCCGGTCAGGCCTTGTCCGGTTCTTCGCGGCGGCCGAAGAAGCCGCCGAGCTTCGTGACGGTGATGTCGCCGAGGACCGTGCACTGGCACGCTAGGCGCAGCCCCCGGTCCTCGCCGTCCGGCGGCAGCTTGAGGCGCGCGCGTTCGGCCTCGGTCGGTTCCGACACGGGGCCCTCGATCCGCACGGTGCAGGTCCCACACCGTCCGCGTCCGCGGCAGTTCAGCGCGCGGGCGGCGTCGTTGTACAACGGCAGGCGGGCGCGTACCAACACCATGCGGAGGTTGGAGCCCTGCAGACACTCCACCGACTGGCCGGCGAACTGGACCGTGGGCAACTGGGTACACCGAGACCGCGGCCTCGCGGAGCGGGCGCAGAGCTGCCGGGCCGTTCGGGATCGCGGACGGGTGGCGGCTCGAGCGCACAGGATGAGGCGGAGAGAGTACCAAAGGCCGATCTGCACCGCGGTGAAGGGCTCGGTTCGGGGTCCCGGAACCCGCTACAGCAGGCGGTGAAAGTGGAGGCTGGACGCCTCCAGTCCCTCTCGGCGATAGAAGCGGTGGGCATCCGTCCGGTGGTTGCCCGAGTCCAGGTGAAGCTGTCCGGCACCCTGTTTGCGGCCGAACTCGGCGAGCCACTCGAGCAGTGCCGATCCGTAGCCGCGGGAACGGGCTTCGGGCAGCGCGACCAGGTCGTCCACGTACAGGTGGCGCCCCCAGGCCAGATTCTCCGTGAAGCGAAAGCCGGCCACGGCCACGGGCTCGCCGTCTTCGCGCACCGCCGCCAGGCGATAGCCCGCGCGCTCTTGCGAGCGCACCCGCTGGAGGAAGGTCTCCGCGTTCGCGAGGTCGCGGAGGTGACCCATCACCGGAAAGCAGGCGACGATGTCCTCGTCGGACTCCGCCAGGTCGATCTGCACGCTGACCTCCGTCGTGTCTACTCTCGGTAGCAGAACTCCACCAGGAAGACCCGCTCGCCGCGGCCGTGCTTGGCCACCTTCAGCAGATCGACGACGCCTCGAAATCCCGATCGCTTCGCCAACTCGGGGGTGATGTCCGCAAGGGTGATCTCGAGAATCGACTCGACCTCGATCTCGCCCGGCGGCAGCGCGTAGCGGCCGCCGACCACGACGCGCGGCTGCTTCCAGATGCGAACGCTGCAGGTCACCTCGCCACTGCGAACCCGCTCGCGCAAGGCCTTGGTGAACTGCACGACTCGTCTCCTGTTCGCCAAAGCACTCTTGAGTTGCGATCTAGTCCGGATCCGGGCCGGGCGAAGCGGCGAGCCGCTCGAGCAGCTTGCGCGCACTCAGACAGGCGGGACCTCTGTCGAGAGGCGATTTGCAAG
Source organism: Pseudomonadota bacterium (assembly GCA_022361175.1). Classification (GTDB taxonomy): domain Bacteria; phylum Myxococcota_A; class UBA9160; order UBA9160; family UBA4427; genus JAKSBN01. The sequence continues at coordinate 90 of JAKSBN010000094.1, read as the reverse complement.
CCCTCTCGAGCGCGCTCCGGGCGCGCTCGGGATCGCGCGCAACCCCTTTGCCCTGCATCAGGCTCAGTCCGAGCATCGTGCAGCCCCATC
>JAKSBN010000187.1 GCA_022361175.1 Pseudomonadota bacterium | reverse complement strand
TGAACGCGGTCTGTGACTCGTCGGGCTTCTGCCAGTTTCTGCAGCCGACGCTCGACGACATCCGCGAGTACTACGGCCTGCTCTACGGCGAGGAAGTCAGTCGCGACACCGTGGCCGACATCGGCTGGCAGTGCCTGCAGGACGAGTGGGAGTTCAATCAGCGGGCGGGCTGGCAGGACTCGGAGAACGACCTGCCCGAGTGCCTCCGGGAGGAGGGCGTCGGCCCCGACCAGTCGCTGAAGTTCGACCTGGAGCGCGACATGATCAACGCCGCCAAGGTGCGCTTCGAGCCGCGGGAAGAGCTCTTCACGATGAAGGCGTCCGGCTGACCGAGATCGTCGATTGGCAGTGCGCGCGGGCAGGGGGCCAGTCTCCCTGCCCGCGCCTCGTTTGTGCGGCTCGCCGCCGCAGTGGATGCAGGGCATGCGCGACGTTCGCATGAGAGGCTTCGCAGAACGAACCGACGTCGAGGAAGTGGAGGCCCGACTGGCGGCCGCGACGTCGGTGCTGGAGCCGGTCCAGGTTCCGATCCTGGAGGCTGCGGGCCGGGTGTTGGCGAGCGACTGCACGGCGGCCGTGGACGTGCCCTCCTTCCCGCGCGCGGCCATGGACGGGTATGCCGTGCGCGGCGCGGACACCTTCGGCGCCTCGGACTACGGACCGATCGAGTTGTCGCTCGAGGGACAGGCGCTTCCGGGTGCGCCCTTCGCGGGCCAGGTGGAGTCCGGCCAGGCGGTGCGCATCATGACGGGCGCCCCGGTCCCCGCCGGCGCCGACGCCGTCGTCATGGCGGAGGTGTGCCAGGAGGAGGCGGGCCGCGTCACGCTGCGCGACGCGGTGGCCCCCAAGAAGAACGTGGGCGCGATCGGCGAGGACATCCGCCAGGGCGACCGCGTGCTCCGCGCGGGCCGGCGCCTGCGGGCCCAGGACGTGGGGCTGTTGGCGTCGATCGGGGTGGCCCGGGTGCCCTGTGTGCGCCGGCCCCGGGTTCAGCTGGTGGTGACCGGAGACGAGCTCCTGCCCGCGGGCGAGGCTCCCGTCGGCGCGCGCATTGTCGACAGCAACTCCGTGGTGCTGCGCGCGCTGGTGGCGCGCGACGGGGGCGAGCTCCTTCCGTTCGAGATTCTGCCCGACGTGCCCGAGCGCATCGCCGAGGCCCTGCAGGGGCCCGATGCGGACGTGGTGCTGGTGTCCGGCGGCAGCTCGGTCGGCCAGGAGGACCACGCGCCGCGGCTGGTGGCCGAGCTGGGGTCGCTGGACGTTCACGGGGTGTCCATGCGTCCGTCGAGCCCGGCTGGGGTAGGCCGCATCGGTTCGCGCGTCGTGTTCCTGCTACCCGGGAACCCGGTCAGCTGCCTGTGTGCCTACGAGTTCTTCGCCGGCCCGACGATCCGCCAGCTGGGCGGACGCTCGCGCACCTGGCCGCATCGGCGCGTCACGTGTCCGCTGGCGCGCAAGATCGCTTCGGCCGTGGGGCGCACCGACTACGTGCGCGTCGCCCTCGAGAACGGCCACGCCGTGCCGCTGGCCACGTCGGGCGCGTCGATCCTGTCCTCGACGGTGCGCGCCGACGGCTGCGTCATCGTGCCGCGCGAGTTGGAGGGGATGCCCGAGGGCGCGCGCGTGGAAGTCCTCCTCTACGACGAGGAGCCCGGGGTCGCGCCGTGAAGCAGCGCCAATTTCTCGAAGTACTCGACCGCGACGAGGCGGAGGCACGGTGGCGGGCCGTCATCGACGCCTCCGAACGCGGCCGCGAGACGGTGCCGCTGGAAGCGGCGCTGGGGCGGGTTCTGGCCGCAGACGTGCGGGCCGAGGTGGACGTTCCGGGCTTCGACCGCTCGAACATGGACGGCTTCGCCGTGCGTGCGGCCGACACCTTCGGCGTCTCCGAGGAGGAGCCGGGGCGGCTGCTCCTCAACGCGGAGTCGATCCCGACCGGGGTGGCACCGCAGCTGGAGGTGAAGCCCGGAACCGCGACACCGATCGCGACGGGGGGCATGCTGCCGCGGGGTGCCGACGCCGTGGTTCCCGTGGAACACACCGACCTGGACGGCGAAGAGGCGGTCTTCGTGCGCCAGCCCCGGGTGCCGGGGGCGGCCGTCTCCTTCGCCGGCACGGACATGGGCTGCGGCGAGACGGTGCTCTTCGCGGGGACGCGCCTCACCTCGCGGGAGACGGGGGTGCTGGCGGCGATCGGGTGTGCGCGCGTCGAGGTGGTCCGCCGCCCGCGCGTGGCGGTGATCTCGACGGGAGACGAGATCGTCCAACCCGGCGAGGCGATGCGCCCGGGACTGGTCTACGACAGCAACGGCCGCATCCTGGCCGATGCCGTGCGCGAGCTCGGCGGCGAGCCGTTGTTTCTGGGCGCCTATCGCGACGACGAGTCGGCGCTGCGGCGCGCTCTCGACGCGGCCCTGGCCGAGGCCGATCTCGTGCTCCTGTCCGGTGGCACCTCGAAGGGCGAGGGGGACCTGAACGCGCGCGTCGTGGCGGATCTCGAGCCGGGCGTGGTGGTGCACGGCGTGGCGCTCAAGCCCGGCAAGCCGATCTGTCTGGCCGCCCAGGGCCGGCAGCCGGTCGTCATCCTGCCGGGCTTTCCGACTTCGGCCATCTTCACGTTCCACGAGTTCGTGGCCCCGGTTCTGCGGCGCATGGCGGGACGGGCCGAGGACGCGCGCGAAGGCGTGTCGGCGCGTTTGGCGCAGCGCGTCCAGTCGGAGCGCGGCCGGCTCGAGTACCTGCTGGTGAGCCTCGTGCGCCGCAGCGACGGCACGCTGTCGGCCTATCCCATGGGCAAGGGCAGCGGCAGCGTCACGGCGTTCAGCCGCGCCGACGGCTTTTGCAGGCTGGCGCGCAACGTCGAGATCGTCGACTCCGATGCCGAGGTCGACGTGACCCTGATGGGCCGCGAGGTGCCCGTGGCGGATCTGGTGGTGGTCGGCAGCCACTGTTCGGGCCTCGACCGGCTGGCGAGCTGCCTGGCGGCGGAGGGCTTCACCGTGAAGCTCCTGGCGGTGGGAAGCCACGGGGGACTCGAGGCCGCTCGCCGCGGCGAGTGCGACGCCGCGCCGATCCACCTGCTCGATCCGGAGTCGGGCGTCTACAACCAGCCGTTTCTGGGGACTGGGCTCCGGCTGCTCCCGGGCTATCGCCGCATGCAGGGTGTGGTCACGCGCGCCGACGACCCGAGGCCCGTGGCCGAGCTGCTCGAGGATCCGTCGCTGCGGATGGTGAACCGCAACCGCGGCAGTGGCACGCGCGTTCTGATCGACGGGCTCTTGGGCGAGCGCCGGCCTCCCGGCTACGCGCACGAACCGCGCTCCCACTACGCCGTGGCGGCCGCCGTGGCGCAGAAGCGCGCCGACTGGGGTGTCACCATCGAGAGCGTCGCGCGAGCCGCCGGTCTGCACTTCCGGCCGCTCCGGGACGAGCACTACGACTTCGCCGTCCCGGCCGAGCGCCGCGAGCGTCCCGCCGTCCGCGCACTCGAGCGGCTGCTGCGAGCCGACTCGCCCGTCGCCGCCGCACTGGCGAACGAGGGCTTCCGGCTGGCCTCGGCGTCGGAAGACGACTAGAGCCCGTCCCCGACCGAGTCGAAGACGCGCCTCTGCGACCGAGACGGGCTCTAGGGCTGCACCAGCCCCGCCCGAATCGCGAAGCGGACCAGGCTCTGGCTCTTGTGGATCCCGAGCTTGCGCATCAGGCGCACGCGGTGCGAGTCCACCGTGCGCGGCGAGAGGCACAGGCGTCGCGCGATCTCCCGGCTGGAGAACCCCTCGGCGATGCCCGCCAGCACCTCGCGCTCGCGGTCGCTCAGCTCCGCCATGCCGCGGCTCGCTCGCGACGGCAGGGTCGCGTTGCGCACCACCTGGCTCGAGAGCCCCGGCGACAGGTAGGAGCCCCCCGCCTGAACGGCCTCCAAGGCGGATACCAGGTCGCGCGTCGACCCGCTCTTCACCATGTAGCCCGCCGCACCGGCGCGCAGCGACTCCTCCACCGGCAGGCTCTCGGCGAGCGCCGACAGAATCAGGATGCGCGCATCCTTGTGCTCTTCCACGATTCGGCGAGTCGCCAGGATGCCGGACAGGCGCGGCATCGCCACGTCCATCAGAACCACGTCCGGTCGCTCGCGCAGCGCCAGCTCGACGGCCGTCTCGCCGTCACCGGCCTCGCCGACGACTTCGTAGTTGCCCCGCTGCACGAGCAGCTGACGGACGCCCTCGCGAAACAGTTGGTGATCATCGGCCAAGAGAATCGAGATCGTCATCGATGTCTACCCACCATCTCCGTGCTGCGCGGCGCCGGCGGGATTGCCGCCGGCGCCGCGTCCTGGGCCGCCGGAATGGCAGCCACCGCCCTCCCCCGATGCGTACCCCCGTGTGCGCACCGGCGAACACCCGAAGCAGAAATCGTGCCGACCCCGCGGTGGCGGAGGGCCGGTCTTACGGAGCTCGAAGGACGCCGGTTTGCGTAAAACGCACGTATTCGTCCCCCGGTGTACCAAATGGTGCGCAAGATCACGGGTCTAGGTGTGGCTCGATCCCTTCGATTCTCGAAATGGGCAAGTCCCGAGCAATCCGGCAAACTGCGGGCGTGGCCACGCGACGCGTCTCCGAGCTCATGAATCCCGACCCGGTCTGTCTGCGGCCGGACATGACGGTGGACGAGGCCGAGTTGAAGCTGGCGGACCGCAACGCCCCGGGCGCCCCGGTCGTCGACGAGACCGGCCGCGCGGTGGGCTTCGTCAGCCAGACCGACTTGGTCCGCGTCGCGCACCGCCGCCGCACGGCAGCCGAGTCGGGCCGCTTCCACACCGATGTGGACGACTATCGCGACCTGCGTCAGCTCCCCACGGACGGCCGTCACACGCTCGTCGAGAAGGTCATGGACCAGAACGTGCAGACCGTGACGCGCGAGACGGGTGTGGCCATCGCCGCCAACATCATGCGCGAACTGCGGCTCCACCAGTTGGTGGTCACCGACCGGGGCCGCGTGGTGGGCGTGATCGGATCGTTCGATCTCCTGCGCGTGGTCGAAGAGGCCTGCTAGCGGGTCCGAACGCGCCGAGCGAGGTCGACTTCTTGCAGTCCGAACCCGGAGCGGGCTCGACGTCCGACGTCGAGGTGCGAATCGAGCGGCTGGCCGCCGGCGGCGACGGCGTCGGCCGTCTGCCGGACGGCTGCACGGTCTTCGTTCCGTTCGCCGCGCCGGGCGATCGGCTCCGGATCGAGGTGGTCCGCCGGCGCAAGCGCTTCGCGAACGGCCGGCTGCGCGAGCTGTTGGAGCCCTCGCCGCTGCGCACCCAGCCCCGCTGCGAGGTCTTCGGCCGCTGCGGCGGATGCGCCTGGCAGCATCTGGAATACGAGGCCCAGCGGGAGGCCAAGGCGGCGATTCTGCGGGATGCCCTGGTGCGCATCGGAGGCCTCGCTCTGGAGGCGCCGCCACCGGTTCACGCCTCCCCCGCGCCCTACGGCTATCGGCTGCGCGCGCGGCTGCTGTCGCGGTCCGGTCGCCTGGGCTACCGCGAGCGCGCGTCGCACCGGGCGTTGGCCGTCGCCGCCTGCCCGGTACTGGTCCCGGAGCTCGAGCACCTCCTGACGGAGGCCGCGACCGCCTCGCGGACGGAGGCGGAGAGCGGCACGGCGGCGCGGGACGAAGAGTGGGAGTGGACGGCGGGTGCGGACGGGAGCGTGCAACGGGCGCGGCGAGGGGACCGTCGCGCGCCGCCGGTGTGGGTCGATGCCGGTTCGCACCGGTTGCGGGTCTCGCCCGGCGTCTTTTCCCAGGCGAACGCACAGCTGCTGCCGGAGCTCGTGCGCGCGGTCGCGAAGCAAGCGGAGGGCGCGCCGGGCCGTCGAGCGCTCGAGCTGCACGCGGGAGCGGGACTCTTCACGGTGGATCTGGCGCGCCGCTACGAGCGCGTCACCGCGGTGGAGGTGTCGCGCGCCGCCGTGCGCGACCTGCGCCACAACCTGGAGGCGGCCGGGCTCGGCAACGTGCGGGTCCGCGCCGAGGCGGCGGAACGCGCGCTCGAGCGCGAACGCGCCGGCGATCTGGCCGTCGTGCTGGTCGACCCCCCGCGCACCGGCCTCTCTCCGGAGCTGGTGCGCGGTCTCTGCCGCGTGGCTCCCGCGCGCATCGTCTACGTGTCCTGCGATCCCGCCACGCTGGCCCGCGACCTGGCGCGGCTGTGCAAGCCTTCCGGCGCAGGCTCGTACACGGTGGCTCACGTGGAGGGGTTCGACCTTTTTCCACAGACGCCGCACGTCGAAGCGGTCGTCCGCCTCGAGCGCGCAGATCCCGTGGGAGTGGGTGACTAGGGCTCGATCAGGCCGTGGCGCAGCGCGTAGCGGACCAGCTCGGTGGCCTTTCGAACGCCGAGCTTGCGCATCAGGCTGGTTCGGTGGGCCTCTACCGTCTTGGTGCTGATCTTGAGGTCGACGGCGATTTCCTTGGCCGACAGCCCCTCGGCGATCAGGTGGAGGACTTCGCGTTCGCGACTGGAGAGGAGCGAGAACGGCTCGTCTCCCGGCTTCTTGGGCTGGCGCAGCTGCTCGACGATCTCGCGTGCAACGGCCGGGCTGAAGTAGCTGCCGCCCTTGGTCACGGCGCGGATGGCCGTGAGCACCTCGCCGGCGCGACCGTTCTTCAGCACGTAGCCGTCGGCGCCCAGCGAGATGGCGCTCTGGATGAACGGGGGGTCTCCGTGGACGGAAAGCAGGATCACTTTGACGTCGGGGTGCTTGGCACGTAGCCGCTCGAGCGTTTCGAGCCCGCCGAGCCGCGGCATCGTGATGTCGAGAACGACGACTTCCGGATGGTCTTTTTCGACCTGCTCCAACACTTCGCGACCGTCGCCGGCCTCGCCGCAGACCTGAATGTCGGTCTCCGACTCGAGCAGCCGCCGCAGCCCCTCTCGCACGATACCGTGATCGTCAGCCACCAGTACGGAAATCACCGGACTCGCTTACTCCTAGGGTCAGGCCCCGCCCAAACACCGTTCATACCATAGTATCGGTTCGACGCGACAGGATCCTGCCCCTTTCCGGGCGTTCTTGTCGCGATCCAGTGGTCTCCGACCGGCGTCCCATCCTGTAGAATCGAGCGAGCCACCCAGTTTCCTTCGCTCCCCCCACGGAAGCTGCATCGTAGTTGCGCGTCTCGCGCAAATTCTGCACTCACAGAGGAGGTTGCGATGGGATTTGGAACCACTGCGATGCAACGATCGGGCCTCTGTGCCAGCGGCCACTGAGCCACGGATCTCCGCCGTCATGCTTCGAATCGACGCGTCGGCCGGGCGGGAGCAAACCACGGAGCTCGAAGGCTTCGTGCTCTACGTGGAGGGGCCCCGCGACCGCGAGATCCTGCGGGTCTGGGCGCGCCACTCCGGCCCCGGCTTGGCCCAGACCGTCCAAAACGCCTCCGTCATCCTGGGCGGGCGCCAACCGGTGCGGGCGGCCACGCACTTCCAGAGCCTCGGGGGTGCCGGTGCCGGATTGCGCGCGTTGTGCGTGCTCGATCGCGATGGAGTCGAGGGCGACGAGCTTCCGCGGGAGCCCGGCCTCGAGTTCTTCACCTGGGGCCGTCGCCACATCGAGAGCTATCTCCTGGTGCCGGAGGCGATTCGGCGGTCGCTGCGACTGCCTCGTGACGACAGCCGCGTGGAGCGACTCCTGCGCGAGCACGTGCCCGACCACGACGAGCAGAGCTGGCGCGCGCTGGACGCCAAACGACTGTTGGCCACGCGCGGTCCCCTCTCCCAGGAACTCGGCACCGGACTGTCCCCGGGCCGGATCGCGCGCGCGATGCGCGCCGGCGAACTGCACGAAGACGTGCGAGATCTGTTCGAACGACTCGCGCGACGCGCGAAGCCCGCGAGCGGGCGACCGACCTGAGTTCGCAGGCGTCCTCTAGGGATCGACCGCGTCGTGCAGGAGCGGGGGGCGCACCGTCTCTCCGTCTGCCCGCGCGCGCCGCAGCTCGCGCACCAGACGCACGGCGCGGCCCAGGAACAAGATCCCGATCGCCACGTGCAGCACCAGGAATGCGCCGTTGGTCCAGAGCGCGTAGGCCACCAGGGTCTCGCGTTCGGCGTACTCCGAGAAGCACTGCGCCCAGGCGATTTCGCGGGTGCCGAAGTTTCCCAGCGACGGCAGCGACAGGGCCACGTAGAGCAGCGGGATGCGGGAGGCGAGCGCCAGCCAGTCGATCTCGACCCCGAAGGCGCGCGACGCCATGCCCTGGACCCAGACGTCGAAGCACGTGAACAGCACGAACCAGCCGACGAACGGCGCCAACTCGATCAGGCGGACGCGGCCCCACCACGAACCGATTCCGGATGCGTCGGCGGCGCGTTGCCACAGGCCCAGCCGGGACGCCGTGAAGATGCCGAGCGCCACGACCCAGCCCACTCCCACCCCGATGGCCACGTCGCGATTGGCCGCCAGGCCGCCGGCGAGGAAGGGCAGCGAGGCCGTCGCCTGCAACAGCAGGACCAGGAAGTGGCAGCCGAACGGGATGGTGGCGACGATGACGACGGTGGCCACGCGCGCGCGCACGAGCTGGGCAACGCCCAGCAGGAAGGCGGCATCGGCGAGGGAGTGGTTCACCGTTCGCAACAGTTCGCTTCCGCCCTTGACCTCGAAGACGGATCGCATCGACACCGGCTCGACGAAGCGGCGGATGACTTCGGCCTGCAGAAATCCCCACACCAGGAAGAAGGCGGCCTTGTCGAGGAAGGTGAAGAAGAAGAAGAGCGGGAGGTTCGCCCGTTCGGTGGCCTCGGGGATGGCCTCCCAATCGATCGCGTAGCCGAATACGTAGCCGAGCGCTCCGGCGCTGATGGCCCACGGCAGGAGGCGGCGTAGGATGTGTCCGGGAGTCGTCGGGCTCACCGCGCCGCAGCATAGCGGGCGCGGGCGCCTCCGGCGGCTGCCCGGGAGGAAGAGCCGTGAGAGCCATGGTCGTTGCCCGGCCCGCGCCGATCGAGGATTCGCCGCTCGCTCTCCTGCAGCGCGAGCTCGCGGCCCCCGGGCCCGGCCAGGTCCGGCTCGAGATCGAGGCGTGTGGCGTCTGCCGAACCGATCTCCACGTGGCCGAGGGAGACCTGCCGCCCCGACGCCGAAGCGTGGTTCCGGGCCACGAGGTGGTGGGGAGAGTCGGTGAGCTGGGGCCGGGCTGCACCCGCTTCCGGGTGGGCGACCGGGTGGGCTTGGCGTGGGTCCAGCACGTCTGTGGGGAGTGTCGCCACTGCCGGGACGGGCGCGAGAACCTGTGCCTCGAGCCGCAGTTCACGGGCTGGTCGGCGGACGGCGGCTACGCGGAAGCCTGCGTGGCCCCCGAAGACTTCCTGTACGAGCTGCCCCAAGACCTGACGGCGGAGCAGCTGGCGCCGCTCTTGTGCGCCGGGATCATCGGCTATCGGGCGCTCCTGCGCGCGGAGGTGGCGCCCGGCAAGCACCTGGGGCTCTACGGGTTCGGGGGCTCCGCTCACATCGCGATCCAGGTGGCCCGCTACTGGGGCTGCGAGGTCTCCGTTTTCACTCGCGGCGGGCGCGGCCGCGCTCTGGCCACCGAGCTGGGGGCGGGCTTCGTGGGGGAGCCGTTCGAGCGGCCGCCCCGCGCCCTGGACGCGGCCGTCGTGTTCGCCCCGTCCGGGGACATCGTGCCGCCCGCGCTCGCAGCTCTCGATCGCGGGGGCGTGCTGGCCATCGCCGGGATTCACCTGAGCGACATCCCGGCGCTCGACTACGAGCAGCACCTCTTCCAGGAGCGGGAGCTGCGAAGCGTCACGGCCAACACGCGCCAGGACGGACGGGCGCTACTGGCCTTGGCGGCCGAGATCCCGATCCGGACTCACACACGGTCCTATCCTCTGGAGTCCGCCAACCAGGCGCTGGCGGACCTGAAGCACGGGCGGCTGCAGGGGGCCGCCGTGCTGGTGCCCGGCACGGAGTAGGAGGGGTTAGGGGCGGAAGCCGCGAGCGCGCCGCCCGGTCTCGGCACGGGTGACGGCGCGCGCCCGGTGGGCGAAGTCGACCAGCAGGGGTCGCGTTTCGCGCGGGTCGATGATCTCCTCGATGCCGAAAGCTTCGGCGGTGAGCAGCGGAGATCGCAGCGATGCCAGTTGGTCTTCGAGCTGGGCCCGCAGCGCGTCGGGGTCGTCCGAAGCCTCGATCTGACGGCGGTAGGCGGCCTCGACGCCGCCCTCGATCGGGAGCGAGCCCCACTCGGCCGACGGCCAGGCGTAGCGCAGATTCAGCCGGTGGTGGGCTCCGTGGCCGGCGCCCGCGACGCCGAAGCAGCGGCGGACCAGGATCGAGACCCAGGGGATCTCGGCTTGGTAGACGGAGAAGAGCGCGCGGACCCCGTGGCGAATCGTGCCGCGTCGCTCCGACTCGACGCCGATCAGAAAGCCCGGGTTGTCCACGAAGTTCACCACCGGGAGATGGAACGTGTCACACAGGTCGACGAAGCGCGCCATCTTGGCGCTGGCGTCGGCGTCGAGCGATCCCGCCAGCTGCCGCGGGTCGTTGGCGATCACACCGACCGGGATGCCGTCGATCCGCGCCAACGCGGTCAGCAGCGGCCGGCCGAAGTAGCGGGTCATCTCGAAGAGCGAATCCCGATCGAAGACGAGCGACAGGAGCTTGCGCACGTCGTAGGTCTTGCGACGGTCGCGCGGGACGATGGAGAGCAGGGCTTCTTCGCGGCGCCCGGGGTCGTCGTCCGTTTGCACCACGGGTGGCAGCTCGTAGACGGAGGGCGGCAGGTAGGAGAGGAAGCGGCGGATCTGCTCGAGCGCCTCCTCCTCGCTGCGGGCCTCGTTGTCCACCGCGCCACTGCCGCGCGCGTGGATGCCGGCGCCGCCCAGGTCCTCCTTGCTGATCTCCCGCCCGAATGCGCGCCGCACCACGGGCGGGCCGGCCACGAAGAGCTGGCTCGTTCCGCGCACCATCACCGAGAAGTGGGAAGCGGCCACGCGCGCGGCGCCGAGGCCGGCCACGGGGCCGAGGGCGGCGGAGGCGACGGGCACTTCGGACAGGAGTGCCACGGAGACGTCGAACTCGGGCACGTAGGGGACGTAGGAGCGCCTGAGGGTGGCGTTCGTCTTGACGCTGCCGCCGCCCCCGGTGCCGTCCACCAGCCGCACCAGCGGCAGGCGCAGATCGTGGGCGGCCTTCTCGGCCCACCCCATCTTGTTGCCGACGGCGCCGTCGGCGGCGCCTCCGCGGACGGTGAAGTCGTCTCCCCCGACGACCACGGGGCGGCCGTCGATCTGCCCGCGGCCGCAGACGAAGTTCGAGGGCGTGTAGGAGACGACGTTGCCGGCTTCGTCGTACTGCACGTTGCCGGCCAGGGCGCCGGTCTCGTGGAAGGAGTCGGAGTCGAGCAGGCGGTCGATGCGCTCGCGCACGGTCGCGCGGCCCGCGTCGCGGGCGCGCTGCACGCGCTCCTCGCCCCCCATCTCCTGCGCGCGCCCGACCCGGCGGGCGATCTCGTCGAGCTCGGGCTTCCAGCTCATGGCGCGCGCCAGTGTAGCAGCGCCGTCGGGCCTCGTTGCCGGCGCCCGCCCCGGTGCGTACGCTGGTCCGCCGGGCCGCGGGAGTCCGACCGGAGGTTGCGTGCGCGTCCTGGCTCTGGATTTCGACGGGGTGATCTCCGACAGCGCGCCCGAGGCCTTCGTGGTGGCCTTGCGCACCTATGTCGCGTTGCGCCCGGACGCATCCCGCGTCTTCGGCGCCGCGTGGCTGGACGCAGTCCCCACCCCTGATGCGATCGAGGATGAGCTGTATCGGCGCTTCGTGGAGCTCATGCCGCTCGGCAACCGCGCGGAGGACTTCGGGGTCTGCTTGCACGCCCTCGAGACCGGAGCCTCGGTGCCGGACCAGGCAGCCTACGACGCCGTCTATCGCACGCTCCCACGGGCGTTCCTCGATCGCTTCCACCAGCGCTTCTACGCGACGCGGGCGGCGTTTCGGGAGGCGGAACCGGAGGCGTGGCGGGCGCTGCTCGGCCCCTACCCCGCCTTCGCGCGCTGGCTGCGCGAGCGCGCGGCGGAGATCACGCTCGCCGTCGCGACGGCCAAGGACCGCGCCTCGGTGGAGGCCCTGCTGCTGGACTACGGCCTCGCCGACCTCTTTGCGCCGGAGCGGATCTTCGACAAGGAGACCGGCCGCAGCAAGCGCGCGCACCTGGAACGCCTGCGGGCGGAGCTCGGGGTTGCCGCGCCAGAGATCACCTTCGTGGACGACAAGGTGAACCACTTGGAGGCGGTTGCCCCGCTGGGGGTGCGCTGTGCACTGGCCGGCTGGGGGTACAACGGGGAGCGTGAGCACCGCCTTGCGCGCGCCCAGGGGTTCCGGGTGCTGGAGCTGGACGCCTTGGACGCCGGTCTCCTGGCTCCGCCTGCTGTCCCCTGAACCCGATCCGGCCTACTCTTGCCTTCGCCGACCCGGTTGCCGATGAGACGGAGGCCGCAAGTAGAGGGCCGCAAGTAGAGGGCCGCAAGTAGAGGGCCGCAAGTAGAAGGCCACAAGCAGGAGGCTGCAACGCCGATGGCTCCGATGGATCTGGATTTCCGCATGCACGCGGAGCGAACCCCCAACCCCAACAGCGTCAAGTGGGTCTTGTCGCAGCCGCTGCTGGAGGGGGTCTCGAGCGCGTACTTCGACGTCGCTCCCGGTGCCGACGTGTCGCCCCTGGCGGCGCGGATCTTCCAGGTCGAGGGGGTCGCCGGGGTCTTCTTCGGAGCGAATTTCGTCACCGTCACGAAGCGCGAAGAAGCCGACTGGACCGATCTGGCCGAAGGCATCGTCGCGGCCCTGAAGGCCTCGGTGAGCGCGGGCGAGTCCGCGTTGGGACCGGCCTACGAGCCGCCCGAAGTCGGCGAGTCCGGCGCCGTCGTGGAGCGGATTCAGCAGATCCTGGAAGAGGAGATCCGGCCCTACGTGGCCATGGACGGTGGTGAGATCACGTTCGTCGGCTTTCGGGAAGGCATCGTGGAAGTCGTCCTGCAGGGCGCCTGCGCCGGCTGCCCCAGCTCGACGGCGACGTTGAAGCTGGGCATCGAGAGCCGCCTGAAAGAAGAGCTGCCGGAGGTGGTGGAGGTCGTCGCCCTCTAGTTCTCCGCCTCGGGGTTCCCCCAACCTCGGGCATTCGTTCCATTCCCCAGCCCCCCGCTCGGGAGTCCCGCTTGAAGCTGTTTCCGCACCGCGATCCGGGTCGTGCGGCCGGATCGCACCGCACCCGCCGGCGTATGACGCTGCGCGGCCGCCTCACCGTGGCGCTGCTCACGCTGGGGATCGCCGGCGGCGTCGCGCAGTGGTGGAGCGCGAGATCGCCTTCGCCCCCCGCGGTCGGGGCGGATCGAGACCCGTTGGCGGCCCAGCCCGGGCCGGCGCCGATCGAGTTCCTGCGGCATCTGCCCGCCAGCGCGGCCGCCGTGGCGGCCCTCGAGCCGGCCTTCGCCGACGCCGATCTCCAGCCGGGACACCGGCTCCAAGAGCGCGTGACGGCGCCGGCGGACCGGCCCGAGCTCGCCGGTCCGCTCTCGATCGACTTCTCGCTCGACGCATATCTCACGCGCCGCGTGTTCCGCGTCCTCAAAAACGCCCGCGCCAAGCTCGGGCACGTGATCGTGCTGGACCCCCACACGGGTCGCGTCCTGGCCTACGCATCCACCGACGTCGAGTCGTTTCCGCCCACGCGGGCGTATCCGGCGGCGTCGCTTGTGAAGGTGGTGACCGCGGCGGCGGCGCTCGAGCACGCCCCGGCCGAGGCGCGCCGCCCGTGTCGCTACCGGGGCAACCCCTATCGCCTCACGCGCGCCCGGCTCGAGCCGCCCAAGCGGGGCCGCCAGGCGTCGCTGGAGCACGCGCTCGCCACGTCCAACAACCAGTGCTTCGCGCAGCTGGCCGTGAACGCGCTCGGGGGCGACGCGCTTCGCGGCGCGCTGGCGGCCTTCGGCTGGATGCAGGCGCCCGCCCCCGGACACGCCAGCGGCGAGGTGGCGGTCTCCGAGGACCCCTACGCGTTGGGGCGTCTCGGCTGCGGGCTGGACGGCTGCCGCATCACGCCGCTGCACGCGGCCCAGATGGCGGCCGTGCTGGCCGACGGGCGGCTGGTGGAACCGCGTTGGATCGATTCGGTCCGCGATCGCCGCGGGCGCGAGCTGGCACTGCCGCCGCCGCGGGCGCCCAGCCGCGTCCTGAGCGCGGCCCGGGCCGCCGAGCTGCGCGAGATGCTGGTCCGGACCACCCGGCGCGGCACGGCGCGCTCGGCCTTTCGCAATCGCTACGGTCGCTATCGGCTGGGGGAGGTGGACGTGGCCGGCAAGACGGGCAGCCTCTCGGGCAAGGACCCGGACGGACGCTACGAGTGGTTCGCGGGTGTGGCCCCCGCGGACGACCCGCGCATTGCCGTGGCGGTCCTGGAGGTGAACGGAGCGCTCTGGTGGCGGAGCGCTTCCCAGATCGCCGCGGATGTGCTGGCCGAGGTCTTCTGCCGTGGCCGCCGCTGCAGCGCCGCGGAGGCGAGCCGTTTCCTTGGGGGAGCGGATCCGCAGCTGGCCGATCAGACGGCCTCGGGTCACGAGGGCTAGGCCCCCGCGGATTCTTCGCCTAGGCGGTTCTGGTCGCGTGGCGGCGGGGTGTATCCTGGTGGACAAAACTGGGGTAAAAACCCCCTGGACTGCGTGACCGCGGTCCGGCGAGGACCCGTCTTGGAAGCCACCACCGTACTTGTCGTCGACGACCGACAGGAAGCCCGCACCCTGATCTCGGGCGAGCTGGAGGATGCGGGCTTTCGAGTGGTCGAGGCCGCGGACGGCATGGACGGCTGGGCCCGCTTCGCCAGCGATCGCCCGGATCTGGTCGTGACCGACCTGCGCATGCCCCGCGCCGACGGGATCGAGCTGTTGCACCGGATCCGCTCCGTTTCGTCCGTGCCCGTGCTGCTGCTGACGGCGTACGGGGACGTGCCCACGGCGGTCTCCGCCATGAAGGCGGGTGCGCAGGAGTTCTTGACCTTCCCCGACGACCTGGATCGCATGATCGAGCGGGCGCGGGAGCTCGTGCTGGCCACCCGTTCGGCGGACTCGGAGCAGATCGAGGCGCTCTTGGCCGGGCGCAGCGCGGCCATGGAACGCGTCCGCGAGCGGGTGGTGGCGCTGGCGCCGCTGACGCTCCCCGTGCTGGTGGAAGGAGAGCCCGGAAGCGGCCGCGACCAGGTGGCGCGGGCGCTCCACCAGCTCGGCCACGAGGAGTTCCCGTTCTGTGCCGTGCGCGGCGGCGGCCCCGAGCAGGCTCGGCTCGCGGGCGAGGTCGTGTACCTGGACGAAGTCGGCGAGCTCTCGATCGGGCAGCAGGCGCAGTGGCTCGACGTGCTGCGCGCCGTGGAACGCGAAGCGGGTACGGTGCGGCGGGTCGTGGCGTCGACGTCGGAGGACCTGGCGCGCAAGGTTCGCGACGGCGAGTTCCTGCCCGAGTTCGCCGAGCGACTGCAACGCTTCTCGATCCGGCTGGCGCCGCTGCGCGAGCGCACCGAGGACCTGGACGACGTCGTGCCGCGGATGCTGGCCGAGATCGGACGCGTTCTCGGGCGGGAGCAGTGCCGCATCGGGCCGGCGGCCCTGGTCGAGCTGAAGGCCCAGTCGTGGCGGGGCAACCTGCGCGAGCTCGCGGGGGTACTCGAGAAGCTGGTGGCGTTTTCGCCGGCGGGCGAGATCACGACCGACCGCGTCCTCGAGGTGCTGGGCGAGATTCCCGAGAGCGTGCGCGCCATTCGGGGCCGCCGCGACCACCGCCAGCGGGAGGAGCTCGTGCGGTTGCTGGAAGAGTGCGGCGGCAACCTGGCTGAAGTGGCCCGGAGGCTGGGCCTGTCGCGTGGCGCCGTCATCTATCGCGCCCAGAAGTACGGTCTCCTCCAGAAGTCCAGCGGCGTGTAGCGATGGCGGTCGACAGTCCGACGCGGCGGTTGGCGAAGGGGCTCCGCACGCTCGGCGTCGTGCTGTCCGTGCTGATCCCCGTGGCCCTGCTGGCCTCGACGGCGCTCAAGGACGTGGCGGGTGGTGGCTCCGAGCAGCGCCTGGGCTGCCGCATCAACCCGACGCGCCTGGTCTCGGCGATTCCCGATCAGGGAGCCAACTGCCCTCTGCGGGCGTTCGACCGCGTCGTGATGGTCATGACGGCCGACGGTGCGCACTACGTCAGCAGCATTCGCGACCTGAACGAAGCGGTGCAGGAGGCGTCGGGCTCGATTGCGATCGCGGTCGCGCGCGCGGAAGGCCAGGAGTGGATCGAAGTGCCCGTGCTGCGGGATTCGCCGCTGCAGGCGGCCGGGCGCCTCTTGTCGGCCGTCCTCGTGACGGGAATTCTGCTCGGTCTCTCGGTCCTGATCTTCGCGAACTCGTCCAGTGCCGCGTCGCTGCCGCTGCTCTACGTGTTCTCGATCATGTCCGTCATCGCCATCGACCTGCTGACGGGCGAAGCTTCGCCGCTGGGCTTTCAGTTTACGATTACTGCAGCCGGCTTCCTGCCCGCGGCACTGGCCCATCTGGCGCTCACGTACCCGAAGGAGCGCAAGATCGTGCGGCGAGCGCCCGAGGTCATCTGGCTCTTCTACGGCGTGTCGGCCTGGCTCGTGATCGTGGCGCTCTTCAACACCGGCCGCGCCCCGGAACTCACCACCCTCATCAGCAAGCTGATCATCACGCTGTGCTTCGCCGCTTGGCTCATGCTCGTGATCGAGTGCATCATGGCGGTGCGAGATTCGAACTCCGCGCTGGAGCGGGCTCGGGCCCGGGTGCTGGTCTACGGCAGCCTCGCCATTCCCGCGGTGCCGATCGGGCTGGTCATCGGCTTCGAGGACGGGATCCCGGGCGGCGCTCGCCCCTTTGCCGCGGCCTGCGTGGCCCTGGTCCCGCTCCCGACCGCCTATGCCATCGCCCGCTACCAGCTTTTCGACGTCGGTCTTCACGTGCGGCGCGCCGTGGCGTATCTGGTCTACGTGGTCGTGTCGGCCGCGATCTTGACCGGCCTCGGCCTCTCCGCCCAGGCCGTAGCCGGCGACACGCTGGGTCTCCCGCTGGCCCCGCAGCTCTTCGCCATCGCTTTCGTGTGCTTCGTGGTGACCGACCAGCTGCGGGCACCGCTGCGCTTCTTGAGCCGCATCTGGATCGCGCCGCTGGCCAGCCGGCTCTCGCGGGTTTCCGAGGAGCACCTGCACCAGATCGCGGCGGTCGGCGAGGCAGACGAATGCGCGCGCATCCTGTGCGGCTCGGTGCGCGAGGGACTGGAGGCCTACGGAGCCTCCGTGTTCTTGCCCGGGGAGTTCGGCTGGCGCCTGGCCTACGCCGAGGGCCAGGACGTGCCCGTCCAGGCGATCGCGGCCACGCTGGCGGAGCGCACCCTCGAGCGAGCGAGCCTCCTGTACCTCGCCCAAGAGGAGGAGTTGGCCGAACCCGAGCACGCGGCCCTGCGCGCGCAGGGCGTCCAGCTGGTCGTGGCGCTTCGCAGCGGCAACCGTCTGTTGGGCATTCTCCTGGTGACGGGCTCGTACTCGGGGCAGCCCTACAGCAGCGAACACTGCGGGTTCGTTCGCACGCTCTCCGCTCAGGCCGCGGTGGGCATCCAGAAGGCGAACCTCACGCGCGACCTCTTGGCCTCGGAGCGGTTCGCGACGGCGGGGCGGCTCGGCGTGACGCTGGCCCACGAGCTGGGCAAGCCGCTGGGCGTCATGGAGCGGTTGGCCGTTCGTCTCCCCGAGCGGCTGCAGAACTCCGAGCGGGTGCGACGCGATGCCAACATGATCGCCGACCTGGCGCGCGAAGTGCGCTCGGTGCTGCGCGGCGTCCTGGGCACGGACAACCGCGCGGCGGCCGGCGAGCCCGATCGCCGCTGTCGGCTCGACGAAGTGGTCGATCGCGCCGTCCACGCCGTTTCGCGCATCCACGGCGTCGGACGCGTGGCCATGCGCCTGCCCCCGGGCGCGCCCGAGCTGGCGGGCTCTGGGGATTCGCTGGTGCGGGTCCTCGTCAACTTGCTGGAGAACGCTCTCCTGGCCAGCGCCGCCGACGACGTCGTGGAGGTCGTGGCCAAGAGCGACGGGACCGAGGTGGTGATCGACGTCGTCGACCGCGGCTGCGGCATGAGCGACGCCGTGCGCGAACGCGCCTTCGATCCGTTCTTCACCACGCGTGCCGCCGGCGCGGGGAGCGGGCTCGGCCTGGCCATCAGTCGCGATCTGGTGGAGGGGCTCGGGGGCAGCCTCAGCGTGGCGTCGGATGCGGGCTACGGCACGCGGGCCACCGTGCGGCTGCCGTTGCCGGCAGCGAGCCCGAGCTGACGCGACCGCGCGCTCACTCGGCCTTGCCGGGCTCCCGCTCGAGGACCTCGGAGAGAATGCTGCCCAGGGCGGCGCGCTCGCCGGCCTGGAGGGGCTCCACGTCGGGAAGGCAAGCGACGAGCTTCTCGAGTTCGTTCGCCACCACGCGCGGGACTTCGTCGAATTGGAGCGCCAGGCCGTGCGCCGCGTCGTCGCGGGCCACGCGGGCGCGTACCTTCAGGGGCTCTTCGCGATCCGGTGCGTAGATGGCGATCACCATGCGATCGCCCAGCCCGAGCTCCTCCGTCGGCTCGATGCGCATGCCGCCGGCGGAGAGGTCGCGTCCGATCAGGACCCGCGTGGTCCCCTGGTCGTAGGCCTGGATGGAGTGGCGGTAGGGTCGTCGCGCGTCCTGGCGGCGCTCGGGCGCGTCGGCCTCGGGCACGGCCACTTGCACCGGCACACTGGGAGCCAGCTTCTCGGCGTCGGTCGGGCCGGTCGTCGCTTCCTTCCGCCAGGCGTCGAGGACGCCCGCGAGCCGACTCCGCTCGGCCACCGAGACGCGGCCCTCGAACACGACGGCGGCCGAAGGGGTGGGGCCGGCCGGAGTGCTTTCCTCCGAGATCCGGACGACGCGGGCCTCCAGCTCGAGCGGCTGGCCGTCCGGGTCCGGCAGCGGGATGGCCAGCACCACGCGGGCATCGCGTTGGAGGCCGGGAACGCCGACCACGCGGCCGCCCCGCTCCGACAGGTCCACCAGCACCGCCTGTCGCGCCTGCAAGCCCGACCAGACCGCCGTCTCGGATCCCACCAGCACGCGTTCGTGACGTCGCCGCTCCTCGCCCTGGTAGAGCGCGCGCAGCACCAACAGGCGGAGCATCTGCGGATGGACGGGTGTGCGCACCAGCCAATCGAAGCCGGCGGCGCGGAGTCCCTCCCGGAGCGCGTTGGAGTCTTCGCTGACGACCGCGATCCGGATCGGGGCGGGCGCTCCCGGGGTGGCGTTGATGGCGTTGGCGCGGCGCGGCGTCGCGATCAGCAGTCGACCCGGTGCGCGCAAATCGCGCGCGCCGCCGCCTCGCACGCGCTCGGCAGGAACCCCGAGCGCCTCCAGCGTTCGCTCTACGTCGTCGAGCTCGCCGTCGTCCACCAACAGGACGTCCGGTGAGGCGTCCATGCAGCCCTCCCCTCGTGGTGCACTGGGCGTTTCGGCCATCTCGGGCCCACTCTGTAGGTGATGCCGGCTTGCGAGCTTCTAGACCGACTCGCCCGCGGGGTCCGGACGCTTCCAGAGGACCCAGCAGCCGACGGCGAGCGGCAGAACGCCCACGGCCAGCCCGATCCCGTCCCTCGGCAGCGCGCCGCCCGCGGTGAGCACCGCCAGGGCGTTGTTGACGACGTGGCACAGCAAGCTCGGCCAGACGCTCTCGGCTCGCCACGCCACGACGCCCAGATAGAACCCCAGCACGGCGGCAGCCCCGGCGTGGATCGGGTCCACGTGCATGATGCCAAAGGCGGCGGCCGAGGTGGCGACCGCGAGCAGTGGCGGCCAGCGCCGGTACAGGAGCAGCGCCCGCTGGAGCCAGCCGCGAAACAGGAGCTCCTCTGCGATGCCGGGCCCGAGGGCCAGGCCCAGCAACAGCCATGCGAGCTCCGACGGCCGTGCCTGGCGCAACACGCTGTCGAGTGCCGCGAGCGCACCCAACTCGCCCAGTCCCGTCAGTGCGAGGGCGCTGTCGAGGGCGTGGCTGCAGCCGAGACCCCCGAGGACGATCCACACCAGTTGCCCACCCGAAAGGCGGCTCGGGCCCAGGCCCAAGGCGTTGGCGATTCCGCGCCGTGACAGTGCCGCGCCGACGAACGCGATCGCGGCCAAGGCCAACGAAGTGAGCGCGCCGATCCACGCGAGTTCCGTGGCGCTGGGCAGAACCATGTCCGCATGCTAACGCGCGCGGCCTCGGTGAGGTCGTTTGCTACGCTTGCGGCGTGGACGGAGAACTCTCGACGTCCGTTCTGATCGCGATGCCGCAGCTGCAGGATCCGAACTTTCGGCGCAGCGTGGTGTTGCTCGTTCATCACGACGACTCCGGGACGTTCGGTCTGGTGCTGAATCGCACGGCGTCGGTGCTGGCCTCGAATCTCTGCGAGAGTCTGGGCATCCACTGGCAGGGCGAGACGGCCAGCGAGATCCACTGGGGTGGCCCCGTGCAGCCGAACACCGGCTGGGCCCTGTTCGACGAGTCCATCGCCAACCGATCCGAAGAGGGCGACTTGAGTTGCGTGACCGACGGCCTGTTCTTCGCCGGATCGCTCGACGTGTTGCGCCAGATCGCGCGCTCGCCCGCTTCGGACTCCCGCCTGTTTCTCGGCTACGCGGGGTGGGGGCCCGGCCAGCTGGAGATGGAGATGAGCGAAGGAGCCTGGCTGGTGGCGCCCGCCTCGGCCGAGCTCGTGTTCTCCGTAGACCCCGAAGAGCTCTGGGAGCACGTACTGCGTCGGCTCGGAGTCGATCCGGCCACCTTGATCGCCACTCGCGGCGTTCACTAGGCCGCGCGGTCGGTTCGGCCCCGCCGTCGAGCCGCGTGCGCGAAAAACTCGGAAGGATCCCCATGAGCGCAGAAGCGACCAGCCCCGACCGACTCGTCTACCAGAGCGACGAGCTCTTGGAGAGCGTTGCCTACGAGGCTCCGCTGATCGCCGGCGGCGTGCGGTGCCACGGAGGTTTCGACGCGGACGGCAGCTATCGCTCGCCGCGCACGCGCTTTCGGGGGCCGGCGATCGCGGCTTGGCAGGCGAGGCTCGCTCGCGACGGTCACGAGCTGATCGAGATCGGGCAGGCGCTGCTCCCCCCTCAGTTCCCCAACGTGGAACAGGCCGTGGTGCTGCTGCGCGCCGGCGTGCGGGACCCCATCGTGCGGGCCCTCACGCAGATCGCCATCGTCGAGGGATTCGGCGCCATCATTCGCGACGTGCCGGTGCCGCAGCTGGAACGCGAGATCGTCGAGCCCATCGACGGGACCGCGCTGGCCCATCTGTCCCTGGGGCTCTTCGAAGCCCACGCCCGAGACGAAGCCGGGCATCGCGACGAGGGCGGACACAAGCAGATGTGGGAGGCCGCGCGCGACCTGGCCCTCGAGCATCCGAAGGTGCCGGGCGACGTGATGATGCGGATCATGGGACGGCGCGGAAG
>JAKSBN010000083.1 GCA_022361175.1 Pseudomonadota bacterium | reverse complement strand
TCAATTTCCGCGGCTCGGAACAGCAGAAAAAGGTGGGGCTCTTGTCCGGCGGTGAGCGCAACCGCCTGCATCTCGCGAAGCTGCTGCGCTCGGGCGGCAACGTGCTGTTGCTGGACGAGCCCACCAATGACCTGGACGTGGAGACCTTGCGCGCCCTGGAAGAGGCGATCTTAAGCTTTCCCGGCTGTGCGGTGGTGATCTCCCACGACCGCTGGTTCCTCGACCGCATCGCCACCCACATGCTCGCCTTCGAGGGCGACTCCCACGTCGAGTGGTTCGAGGGCAACTACGAAGACTACGAGAAGGACCGCAAGAAGCGCCTCGGCGCGGACGCGGACACGCCGCACCGCATCAAGTACCGGCGCATCGACGCGTAGTTCTCATTTCGAGGTCGCACGAGGTTGCGCGCGGGCGGGGCTTAGCTCCCGAACGCCTTGCGGATCCGGGCGATCGCCTCTTCCACGTTCTCTCTCGAGTTGAAGGCCGAGATGCGGAAGAAGCCCTCGCCGGAGGGGCCGAAGCCGGAGCCGGGGGTGCCGACCACGTGGGCGCGCTCGAGGAGTTGGTCGAAGCAGTCCCACGAGGAGAGGCCGTCCGGCGTCTTCAGCCAGATGTAGGGGGCGTGCTCGCCGGCGTAGACGGTGAAGCCGGCGTCGGAGAGGCCTGCGCGAACGAGACCGGCGTTGCGCATGTAGTAGGCGACCTGCTCGGCGGTCTGCTTGCGGCCCTCGGGCGAGAAGACGGCGGCCGCGCCGCGCTGGATGACGTAGGGGACGCCGTTGAACTTGGTGGCCTGGCGGCGGGCCCAGAGGTCGTGCAGCGAAACGCGCTCGCCCGCGGCGGTGGTGCCCATGAGCGCTTTGGGGACGACCGTGTAGGCGCAGCGCACGCCGGTGAAGCCGGCGCGCTTCGAGAAGCTCCGCATCTCGATGGCGCACTCGGCCGCGCCCTCGATCTCGTAGATGGAGCGTGGCAGCGCGTCGTCCTGGATGAAGGCGTCGTAGGCGGCGTCGAAGACGAGGACGGCGTCGTTCTCGCGCGCCCACGCCACCCAGGCGGCCAGCGCCTCGCGGTCCATCACGGCGCCGGTGGGGTTGTTGGGCGAGCAGAGGTAGGCGACGTCCACGCGCGTCTCGGGCGGCGGCGGCGTGAAGGCGTTGGCCTCGGTGGCGGGCAGGTAGAGGATGCCGCCGTAGCGGCCGCTCTCGTCGGCCTCGCCGGTGCGGCCGGCCATCACGTTGGTGTCCACGTAGACGGGGTAGACCGGGTCGGTGACGGCCAGGGTGGCCGCCGTGCCGAAGATCTCCTGGATGTTCCCGCTGTCCTGCTTGCTGCCGTCGGAGAGGAAGATCTCGTCGGCCTCCAGCGCCACGCCGCGGGCCTTGTAGTCGTGCTCGCGGATGGCGTCGACCAGGAAGTCGTAGCCCTGGTCCGGCCCGTAGCCCTTGAAGCCCTCCGCCGTGCCCATCTCGTCGACGGCGGCGTGCATGGCCTCGCGCACCGCGGGGCAGAGCGGCAGCGTGACGTCGCCGATCCCCAGCCGGATGATCTTGGCCTCGGGGTGCGCCTCCGCGAAAGCGCGCGTCCGCCGCCCGATCTCCGGAAACAGATACCCCGCCTGCAGCTTCCCGTAGTGCTCGTTCACAACAGCCATGGCGCCGCAGGATACCGACCCGCCCCGCCCCCGGCAAAACGGCCGCGGGGACTTGGGTGAGGACTCACTTCTGCGGCTGGTCTCCGCCTGGTGGGCCGGAGGGCCAGGAGCGAATGTTCACCCCAGCCCCTCTTCTCGGTCCGCCGAGCTCTCGACTTGGTCGGCGAGGAGCTCGAGGTCGAAGGACTCCTTGCGCACGCGAAGGTCGACGTAGAAGAAGAACGTCGTGGCGTTGGCGAGGGCCGCGAAGGCTCCGTACAGCAGGAGCAAGGGCACGGCGGCCAACGAACTCCAAGCGGGCGCCAACTCGGTGATATAGGCCGGAACCGCGAGTATGGGGATCGAGAGCGCGAAGAGGCCGATCACCAGCCCGAACGCGCGCAGGCGGTGTCCCCTCCCGAGGCGCCACGCGCGGCCGGGGGCGGCGAGGGGGGCGATGGGCTCCGCAGCGAGAACGGCGGGCAGGCAGAAGATCAGGGCCCAGAGCACGAGCCCAGGCAGCAGGAGCAGCATGACTCCGACCGTCATCAGCGCGGTGTAGAGGACCGCGACCACGATCAGACCGAATCCCGCGCGCCAGGGCGATGCGAGGGCGGCCGCGAGCGTGGGGCGCTCGCCCCTGGCGATTCGCATGAGCGTCCAGGTGGTCGCGTAGGCCGACAGCATCCCGAAGACGCTGGGAACGAACATCAAGAGCATGCTCTCGAACGAGAAGAACGGGTACTCCTCGGAAATGAGAAGCTCCATGGCGGCGTTCGCCAGGCCGTCGTACACCAGGCCCAGGCCGATCAACAGGCCCGCTTGGGCCCGGACGATGCCGAAGGCGGCGTCGAGAATGCGCGTCAGCGAGCGTGCTTGGATCACAAGAGGCCATTCCCTTCGTCGACGGCGAGGCGCGGCTCCGCGGCCCTCTCGACGCGCGCAGCCAGGAACTCGAGGTCCAGGGATTCCGTGCGAACCCGCAGGTCGATGTAGAAGTAGAAGACCGCAGCGCCGGAGAACGCGGTCAAGAGGCTGTCGAAGAGATGTTGAGCGATGGCGACGCCCGAGCTCCAAGTGGGCGTGAACAGGATCGCGATCATGCTGGGGGCTTCGAACGGCAGCGCGACGACCGAGAGCAGCAGGACCAAACCGAAGGCCCGCCAATGGTG
>JAKSBN010000406.1 GCA_022361175.1 Pseudomonadota bacterium | reverse complement strand
CGCGAGGCGGAGGAGGCGGCGGCCGCGCCGAAGCCGAAGCCGCCGCGCGTGCGGAAGCCAGCGAAGCCGCGGCCGCGGCGGCTGCCGAAGCGCCGGAAGAGGCGGCTGCGGAAGCGGACGCCCCCGAGGCCGCCGCAGAGACGCCCGCGGAAGAGCCCGCCGCCGAGGCCGCCAGTGAAGGAGAAGAGGAATGAGCGAGTCCACCGGAGCGCCCTCCTCGCGCCCGCCCTTCAACCGACCGGGAGGGCGCCCGGGCGACCCCCGCGGTGACCGCGGCCCGCGACCCGAGCCGAGCGTCAAGCAGCGCCTGCGCGCCAAGGCCCGCAAGAAGGCCCGCAAGCAGAGCAAGAAGATGTTCACCCGGCGCAAGGTCTGCCGCTTCTGCGCCGATTCGAAGCTTCCGCTCGACTACAAGGACGCCAAGACGCTGCGCCTGTTCATCTCCGAGACGGGCAAGATGATCCCGCGTCGGATCTCCGGCAACTGCGCCAAGCACCAGCGCGCCCTCGCCACCGAGATCAAGCGGGCCCGGCAGATCGCGCTGCTGCCGTACGCCCCGAAGCACATGTAGGAGCCGCCATGAGCCACGTCAGGCTGATTCTCCGAGAAGAGGTCCCGGGGCTGGGAGACGCGGGCGACGTCGTGAACGCCAAGCCCGGCTACGCGCGGAACTTCCTGTTGCCGAAGGGAAAGGCCACCCTGGCCACCGAGGCGCGCGTCAAGCAGCTCGAGCACGAGAAGCGGGTCATCGCCGAGAAGCTGGCGAAGGACCTGAAGGACCTCCGGGCCGCGCGCGACCGCTTCGAGGGGCAGCACCTGGAGGTGACCGCCCAAGCCGGCGAGGAGGGCAAGCTCTTCGGGTCGGTGACGGCGCCGCAGATCGCGGAGCTGTTGGCGGAGAAGGGCCTCGAGGTCGACCGCCGCAAGATCGTGCTGTCGGAACCGATCAAGACGGTGGGCGAGCACCAGGTGACGGTGCGGCTGCACCGCGAGGTGCAGGCCACGGTCAAGCTCACGGTGACCGCCGTGGGGGCTCCCGCCGAACCCGAGCCGACGGAAGCAGAAGCAGCGGAGTAGTCCCTCCCCCTGGAGGGAGACGCTCTCCGAACCTCGAACGCGTGACTGTCCGGCCCGGGCAGCACGCGTTCGTTGTATGATTCTTCAGCCGCGTTTCTGAGGGGGGTGAGGTGGCTCGCGACGAGTATCGAGGCGGAGGCCGGCAGCGGTCGGAGGAGACGCGCACCGTCGAGCTCGCCGGTCGCGTCCCGCCCCAAGACGTCGGTGCCGAGAAAGCCGTCCTGTCCTCGATCCTGCTCGACAACGACGCCATCCACAACGTCTACACCGAGGTCAAGCCCGAGGACTTCTACCACCCCGCGCACCAGATCCTGTACCGCGCCATGGTGTCCCTGAAGGACGCCAACGAGCCCGTCGACCTCACGACCCTCGCCGACCACCTGACCACCAGCAAGCAGCTGGACGCCGTGGGCGGCCCCGTCGCCCTGGCCGAGCTGGTCGACTACGAGTCGACGGCCGCCAACGTGCTTCACCACGCGCGCATCGTGGCGGACAAGGCCACCAAGCGCAGCCTGATCCACGTGGCCACCGAGATCGCGGAGCTGGGCTACGACCAGGTGGGCGATGCCGACGAGCTCTTGGACTCCGCCGAGTCGAAGATCTTCGCGCTCTCTCAGGACAAGGCCAAGAGCACGCTGTCGCGCCTGGACGAGGAGCTCCACGGCGCCGTGGACTTCGTCGAGCACCTGATGGCCCAGGGCGGCGAGCTCACCGGCGTCGCCACGGGTTTCAAGGACTTCGACGAGATGACGGGCGGCCTGCAGCCCGGCGATCTCATCATCCTGGCCGCGCGCCCGAGCATGGGGAAGACCGCCCTGGCGCTCAACGTGGCGCGCAACGCGGCCGTGGACCACGGCAAGAAGGTCGCGGTCTTCTCCCTGGAGATGACGACGCGTTCGCTGGTGCTGCGCTTGTTGGCGGCCGAAGCCCAGTTCGACATGACGTCGTTCCGGCGCGGCTTCGTGCCGTCGACGGCCTACGCCAAGATCACGGCGGCGGCCAACGATCTCTCCGGCGCCGACATCATGATCGACGACTCCAGCTCGGCCACGATCTTGGAGATCCGCGCCAAGTGCCGGCG
Organism: Pseudomonadota bacterium; assembly: GCA_022361175.1. Taxonomy (GTDB): domain Bacteria; phylum Myxococcota_A; class UBA9160; order UBA9160; family UBA4427; genus JAKSBN01. The sequence continues at coordinate 1,714 of JAKSBN010000406.1, read as the reverse complement.
CATGCACGCTCAGCACGGCCTGGACCTGGTGGTCGTGGACTATCTGCAGCTGGCCCGGGGCGACACGCGCGTCGACAGCCGCGAGCAGGAGATCTCCGAGATCAGCCGCGGCTTGAAGGGGCTGGCCAAGGAGCTCCAGGTGCCGGTGATGGCTCTGTCCCAGCTGAACCGCGGTCCCGAGTCGCGCAAGGCCGAGGACAAGCGGCCCATCTTGGCCGACCTGCGGGAGTCCGGAGCCATCGAGCAGGACGCCGACCTGATCGGCTTCATCTACCGCGACATCGTCTACAACCCCGACACCGAGGACGAGAACTGCGCCGAGCTCATCATCCGCAAGCAGCGAAACGGACCGGTCGGCACGGTCAAACTCACCTTCGAGGGCCAGTTCGCGCGCTTCAGCGACTACTCTCCGCGCGAGAACCCCTATGCCGGCGCGCCGCCGGGGGCGTCCTCGCCCGGAGCGGGCGGCAGCCCCTTCGGAGGGCCCGCGTTCGGGCAAGATGACGACTTCTAGGACGCGGCGCCCGCAGTGAGCCGAGCGGGGGAGACACGGCCCCGCGGCGGGCTGCTTCCCGCCCGGCCGCTCTCGCCCGGAGCCCGGATCGGGCTGGCCGCGCCCGCGGGCCCCGTGGACGAGACCCGCCTCGCCGAAGGGGAGGCCCAACTTCGCGCGCTCGGCTACGAAGTCCGGCGGCGCAGCGACCTCACCGAGCGCAGCGGCTACTTGGCCGGGAGTGACGAACGGAGGGCCCAGGAGCTGATGGACCTGGTGCGGGATCCCGACGTCGGGGCCATCGTGTGCGTGCGCGGCGGCTACGGCTGTCACCGAATCGTGTCGCTTCTCGATCCCGACGCCTTTCGCGCCGCGCGCAAACCCCTGGTGGGCTACAGCGACGTGACGACCCTGCTGCTGTGGCAGCAGCGTGTGGCCGGGGTCGTGGGTTTCCACGGGCCGATGCTGGAGCGCGAAGGCGGCATCCCGCGGCGCTGGGCAGAGGCCGTGACGGGGCTCCTGGCCGGTGCGGACTCGCCGCCGACCCTCTCGGGGCGGCCGGGGGTGGCGGGGACGGCCGAGGGCGGGCTCGTCGGCGGCTCGTTGTCCCTGGTGGGGGCGAGTCTGGGAACGCCGTGGGAGGTGGAGACCGAGGGCGCCATCCTGATGCTGGAGGACGTGGACGAGCTCACGTTTCGCGTCGATCGTCTGCTGCAGCAGCTGGTGGCGGCCGGCAAGCTGGCGGGCGTCGCCGGCGTGGGGCTCGGCAGCTTCCACCGCTGCGGCGATCCGCGACTGCCCGTGCCGTCGGTGGAGGACGTCCTGCGGGAGGCGCTCGGCTCGCTGGGCGTCCCGGTCGTATTCGACTTGCCCTTTGGCCACGGGGAGCCCAACCTCCCATGGCCGTCGGGAGGGCGGGCCCGCATCGACGGGCGCGGCGGGGTGATCGAGCTGCTCGAATCCGGAGTGTCCGACGATCCGGCGGAGAGCTCTACGGAGAATCGCAAGCAGGGGGTGGCGACGGTTTGAAGTGGTCTTTGGTGCGCCGAAAGCTCGGCCGCGCGGATCGCGCGGTGGAGAAGGCGATCGATGCGGCCGAGATGCCGGGTGCCGTGCTCCTGGCTCGCATGGACCGCGAGGGCGAACGCCTCTCCCACGAGCTGGTGCGGGGACACGCGGTGATGCGTCCGGAACGCGTTCCCATGACGCGCGACACGATCT
>JAKSBN010000356.1 GCA_022361175.1 Pseudomonadota bacterium | reverse complement strand
GAGGAGGAGCTCTCCGGCATCGACACCAGGCCGTTGGTGGGGCACCTGGCCGCGTGGAACTACTTCATGAGCGTGGACGCGTCGATCAACGACGCGTTCATCAAGAGCTGGCACGCCTTCATCAAGAACAAGAAGCGCGTCACGAACGATCCGATGGAGGCGCACTACATCGGCTTCAACATGTGGGCGAAGGCGGTGGAGAAGGCCGGCACGACGGATCCCACGGCCGTCCAGAAGGCGATCATCGGGGTCGAGGTTCCCAACCTATCGGGCGGAGTCTCGAAGATGCTCCCGAATCACCACGTCACGAAGCCGGTGTTGATCGGTGAGATCCAGGAGGACGGCCAGTTCGCGACCGTCTGGGAGACCGACGGCCTGGTTCCCGGCGATGCCTGGTCCGACTTCCTGACCGAGAGCAAGGTGATCGAGGCCGATTGGACCTCCAAGCTCGGCTGCGGCAACTACAACACCGTAACGAAGAAGTGCTCGGGCCAGAACTACTGAGCGGCGCTTGCAGGAGGAGGCGCGCGGCGAACGCCGCCGCCTTCTCCTCGGCGGCATTCGCTTCTGGACGGCACCTCGGAATGGGCTGGGCACCTTGTCGACTGCAATGAGAATGGGACTTCGCGTTGCCCTGTGGGCGCTGCTGCTGGCCCCCCTCCCGTTCTCCGCCAGTGCCGACGAAGGGGGGCTCGCGGCGGGCCTGGAGGCCCTCGCGAGCAAGAGCTTCAAGCGAAAGACCGCGGCCATCCAGCAGATCGCCGGGAGCGGCGCCGAGGCCGCTCCGAAAATCCTGCAAGCGCTGCTGGACGGCCGCCTCTACCGGCGGAAGTCGGACGCCCAGATCGTCCTGCTGCACCAGCGGGCCGGCGAGAACGTGCTTTCCGACCCGGCGACCGGCGCGGAGCTGGGTGCCGCCGACAAGTCCCGCCTCAAGAAGGTCATCATCAACAACAAGATGCGCGGAATCCTCCGGTCGGAGATCGCGCGCCTGAGCCTGTACGCCCCGGCGGCAGCCGATCGCCGGCGGGCCGTCAAATCCCTGCTGGGCTCGCTCTCCCCGGACACGGTCGCGCTGTTGCGGCAGGTGCTCGTCCAGGAGCGCGACGCCGGCGTGCAGGACACGATTCACGTGGCGCTCGCGTTGGCGGACCTCGAGGCGTCGGATGCGGAGTCGCAGCTCGCGGCGATCCGGGCCCTCTCGGGCAGCCTGCACAGTGAGGTGCGAATTCGGCTGGCGGAGTTGGTGGACCGCGACCCCGCGACGGGAGACGAGACGCAGGCGGCGATCCACGCCGCCGCCGTCGACGCTCTCCGTGCCATCGACCAGAAGCGGCGCTGGTTCGGGTTCGTCGAGACGGTGTTCTTCGGTCTGAGCCTGGGCTTCGTGCTGGTCCTGGCGGCGACGGGCCTGGCCATCACCTTCGGCGTGATGGGCGTGATCAACATGGCGCACGGCGAACTGATCATGCTGGGCGCCTACTCGACCTGGCTGGTGCAGCAGTGGCTGCCGGATCAGTTGGAGTTGTCCCTGCTTGCGGCCGTGCCGGTGGCCTTCTGCGTCTCGGCGCTGGCCGGCGTCGCCATCGAGCGGGGCGTGGTGCGCTTCCTCTACGGGCGCCCCCTGGAAACGCTGCTGGCCACCTTCGGCGTGAGCCTCGTGCTGCAGCAGGCGGTGCGGACCCTCTTCTCGCCCCTCAACCGAGCGGTCGCGACCCCCGAGTGGATGAGCGGGCAGTGGGTGATCAACGACGCCCTCGCGCTGACGTACAACCGGCTCTACATCATCGTCTTCGCGGCGGGGGTGTTCGCGGTGCTGGTGGCGATCCTGCAGTACACCCCGTTGGGTCTGCAGATCCGCGCGGTGGCCCAGAACCGCGACATGGCGCGATCGATGGGCGTGCGCGGCGGCTTCGTGGACGCCGCCACCTTCGGGCTGGGTTCGGGCGTGGCCGGCCTGGCGGGCGTGGCCCTCAGCCAGCTCACCAACGTGGGCCCCAACCTGGGCCAGGCCCACATCGTCGATTCCTTCATGGTGGTCGTCTTCGGAGGCGTCGGCAATCTGTGGGGCACGTTGGTGGCGGGTCTCTCCCTCGGCGTCGCCAACAAGTTTCTCGAGCCCTTTGCCGGCGCCGTACTCGCCAAGATCCTCGTGTTGGTCTGCATCATCCTCTTCATCCAGCGGCGGCCGCGGGGGCTCTTCCCCCAGCAGGGCCGGGCGGCCGAGGGCTAGCGGATGCTCGCGCGGCTGCAGGCCTATGGGATTCGGGCGGACGCCGCCGTGCTGTCCAGCCTGCTGGCGCTCGTCGTCGTGGTGCCCACCTGCAATCTGCTGGTGCCCGAAGACTCGGTCTTCCACGTCTCCACCTTCACGGTGACGCTGCTCGGCAAGTACATGTGCTTCGCGCTGCTGGCCGTCGCCCTCGATCTCGTCTGGGGCTACTGCGGCATCTTGAGCCTCGGGCACGGGGCCTTCTTCGCCCTCGGCGGCTACGCCATGGGCATGTACCTGATGCGCCAGATCGGCGATCGCGGCGTCTACGGCCATCCGGTCCTGCCCGACTTCATGGTCTTTCTGAACTGGCAGGAGCTCCCCTGGTACTGGTGGGGCTTTTCGAGCTTCGGCTTCTCGATGGCGATGGTGCTGCTGGTGCCGGGGCTGCTGGCCCTGGTCTTCGGCTGGTTCGCCTTCCGCTCCCGCGTCAACGGCGTGTATCTCTCCATCATCACCCAGGCGCTCACCTACGCGCTGCTCCTGGCCTTCTTCCGCAACGAGATGGGCTTCGGCGGCAACAACGGCCTGACCGACTTCAAGGACCTCCTGGGCTTCCAGCTCCAGTCCGACGCCACCCGCGTCGGCCTCTTCGCGACGACGGTCGCCCTGCTCGCGCTGGCCTACGCGGGGTGCCGGCGGATCGGCTCCTCCCGCTTCGGGCGAGTGGTGGTGGCGATTCGGGATGCGGAGGACCGGACGCGCTTCCTGGGCTACCGCGTCGAGCGCTACCAGCTGTGGATCTTCGTGGTCTCCGCGCTGATCGCGGGCGTTGCAGGAGCCCTCTACGTCCCCCAGGTGGGGATCATCAACCCGGGCGAGTTCGCGCCCCTCAACTCCATCGAGTTGGTCATCTGGGTGGCCATCGGCGGCCGGGGCACGATCTACGGGGCCATCGTGGGAGCGGTCCTCGTCAACTTCGCCAAGACGCAGTTCACGGGGATCTTCCCCGAGGCCTGGCTCTTCGTGCTCGGCGGTCTTTTCATCCTCGGCACCCTCTTCCTCCCGCGCGGGGTCGTGGGGCTCTTGCGGAGGGCGGAGCCGTGAACACGGAGCTCAGGCAAGCGGCTTCGGTCGAGACCCCTCGCCCCGCGGTGGCGGCGGCCTCCACCGCCGATCTCCTGCACGGAGCCATCCTGTACCTCCAGGGCATCACCGTGAGCTTCGACGGCTTTCGGGCCCTGGACAACCTGAGCCTCACCATCGAGCGGGGCGAGCTGCGCTGCATCATCGGCCCGAACGGCGCGGGCAAGAGCACCATGATGGACGTCGTCACGGGCAAGACCCGCCCGGACGCCGGCACCGCCTACTTCGACCGCAACGTCGATCTGCTGACGCTCAGCGAGCCGGAGATCGCGCTGGCCGGGATCGGCCGCAAGTTCCAGAAGCCCACCGTGTTCGAGCGGCAGCCCGTGCTGGTCAATCTCGAGCTGGCCATGAAGGCGAACAAGGGCGTGTGGTCGACCCTGCTGGCGACTCTGCGAGGCGAGGAGCGCGACCGCATCGACTCGGTGCTGGAGACGATCGGCCTCGAAACGCTCCGCGACGCGCCGGCGGGCGCCCTCTCCCACGGCCAGAAGCAGTGGCTGGAGATCGGGATGCTGTTGATGCAGGAGCCGCAGCTCTTGCTCGTGGACGAACCCGTGGCCGGCATGACCCACCAGGAAACGGACCGCACGGCCGAGCTGCTGGTGTCGCTGGCCGGCAGCCACTCGGTGGTGGTGGTGGAGCACGACATGGAGTTCGTGCGCTCCATCGCGCGCAAGGTCACCGTGCTCCACGAGGGCCGGGTGCTGGCGGAGGGAGCCATGGACGACGTCCAGAACAACCCGAAAGTGGTTGAGGTCTACCTGGGGTCCTGATGCTGAAGCTCATCGCCGTCGATCAGTACTACCGGGAGAGCCACACGCTGTGGAACCTCTCGCTGGAAGTCCCGCGCGGGTCGTGCACCTGCCTGATGGGGCGCAACGGGGTCGGGAAGACGACGACGCTCAAGTGCGTCATGGGCCTCTTGCCCATTCGCCGGGGCGAGATCTGGCTGGACGACGTGCTGCTCTCGCAGCAGCCGGCCGAGGCCCGGGCGCGCCACCGAATCGGCTACGTGCCCCAGGGCCGGGAGATCTTCCCGCGTCTCACCGTCGACGAGAACCTCCGGATCGGGCTGGCCGTCAACCGGGGCGAGCGCGGCCGCCGCGCCTACGAGCGCGTCCTCGACGCCTTTCCCGTGCTGCGGCAAATGCTCCGCCGCTACGGCGGAGACCTCTCCGGCGGCCAGCAGCAGCAGCTGGCCATCGGTCGCGCGCTGATCCTGGAGCCCGAGTTCCTGATCTTGGACGAACCCACCGAGCGCATCCAGCCGAACATCGTGAACG
>JAKSBN010000412.1 GCA_022361175.1 Pseudomonadota bacterium | reverse complement strand
TCCGTGGAACCTCGTCTCGCTGATGGGGCCGGGCCTCTCGCGCAGCGAACTGGCCAGCCGCCTCTACGACCGCGAGGTCTTCGACGGCGCGACCTTCGGTGATCTGCTCGCGGCAGGCGGGCCCACGGTCCACATCAACGCCACCGACCTGACCGAGGGCAACCGCTTTACCTTCGGCCCCGGCGGCTTCGCCGTCATCTGCTCCGACATCGAGACGTTTCCCATTTCGGCAGCGGTGGCGGCGTCGGCGGCGCTGCCCGGTCTCTTGTCGCCCCTCACGCTGCGGAACTACGCGGGTCGCTGCGGCTTCGAGCCGCCCCCGTGGTGGGTGGAAGCCTTGGAAACGCGCCGCAGTGACCCGCGCCGCTACCGCGCGGCCCGGTCCGCGCTTCCCTATCTCGACTCCGAGCAGAAGCGCTACATCCACCTGGTGGACGGCGGCATCTCGGACAACCTGGGGCTGCGGGTTCCCCTCGACCGCATCTCCGCCGTGGGCAACATCGAGGAGCTGCGCAAGTTGTCCGGCGCCGCCCGCCCCGATCGTCTGGTGATCATCGTCGTCAACGCCGAGAACGAATCGGATCCAACCATCGACCTGCGCGCGGCCGCACCGGGGCTGGCGGCCTCCATGGGGTTGGTCTCGGGCGCACAGATCCGGCACTACAACTTCGAGACGCTGCAGCTCGCCGAGACCGCGATGGAGGAGTGGGCGCGCGATCTCTCTCTGCCCGGTCACCCGGTGACGGCCCATCTCGTGGAGGTGAGCTTCGATCTGCTGGGAGAGGAAGACGAGCGCCGCTTCTTCAAGCGCATGCCGACCAGCCTGCGCCTCCGCGACGACCAGGTCGACGCCCTGCGCGCCGTCGGCCGCCGACTGCTGCGAGAGTCGCCGGAGTTCCAGGAGCTGCTCGAGGAGCTTCGCTAGTAGCGCTGACGGTCGGGCCGCCCCACCTGCCCGGGGCCGCCGGCTCCTCCGAACGTGTCGGGGAACGAGCTCCGGTGGATCGACTCGGTGCGGTAGTACTCGGCGCTGTCCCGTCGCGGCCGTTCCGAACCGCCGCTGGCGCAGGCGGTGGTCACCACCAGGGCGGCCGACACCGCGATGGCCGCGGCCACGCCGTGCGCGGCCCTCACGGCTGCGTCTCCTCGTTTCGGTCCGACCATGCCTGTACGCCGAGCGGCGCACCCGTCGGATCCACGAAGATCGCCGAATCGTCGTCCCGGAGCACCACGCGCGCCCCGAGCTCGGCCGCCCGATCTGCGGTCTGCTCGGGATCCTCCACGCGCACGTAGGGCAGCCACTGGGCGTCTACTTCGGGCGGCGCTTCGATCAAGCCCGCGCGCGGAACGCCCCCGCGCTTCCACACGGCGTACGGGCTCTCGCCCAGCTGGATCGACTCGATCTCGTAGCCCGCCACGCGCCGGTAGAAGGTGGCGGCCCCTTCGACGTCCTGGGTCCAGAGCTCGTTCCACAGGAAGCGGCCCGGCGGCGGCTCCGAGTTCGGTGGGTCGCCCCCCGCCGCCCGCAGGAGCAGCAGGTGCGCCCCGGCTGGATCGCTCACCAGCGCCATGCGGCCGCGCACCGGCACGTTCCGCGGCGGCCGCTCCACGGCACCCCCCGCTTCGTTCGCAGCGGCGGCCGCCGCGTCGACGTCCGAGACCGACAGGCTGGCCACCCAGCCCGACTCCCGCTGCCAGCCCTTGGGCCGGCGTACGTCCACCATGCCCGCGATGGGGAAGCCCTGGTGCAGCACCCGCACGTAGCCATCGCCGTCGCTGTCCGCGTCGAAGCTCCAGCCGAAGAGCTCGCCGTAGAAGGCCTGCGCCCCCGCCAGATCGTGCGTCACCAGATCGACCCACACGAAGCGGCCGGGGCTTTGCGCGTAGGTGGGAACCGGCGTGATCGCCGAAATCCGCCCAGGTGCCTGCGCGCATGCGGCGGCGACCAGCACGACCAGCGCGGCGGCGAGAGCGAAGCGAGGGGAGGGCATCCATGGGCTCCTTGGGTCACGCGAAGCGCCGGAAGGTAGCCAGGCCCGGAGGAGGGCAACAGAGCTGCGTTTTCGCCCCGCGTGTCGCTCCGGGCATCTCGAGGTCCAATCCATAGGGGACCGAACGTGTGACCCTACGGGGACCGGCCGGACGAAGTGCCTTGCTCGTTCTTGAGTTTGCCGTGGACCTCGAGGGGGACTCTGGCGGCCGTCGCCCAACGCGCCAGCCACCATCCGAGGCCGGCGTGTGTCGCGGCGAGGGCGAACGCGACCGGGGCCGGCCACGAGCGCGGCTGGGGCGGGTGGGCGTGTTGGCCGACGTAAACGGACAGGAACAGCAGGTTGAACTGCACGAAGAAAACGGCGGCGCAGAGGGCGAGCCAGAGGGCGGAAGCGATGGCGAGGCGGCGGCCGGAAGGCCTTTCCGGGCGCGTGCGCCCAACGACGAGGACGGCGGCGAAGGGCAGGGCGACTCCCACCAGGGCCGGCGCGTAGATGGCCACGAAGGGGTGAAGGCTGTCGAGGCTCATCTCGAGCGCCGCCGCCCGGGGCCCGCAGCGGCGGGCCGTCCCAGCGCGAGCAGCGCGCCGAG
>JAKSBN010000054.1 GCA_022361175.1 Pseudomonadota bacterium | reverse complement strand
CGCGGGCGGTGGCGCCGTCAACACAATCTCCCTGTCCGGGAGCGACAACCGCTGGAACGGCGAGGGTACCCTCCAGTTGATCACGCCGATCCGCGTCTTGACGAACGTGGCCGGCAACCGGGGTGGCTTCGCGATTCTCACGTTGGATCTCTTTGTTCCCGAGCCGGGGACCGCCTTGTTGATCGGAGCGGGCTTCGCCTCGTTGGGGCTGGGATTGCGCCGGCGCCGGCGAAATCGCGGGGCCCCGGACTCGCGCTGACGCGGGGAGAGGAGGCTCGATGGTGTGGGCGAATCGGTCACCGCGGTGGCGCGCGGGTTGGATCGCTGTGCCGGCGTTGGTGCTGGCGGTCTTCTCGGGCGCTCCGGCGCAGGCAGCGACGGTGACGAACTCGACGCTGACCATCGTCCTTCTGCCACTGCCCACTTTGAGTCTCGATCAGGCAGCCGATCCGATCGGCGTCTCCACCGTCGGGGGCGCAACCATCGTCCAGGCTGGAGGAACGTTCTCCGGAACGGCGACCGGGCCGTTGTCTCTGTTGACCGGGATTCCCCTGATCAGCGAGTTCTCGGCCGTGGTTCAGAACGGCAGCGGTACGCTGGCCGTCGGCGGGGGACCGCAAGGCGGGTTCGGCGGGACGGCGCCGGTGTCCGGCGTCGCCGTCCTGAACCTTCTCAATCTCTTCGATCTCTCGGTCCCGCTCAGCCCGGTGGGTAACGCGCCGGGCGCGACGGCGATGGAGCAAGCCGGAGGGGTCCAGGTGACGCTGGTCGGCGGGGCGTGGACGACGGGTGCGGTCGTGCTCACCGGGTTGTCCGTCGCGACGTCCCAAGGCGTCGTCAACACGATCACGTTCACCGGTTCGGACGGCCGCGCCAACGGGCTCGGGTCGGTCACACTCATCGCACCGCTCAAGATGATCACTGGGTTCGGTGGCACGCTGGGCGGATTCGTCTCGATGCAGCTCAACTTCGTGCCCGAGCCGGGGACGAGCTTGCTGCTCGGGTCCGGCGTGGCGGTGCTCGCGGCCGTGGGCGCTCGGCGTCGGCGAGCGCGAGATCAAGAATAGAACGGTGTTTGTTCATATTTTCGACACGATTCCGTAACGAAACTTCACGGGAGCTGGTACACCCACGTTGATCCCAGGCGGGGTCGATGGGGGTGGTGCGCTGGAGCCGTGGCTCTTCGACATCCCGGTGGTCCTTTGGATCGCCGGCGTGCTCGCGCTGTACATGGCTTGGACCATCGGCGCCAACGACGTGGCCAACGCCATGGGCACGAGCGTGGGGTCCGGCGCACTGACGGTGCGCAAGGCCATCCTGGTGGCCGCCGTGCTGGAGTTCCTGGGCGCCTATCTGGTGGGCGGCCACGTCACCGACACGGTGCGCAAGGGCATGTTGGACATGGAGATCGTGGCGCAGCACACGGATCTCCTGTTGTACGGCATGCTGGCGTCGCTGGCGTCGGCCGCGACCCTGCTGCTGGGCGCGACCCGTTTGGGTCTCCCGGTCTCCACCACCCACGCGATCGTGGGCGCGATCGTGGGCTTCGGTGCGGTGGGGCTGGGGGTCGATGCGGTCAATTGGGGCAAGGTCAGCCAGATCGTGCTGTCTTGGCTGACGTCGCCGCTGCTCTCGGGCGTGCTCGGCTTCCTCCTCTTCTTGCTCACGCGCGCCTGGATCTTGGATCGCGAGGATCCGCTGGGGCAGGTGCGCCGCATCGGGCCGATCTTCTTCTTCTACGTCTTCTTCATCATCGGCCTGGTGACCCTGTTCAAGGGGTTGAAGAACCTGAAGCTCGATCTGGCGCTGCCGGAGGCGCTGCTCGGCTCTGCCGCCCTCGGCCTGGTGGGTGCCTTGCTCGGCTGGATCTTCCTGCGGCGGGTCGACGTCACGGCCGTCGATGCCTCGCGCGAGCGCTTCAGTCAGGTAGAACGCGTGTTCGTGGTGCTGCAGGTGCTGACCGCCTGCGCCGTGGCCTTCGCCCACGGCTCCAACGACGTGGCCAACTCCATCGGCCCGCTGGCCGCCGTGGTGAGCGTGGCGAGAGAGCTGCCGCTGGGCAGCAAGGCCCCCGTCGAGCCCTGGATGCTGGCGCTCGGCGGCTTGGGGATCGTGCTGGGGCTCGCCACCTGGGGCCATCGTGTGATGGAGACCGTGGGCAAGAAGATCACCGAGCTCACTCCGAGCCGCGGGTTTGCCGCCGAGCTGGCCGCCGCCACCACGATCGTGCTGGCCTCGCGCCTGGGCATTCCGATCTCCACCACGCACACGCTGGTGGGGGCGGTGCTGGGTGTGGGCCTGGCGCGCGGCATCGGGGCGCTCGACCTGCGCGTGGTGGGTAACATCGTGGTCTCGTGGGTGGCCACGCTGCCCATCGCGGCGGGGCTGTCGGTTTTCTTCTTCTACTTCTTCAAGGGCCTCTTGGGCTGACTCGGGACATCGAAGGAGGGCGCATGTCGCTCATCGCCAACCTGTTTGGACATTCGCCCGTGCGGCCCATGCAGCAGCACATGCGCGCGGCGGTGGCCTGCGCGCGCGAGGTGCTGCCGCTGGTGGAGTCCATGGTGGCGGGGGATCTCGACGCGTTGCGAGAGCGACGCCAGACGATCGACCGCCTCGAGCACGAGGCCGACGAGATCAAGCACGAGATCCGCAGCCACCTGCCGCGGAGGCTCCTCATGGCGATGGAGCGCCGCGACATGCTGGAGATCCAGGACCACCAGGATTCGATCGCGGATGTGGCGCAGGACATCGCCGAGCTGGCGGACCAGCGCGGCATGGTGGCGCCGCCGTCCCTGGGCGAGCCGCTCCTGGCCCTGGCGCGCCGCGTGGTGGCGGCCTGCGAGCAGGGCGAGCGCGTCATCGACGAGTTGGACGAGCTGGTGGAGACGGGCTTCGGCGATCGCGAGGTGGCCCGCGTGACCGAGATGATCGCCGAGCTGGGGCGCATCGAGAGCGAGACCGATGTGCTCTGCGACGCGGCGGCACGGGCGCTCTTCGCCATCGAGAGCGAGCTGGGGGTGGGCACCGTCTTCTGGCACCAGGTCATCCTGTGGATCGCCGACCTGGCCGACTACGCCGAGCGGGTCGGCAATCGTCTGCGGCTGCTGCTGGCCCGCTAGCCCGACGAAACCGGGGATTCCGTTCGGCGCTTCGGGCGCGCGAGAGGCGGGCGTCAACGACCACCGCGGGCGGCCAGCTCGTGCTTCTGAACCTTGCCGGTGGCGGTGCGCGGCAGCGCGTCGGTCTCGACGTAGCGCGCGGGGATCTTGAACTTCGCCAGGCGTTCCCGCGCCCAGGCGCTGAGCGCTTCGGGCTCGAGCCGGGTGCCCGGGGCCAGCACCACGTGGGCGCAGCCCACCTCGCCCCAGCGCGGGTCGGGTTCCCCCACGACGGCGATCTCCAGCACGTCGGGGTGCTCCTCGAAGACGGATTCCACCTCGGCCGGGTAGACGTTCTCGCCGCCCGAGATGAACATGTCGCGCGCCCGGCCGGCCAGGGTGACGAAGCCCTCGGCGTCGAAGCTGGCCAGATCGCCGGTGCGAAGCCAGCCGTCTTCGCGCAGGGTCTCGGCCGTAGCGTCGGGCTTCTCCCAGTAGCCCAGCATGGTGATGGGACCGCGCACGACGATCTCGCCGGTCTCGCCCGGGGCCGTGTCGCGCCAGTCGGCCACGGGGCCGGCCGCCGTCTCGGGAGCGACGATGCGCAGCTCGGCGTGGAGGACGGGCTTGCCCACGCTGCCGGCCTTGCGCACGGCGTCCCGCTCGTGGAGGCAGCACAGGATCGACGTTTCGGTCTGGCCGTAGCCCTGCTTCAGGACCAGCCCGCGCCCCTCGAAGGCGCGAATCAGCTCCACCGGGATGGCCGAGCCGGCGGTGAAGAGAAAGCGCAGCGTGCCGAGGGCGTAGCGGCCCGCCGGTGCCGCGGCGAGGGCGTCGTAGAGGCGCTGATACATGGTGGGCACGCCGCCGAAGAAGGTCAGCCCCTCTCGGCCCACCGTCTCCCAGACCTCCTCGGGCTCGAAGTGCCGCCGCAGCACCAGCGCGGCGCCGGCGTAGAGCGCGGGCAGCGACAGGATGGCCAGGCCCAACGAGTGGAAGAGCGGCGCCACCACCAGCAGCCGGTCGCGCGGTGTCAGGCCGAAGAAGCGCTCGGCGTTCAGGCTGTTGAAGAGCGTCTTGCGGTGCGGCAGCACGGCGCCCTTGGGCTGGCCCGTGGTGCCCGAGGTGTACATCAGCATCATGGGGTCGTCGGGCGACACCGGGTGGACGTCGGCAGCCGGCGCCGCGGCGTCGCGCGCGCGTTCGCACGCCTCGGGTGGGAAGCAGGCCGGCGTCGTCGCGGCCCGGGCCAGGGCCTTGGCCACCGTCTCGGCCAGCTCGGGCTCGTGGAGCACGAGCCGCGGGCGGCAGTCGTCCACCACGTAGCCGATCTCGCGGGGCGAGAGGCGGGTGTTGATGGGGACGGAGAGGGCGCCGATGCGCGCGGTGGCGAAGACCGCCTCGAGATAGAGGCTGCGGTTCGCCAGCAGCAGGGCCACCCGGTCGCCGGGGCCGACGCCCTCGGCCCGGAGCCAGGTGGCCAGGCGCGCCACGCGGTCTTCCAGGGCCGCGTAGTCCAGGCGCAGATCGCCGTCCACGATGGCCAGGTCGCCGCCCGCCTGGACGGCCCGGCGCGCGATCCAACCGCCGACGTTGTGCTCGGGGCTCTTCACGGCCGCACGGGATAGTCGAGCTGCCGCCGGGGCGCCAACCCGGCCGCGAGACGGCTATCGTGGCGGTATCCCGCTCTGGGAGGAGGACGCGCCATGAATCTCCGCGGGGAACCGGCCCACGTGGGTCGCCACTGCGGCGGGCGTCACCTGGAAGTCAGCCGCGAGGTGGTGGACTTCTACGCCGACGCCCTGGACGATCACCACCCGCTCCAGACCGAGTGGGCCCCGCCGCTCCTGTACCACTCCGAGTGCTACCGCTACCTGGGCGAGTGGTACCTGAAGAACCTGTTCGGGAATCTGCACGCGCAGCAGGACTGGGAGCTCTTCGCGCCGATCCCGATCGGGGCCAAGGTGCAGACCCGCTCGACCATCATCGATCGCTACGCCAAGCGCGGGCGCGACTACGTGGTGAACGAGACCGACGTCGTCGGCGAGGACGGGCGCCTCTTGGTGCGCGGCCGCACGCACCAGTCGTTTCTGCCGCCGGAAAAGCCCACGTCGGGCAACGTGGTGGATCGCGAGACGGCCGCCAAGAAGGCGCCGCGTCCCCCCTTTCCGACGGCGACGGGCCGCGATCTGGCCGCGGTGGCGAAGACGGTGGACCAGCGCCGCTGTTGGATGTTCTCGGGCCCCGGCGCCAACTACCACACGGATGCCGAGGAGGCGAAGAAGCTCGGCTTCCCCACCATCGTGGTGCAGGGGATGATGACCACGTGCTTCGTCTCGCAGGTCATGCAGGACGACTTCGGCTTGGGCTGGCTGGCCGGAGGCCGCATGTCGGTGAAGCTCACCAACGTGGTGTGGGTGGACGACCGGCTGCACGCCAAAGCGCGGGTGCGCGAGGAATCGCGCGAGGGCACGCGGACCCGGGTGCACTGCGACGTGTGGGTGGAGAAGGACGACGCCGAGGGCACCCGCGTGCTGATCGGCGAGGCGTCGGCCCTGGCCGACCCGTGAGCGCCCTCGGCCGTCTGCGCCAGGGGGTGGCGGTCGCGCTCGAACGCGCCGGGGTGGGGGACTAGCGTCTGCTGGTGGCGGTTTCGGGCGGCATCGATTCCACGGCGCTGCTCCACACCCTTCATGCACTGTCTCCCCGATGGGGATTCAAGCTCTTGATTGGGCACGTGAATCACGGCCTCCGGGGGGAGGAGTCGGAGGCCGACCAGGCCTTCGTCCTCCAGTTGGGAGAGGCCCTGGGCTGGCCCGTGGCCTGTGCCCGAGTCGACCCGGCGGCCGCCCGCCGCGGACACCCCAGCCAGAGCCGTCCCACGTTGCAGGAGGCGGCGCGCGACGCCCGCTACGCGGCCCTGGACGGCCTGGCCCGGGCCGGCGGGGCCACGCGCCTCATGACGGCCCACACCGCCGACGACCAGGCCGAGACGGTGCTGCTTCGGCTCTTCCGCGGCACGGGGCCCGACGGCCTGGCGGGCATCCCGCCAGTCTCCGACGGCGGGCGCCTGGTGCGTCCACTGCTCCAGGTGTCGCGGTCGGAGCTGGCGGCGGCGGCGGAGGCGGCCGGCTGGCGTTGGCGCGAGGACCCCTCCAACCGCGACTTGCGCTACGCGCGCAACCGACTCCGACGTCGGTGGTTGCCTGGATTGTCGGGCGATTTCAACCCCCAGTTGCTCAGGGCCGTGGCTCAACTGGCCGAAGCGCAGAGTCGGGATGCAGAGTGGATCGAGGCGCAGGTCGAGGCGGCGGCGGAGACCTGGCTGATGCTGGAAGGAGAGGGGGTGAGCATTCGCGGAGCGGGCTTTGGCGACCTGCCCGAAGCGCTGCGCCGCCGGCTGCTGCGAAGGGCCTGGCGGCAGGTGGGGGGCGCGCGCGACGTGGAGCGCCGTCACTTGGAGCGCATGGAGCGGTTTCTCGGGCGGGGTCGGCCCGGGGCCGAGCTGCAGCTGCCCGGTGGCGCCCGGCTGCGTCGGACCCGGGACGGCGCGTGGCTGTCGCGCCCGCGGGTGCCCTTGCCCCCTGCATGCTAAGCTGGCTTGCAGTCTAGGGATTTCGGCCTTTCGGGCCCCTCGCTTTGGGGGCCGCGAGGTGAATCCCCAGGGCGCGGCGGTGCGAACAAACACTGTGAACGCACCGTGAACGGCGGCGCTGTGGTGAGGGGAACGAGCAAGCGTGGGCGGAGCCAAAGGGCCTCGCCCGGTGTCGAAACACCAAGCGGGAGATCCCGGCAACGGGATGCTGCGAAACGAGCAAGAGCTCGGTCAACCTGTCGGCGGGGGGACCTGTGAATCAGCAGTTCTACAAGAACATGGCGCTCTGGGTGGTCATCTTGGTGATGATCCTGCTGCTCGTCACCATGCTGCGGCAGAATCAGGAAGCGCCGCCGGAGATCGACTACAGCAAGTTCCTCGCCGAGGTGGAATCCGGCAACGTCGAGTCCGTCACGTTCGAAGAGAACACGATTCACGGCGAGTACAGCAACCAGAAGCCGTTCTCCAGCTACGCACCCAAGGTCACCGACGAACTCCTGGCCGACCTGCAGGCGCGCGGCATTACCACCGCGGCCCGGCCGAAGCCCGAAGGCAGCTTCTGGCGCCAGGTGCTCATCATGTGGTTCCCGATCCTGCTGATCTTCGGCCTCTGGATCTTCTTCATCCGCCAGATGCAGGGCGGCAGCGGCAAGGCCATGGGCTTTGGCAAGTCGAAGGCCAAGCTTCTGACCGAGCGCCATGGCCGGGTGACGTTCGAGGACGTGGCCGGCGTCGACGAGGCCAAGGAGGATCTGGAGGAGATCGTCGAGTTCCTGAAGGACCCGCAGAAGTTTCAACGCCTGGGCGGCCGCATCCCGAAGGGTGCGCTGCTGGTCGGCTCCCCCGGTACCGGCAAGACCCTGCTGGCCCGGGCAATCGCCGGCGAGGCCAATGTGCCGTTCTGCACCATCTCCGGCTCGGATTTCGTTGAGATGTTCGTGGGCGTGGGCGCCTCGCGCGTGCGCGACCTCTTCCTGCAGGGCAAGAAGAACGCCCCCTGCATCATCTTCATCGACGAGATCGACGCCGTCGGCCGCCACCGCGGGGCCGGCCTGGGCGGCGGCCACGACGAGCGGGAGCAGACGCTGAACCAGCTCCTGGTCGAGATGGACGGTTTCGAGAGCAACGAGGGCGTCATCCTGATCGCGGCCACCAACCGGCCCGACGTGCTCGACCCGGCGCTGCTGCGCCCCGGCCGCTTCGACCGGCAGGTGCAGGTGCCGAACCCGGATATCAAGGGCCGCGAGAAGATCCTGCATGTCCATGCGCGCAAGGTGCCGCTGGGGCCGGATGTGGACCTGCGGGTGATTGCCCGCGGCACGCCGGGCTTTTCCGGTGCCGATCTTGCCAATCTGGTGAACGAATCGGCGCTGATGGCCGCCCGTGTCGGCCGCCGGTTCGTGACCATGGAAGATTTCGAAATGGCCAAGGACAAGGT
>JAKSBN010000491.1 GCA_022361175.1 Pseudomonadota bacterium | reverse complement strand
GAACACCGATGCCACCCCGAGCATCTGTCGACACTCGCTCGGCACGCTGCGAAGGCGGTGGTGTACGGCGTCCCGGACGCCGGGGGGAACAGCCGGGTCGTCGCTTGCCGCGCGGTCGCGATCGCGAGCGGAGGATTCTCGAAGCTGCAGCAGGATCTGCTCGACGAAGAAGGGATTGCCTTCGGTCCGCTGCAGAATTCGCTCCGTCAAGGCATCCGGGCGCTCCGCATCGAGGACCC
The DNA here is from genome assembly GCA_022361175.1 of Pseudomonadota bacterium. Classification (GTDB taxonomy): domain Bacteria; phylum Myxococcota_A; class UBA9160; order UBA9160; family UBA4427; genus JAKSBN01. The sequence continues at coordinate 10,775 of JAKSBN010000491.1, read as the reverse complement.
GCTGGATCCACTCCCGAACCTCACCGGCGGACAAGCCGGGCAGGGGGATCCGCGTCAGGGGGAGGTGTCGGCCGACTTCCGCCAACGAGCTCCCCACGGCATCGTCCGCCGACGTGACACATCCTCGCCACGTGCAGACCACGAGCATGCGGCGTTCGCGGCCCGCCCGCGCGATCATTTCAAGCAGTCCGAGCGAGGATGGGTCGGCCCATTGCAGGTCTTCGATGGCGAGAGTGATGGGCTTCTCCGCGGCCAGGCCCGCCAGGAAGTTCGCGACCCCGTCGAAGAGCCGAAAGCGGGCCTCGTGCGAACGCAGAGCGTCGTCTCTGGACCCGCGGACGCCGGGCAGCCGTTCGCGCAGCTCGGGGAGCCAGTGCGCGACGTCACTTGCGACGGGTCCGAGCGCCGAGCTCAGCTCGCCAGGGCTCGCAAGCTCGATGGCGTTGCGCAGGATCTGGATCCAGGGCCACAGCGCCGGGCTGCCGTCGTCTGGGTCACAACTTCCGGTCAGAACGGGCGCGGTCCGCACGGGGGGCGAGAGCAGAAACTGCTCGAGCGTTCGCGTCTTGCCGATGCCCGGCTCCCCGACCAGAACCGCCATGTGAGCCTGGCCCTGGCGAGTTGCCGCGAAGGCGTCTGCCAGCTGGCCGAGAATGGTTTCGCGCCCGACGAACACGCTCCCCGGCTGGCGCCGCTCTTCCACCGGGCTCGCTGCGGGATGGCCTTCGTCGACCTCCGCCACGAAGCGATATCCGCGTCGGGGAACCGTGGCGATGATCGCCTGGGCGCTGCGGGAATCGCCCACCGCGACCCGGGCCTTCTGCAGGGCGTTCGTGAGGACGTTGTCGCCGACCGTGACGTCCGGCCAGATCGCATCCAGGAGTTCGTCCCGCGTCACGACGCGGTTGCGGTGGCGGAGCAGGTAGAAAAGAAGATCGAAAACCTTGGGCTGGATCTCGACGGCGACGCCGCTCCGACGCAACTCAGCACCGCCCTCATCCAGTACGCAGCCTGCGAAGCGGTAGATCACGCGACGCCCAAGTCCTGGTGACACACAGATCGGTACTCCGGTGGAAAGGCACTGGAGGAACTCTATGCGCGCCGTCGATCCTGCCCCGCAGCATACCTCACGAAGTCCTTCGGTCGGCGAGTTCGTCGCGCTGAAGCCCGCAAGAGAGATTGCGGTGTGACCGCCCGAGCCGATCTGGCCGTCCCTGTTTCCGTTCGCGTGTTCGCCTTCGCGGGGGAAGACCCTGCCGCGGATGGCACCTTCCTCTGCCATGCCACGTATGCGCGACGAGCTGCTCGCCCGCAAGGACGAGCTGAACGAGACCGTCGACCGTCAGGTGCGCGAGCGCAGCCGGTCCTGCTCCAGGATCTCGTCCGCCTGCGGGACGGGTCGGAGGAGTAGCCCGGTCCGGCATCCCGCCTCACGGCAGGCGCCGTGCCTTTCGGGGGCATGGTTGGTAAAGAGCGCTGTCACGACACTGTTGGAAATGAGGTGGAAATGTGTGGTCGCGGGCTGGTGACGGTGCAGTTGGTTCGGGCATCGTGGCAGCTCGTCTTGCACTCGGCCGGATCTCTGACCGACTTCGATGCACAACTTCGGCGAGGGGCACGAGCTGGGCAGCGGGGAAGGAGGCTTCCTGTGGGATCGAAAGTCGTGAATCGCAGTTCACGGTTCGGGGTCGCGCGTTGTCACGCGGTGCCGCTCGGCGGCGGGTCGCGCTAGGTGCCGAGGCGATGGAAGGAGCCTCCGAAATCGAGACTGCACCGATCGGTTCGCGCCATTTTTCGCCAGCGCTGGGTCTTCGGGCGTTCTTCGCGGACGCGGCAGGATCGCTTGTGATAACAGCACGTCTAGCAGTGCGGATGTCGAAGCAGGGAAGCCATGAACGCAGGCCCACTGATGTCGGAGCTGGGACAACCGATCGCGGTCGCGACGGCCTTCTGGATCGCAGTGCTCGGGTTTCGGCGTCGCGCCGTGTCTCGGCGAGATGCAGCGGTTTATCTCGTCGGGCTCCTGCTGGGCGCGGCGCTCACTCACGTGGGCTGGGTCGCCCTGAATCTCCCCGCTCTCGCTCCCGACACCTTGGATTGGCTCTTCGCCCCGGCCGGGTTCACGGTTCTCTTGTTGCCGCTGGGCTTCGTCGGGGTGGCGTGGCTGGCGGAGCCGGGCTTTCTTGGGCGAGCGTTCTCTTCCTTGCCGCTGGCCCTGGCGGCGGCCCGGGTCGGCTGCATCCCCGCGAGTTGCTGCCGAGGAGAAGCGAGTGCGTTCGACCTCTACTCGCTCGTCGGGATCACCCGTCACCCCGTTGAGGTTCTCGAGATCGTCGGCTGGGTCTTGGTGTGGCGGTGGCTACTCCGGCTCCAGCCCGAGCAGCGGGCGGGTGCCTTCTTGCTGGCGTTCGGGGGCCTGCGACTCGTACTCGAGCCGTTCCGCGTCGATCCGTTTCTGGGCACCCCCAGCATCCCGGTCGAGTGGCTTGCGGCGCCGTTGTCCGTGGCCGGGATGGTGATGCTCTTTCTGAATCAGACCGTGAGCGTGGACGTGCGTGCGCGGATGTAGGACGAAGCTGCAGGAGTGGAGATGACAAGCTGGAAGCGACGCACGACGAGCGAGGCGGCAGCCGTGCTCGAGACGATCATTCTCGGGCGCTCGAGTGCGATCCGCGATTTGCGCGAAGAGATCGTCGCTCTCGCGGCGATGCCGGTTCGAAGCGTGCTCGTGCAAGGGGAGACCGGAGTCGGCAAGGAGCTGATTCCATCCGCGCTCTGCGCGATCAGCCCGTTCCTGAACTCTCGTGTGGAGTCCTTCAACTGCCCGGCGATTCCAATCGATCACCTGGAGAGCGAGCTGTTGGGGACGACGAGGGGTTCGTATCCGGGCGCTGTCGACCGCCCCGGCGCGTCCGAGCGAGCGCGAGGCGGCGTGTTGTTCCTCGACGAAATCTCCGAGATGCCGTTGGGGCACCAAAGCAAGGTGCTCCGCCTCCTGGAGACGGGAGAGGGCCGACGGCTCGGCGGCACCAAGCGCTTCACGCTCGACGCGTCGGTTGTGGCGGCCAGCAACCGCTCCCTCGCTCGAGAGGTGTCGAGCGGCACCTTTCGGGAAGACTTGTTCTACCGCTTGGTACAAGACGGGGTCCTGGAAGTTCCGCCGCTGCGAGCGCGTCGAGAAGACATCCCGATTCTCGCGGAGCACTTCATCGCAGAGCTGGGTGTGGACGTGTCCCTCGCCCCGTCGGCTCTCGAGTGCTTGTGCACGTACTCCTGGCCGGGCAACGTCCGAGAGCTGAGGGCCGTGCTGCGGTTCGCGGCGCGCCTCGAAGGAGGAGGGGCCATCACCGCGGATTCGGTGACGCGTGCGATCGAGCGGCTCGCGATGAGGGCGGGGGAGAATCGTTCGCACCACGACGCCTTCTTCTCCGGTGGCATCGAGACCAAGCGCGAGCTGCTGGCGTCTGCACTCCAGCTGGCGCACGGCAATCAAACACTGGCGGGGCTCTCGCTCGGGTTTCATCGCGGTCGGCACGGCGAAGTGACGACCCAAGCGCGGAAGCTCGCTTATCGCAAGTTCCGCTACTGGTGGGGCCGGGTGATGACCGAGAAGCCCGTCAACCGGTTGGGCGCCGGCGCCGGCGACACCGCGACGGCGATCGGCGCGAGTGGCTTTGGAGAGTCGGGCGGCCAGATCACGCCGACGAGCATCCGCCGACCCTCCTTGTGCGAGGTGAGCTCGTAGCCGCGCTCATGCTGCGGACGGCGATGGACTAGCCGCCGAGGCGTTCGAAGATCTCTTCAGGGGTGTCGCCGGTCGTTTCGGGTGCGAGCTGAGACACGTCTTGTCGGATGGCCGTGCAGAGCGCTTCGCCGTCCGCGATGCCGCGGCTGTCCAGCTCGCCGGGCAGGACCCGTTCGAGCAGCACGGCCATCTGGTCGGGGGTGACGTGCCCGACTTCGAGGCCCGCTTCGCGGCAGGCGATGCGGACGGTCCCGCGGGCTTCGAGCCGATCGAGAGAAGAGCGCTGCTCCAGCGCCTCGCAGACGAAACCGAACGCGCGGGAGTCGGCCACGGCTAGCTCGGGGACCGGGCCGCGCGGCGCTCGATCAGGGACCGGTAGGCGCGGGGAGGCAGGAAGGCCAAGAGCAGGAACAGGCAGGCGAGGATTCCGGCGATGGCCGTGAAGAGGGGCACCAGAACCGTGCGAGCCCATTCGGTCCCTACCACGTACATGAGGAAGGCATCGATGCACACCACGCCAGCACTGGTGAAGCTCATCAACCCCCACAAGAGCATCCGGTTCGTCACGACCGGGTCGGCGAGCCCCACGTGCAGCCGGCGGCGCAGGTTGGCGTAGTGCCGCAGGGTCTCCCAGGCAGTCCAACTCCAGTAGAAGGCGTTCGCGAGCAGAGGTATCGCGCTCCACTGCAAGATGACTCGTTCGATCTCCTCCGGCGTACTGGCGTGGAGACGGGCATCGCCGTGTCCGACGAGGTGAACCGCGAGAACGGCGGCCGTCGCGCCGGCGAGCATCCAGGCGATTCGCGACTGGGGGCGGAAGACGTGGGCCGTGAACGAGACGAGGAAGACGCCGGCGAGCCCCGTGAACGCCGGGCTCACGATGGCCGCCAGGCGAGCGCCCTCCCAAGGGATGGCGCCGATGACTGACAGCGGGTAACCGATGGCTCCGGACAGCATGAAGTACAGACCCAGAAAGAGCTCGGGTTGGCCTCCGGTGCGGCGCGCCAACAGCAACAGCTTGACGCCCACCACGAGGCACGTGGCACAGAGCAGCAGGACGGCGACTCCGGCGAGGATCTCCATGGATTACGCCTATCGGTGACTCCACGGTCCAGCTGAAGCGGCTCCGGCTTCGTCCCGTCTCCTTCCGGCGTCCGGTCGCCCGTTTCGACCCGTAGAGGCCGCTGGGGTCGCGTCTATTGCGGAGGTCGACCCGACGCGGCGGCGACCCGCTGCTCCCCCGAGCCATCGGCGGCGACCTCGCACTCGTGTTGGTTGAGGAGGACGGGAACGGCCGGCGCCGTGCGGTAGCGCTCGAGTGTCTCTTCTCGCATGAAGATCAGGTCCAGGCGAAGGAGCCGTTTCTCTTCGGGGTGGCTCGAGTTCCAGCTGCGGCACAAGTAGTCCAAGAACAACGGTCGATGGTGTCGTTGTTTCCGAAGTGAGAGATTCATCATGTACTTTCGCCATCGCTGAGAGCTGTACAGGGCGGATACCGACTCCGGCTTGTCCCAGGAAAGCGGTGCCCCGTCTCGAAACACGTCCACGCGGCTGCCATCCGCCAACTCGCCGGGGACGACGTACCAGCCGTCCATCCGAAGCGGGCTGGGGGCGAACATCTTCCACCGTTGCTCCAGGCCGAGGACGTAGCCAAGTGCGCTGGTTCTCTCCTGCTCTTGTCGCGACTGCTGACTGGGAACGACCATCGCCAGATTCCAAAGAAAGACGTAGGCCAACAAGAGAGCGAGGCTCGCACTTCCCAGCATTCGCAAGGCGCCCGATGTCCTTGCGGCGAAGCCTCTGAGTCGGCTCGCAAGCGCGTTGGCCAGGAACTCGATCTGCAGCCGCGCCTCGACGCCCACGCCGGAGATCCGTTGCCAAGCCCACGGCGGTACGAACGGAAGCCAGGCCACCATGCAGACGAAGGGAAACAGGCCGATCTCGAGAAAGATCGCGAAACCCAGGTGCATCCCGACGAAGAGAACGACCGCGAGAGTTCGCGCGGGCCCCTGCCAGAACGGGAGAAAGGCCAGGAACGGACCGAGAAGCTCGAACCACCAGACTGCGCGCGTCAGGGGCTCCAGGAGGGCGTTGAACTGCAGCAGCACCGGTGCCAGGGACGTTGCCAGCTGGTCGATGCTGAGGGCGTAGAAGATCGCCGTGCCCTCTTCGTGCCATTCGGTGCCGGTCTTCAACAGCGCGGCGAACCAGTAGATGAACGCGACTTGGAGCAGCAGCGCCGCGCTGGCCACGCCCACAACGGGGGTCGTGGGGCGGCGCCGAAGGCGAAGCGAGTCGACGGAGAAGCGGAGACCCAGTGGGAGGAACATGGACCAGAAGAGCAGGAGGCGGAAGACGGCATCTCCGCTGTTGGTGAGCATGTAATTCCGGCGTTGCAGCGAAAGGAGGAGGATCCACGAGAGGACGGTGACCAGGCGGGTTCGGTAACCGACCAAGAGCGAGAACGCGGCGAGAGCCGCCAGCAGGAAGATCGCGTACTGCCCTCCGACGCTGCCGTTGGCCATGTGGAGGGGCCAGATCAGGACCTGCCCGTACTGTTCGAGGACCGTCCCGCGGGGGAGCAGGCCGTGGTCCGTGTAGTGGGCGGTCAAATCCTGCGCGCGGTTGTACAGGTCGAGCAGCAGGAGCAGCCCGAGCCCGATTCGAAAGACGGCCAGTGATCTCGGGTCGATCTCGAACGTCCTTCGCACGATGCCGCGTCCCCAGATCACCGCGCCTCCCAGTCGGGGCATCGTCCTTCTCCTTCTCTGCACCTTCTCTGCAGTTCGCAGCTCACCGGTTCGTACGAGGGGCGGCCGTCCTCGCCCACGAGTTCGCTTTTGCAAGTTGCGTTCCTGCACACCTCCTTCCGAGGGCGATTCGGTCGTGTCCGATTCGACAAAAAATGTCGACGGTCGACACGTTCTTTCGGCGACCGTCCCGGGCCGAGCTTCCTGTCGGCTTGCCACCTCGGCACTCGACTTGCTTCTACCGAACGCGGCGCGTGTTCATGGCTGGTCGAACGAAGTGATCGAGTGAGGGGAGGTAGCGTGAGCAACCAGATGTCGATTCCGCGGGCTCGTTGCAACCGGAAGCGGTCGAATCGAAGGCTGTCGATGAGGGTGGTGGTTCTCTTCAGCTGCGCGAGTGCCGCGATGATGCTGGGATCCAGCTGCGGTCCGAAGCCCTTGGCGCCTCTGCCCGGCATGCCCGAGTACCAGGAGTTGGCGTTGGTTCGCGTTCCGGGCGGTCACGTCAACACGGCAGGTGGAAACCTGTACGTGAGCGAGGTCGATCTCGAGATCGATGTGCGTCTCGGCCGCTACGTGGTTCGTCGCGTCTGGAACTCGGCGGAGGGCGCCTGGCGTTGGAACTTCGACACTCGGTTCGATGGAACGACGTTCGTCGACTCCACGGGGGCTGAGTACGACGTCTCAGGCCTCTCGTCTGGGGACGCCATCCCCGGCACCATCTGGGTCTACGTCTCGCCGACCGAGGTGAAGACGAAGGGAGGGCGTCTCTTCGAGTTCGACGCCAACGGTGACTTCGTCACGATGCGCTGGACGAGCTCGCTGTATCCGCGGCTGCAGGCGGTTCGCTCACCGCAGGGGGACGGGACCCGGGTCGACCGGATCGAGCAGTGCATCGCGGCAGGCAGTTGCACGACCGAGGTGACTGTCGACTACGGTGCGGGTGGTGAGATCGAGGGCGTGACGGACCGCGCGGGCCGAGCCGTCGAGTACGGCTACACCGCTGGAGTGCTCACGCTGGTGAAGTCTCCCTTCGACCTGGCCGAAGGGCTCCCCGGGAAGCAGTACAGCTACGACGAATCCGGGCGGCTCTTCGAGAGAACCACGTCGGACGGGGACGCCGTCGAGTACTCCTACCGCGGGATCAGCGCGGGCGTGACGTTTGCGCGCCAGCGCGCGGGTGACGGCTCCGTACACGAGTTTCGCTACACGGCTCGAAACGCGGAGAGCGGTCTGTTTCGAACGACCTACTTCGACCCGACGGGAGCCATCTGGGTCTATGACTACGACCTAGACCAGCAGGTGGAGCGCATCGAGAACGGAGAAGGCGAATCGGAGACTTTCGAGTGGACGGACAAGCGAGTCACGCGGCACGTCGCAGCTTGGGGCGGGGAAACGGTTCGTGTGTTCCTGAACGACGACGTCGTCACCGAGACGCTTCCGTCGGGAAACGTCGTCCAGACGACCTACCGACCGGATGCCGTCGATCGGTCCAGCGTCTTGCGAACCCCCGTGGAGCATCGCTGGGACTCGGTGGGCGATCTCGAGCTGCGTTCCTACGACGCACAGGGGCGTCTCGAAAGCCAGTCGAACGGTGAAGGGGAAGCGACGCTCTTCGCGTACGACAGCGAGGAGATGATCTCCTCGGTCACCTCTCCGGATGGCGTTTCCGTCTTGTCCGAGGACTACGGGGTGCACGGCCATGCCACGACGCTTCGGTTCGGGGCGGAGGTGGAGACCCTGGAGTACGACGCCGTGGGAAACCTCGTGCGCGGCGGCAGCGCTGGCTTTCCGGCGGGGCCCGAGCTTGGTGGGGTGCTGGCCCGGACCTTCGACGGCAACCGAGAGCTGGCCTCGGTCTCGTTGAGCGACTTGGTGGTTCCGGGCACGCCACGGATCACGGATCGACCGGACCTCCTCGTAGAGCGGAGGAGCGACGGCGGGCGCGCCGCGATTCGACGGCCCTTCGGCGGTGATACGGAGTTCATCCGAGACGAGCTCGGGCGGGTGACGGAACGCCGCGAGCGAGTGTCGGGCGCCTGGGAATCGACTCTCTTCGAATACGACGCGGGAGGCCGGATCACGGCGATGGAGCGGCCGAACGGCATGAGGCAGGAGGTCGACTACGACGGTGCCGGGCGGCGGACGCAGGTGACGCTGAAGCGGAACGGGGCCGTCGAGAGCCAGGTAACGTTCCTGTACGAGAACGGCCTGCTGGTGGAATCGAACGACAGCACCTACCCGCTGCCCGAGACCTATCTCTACGACCAGGGCCGCGTGTCTGAGATCACGTTCGGAAACGGGGAGAGGCTGATTCAAGGGCACGATCTCCGCAGTCGCATCACGAGCCAGCAGTACGTGTCTTCGACCGGAACGACACTGCGAACGTTGGGTTTGGAATATGACGACGCCAACCGGCTCGTTCGGGTCAGCGACGGCGGTGCCACGCTTCTCGTGGCCGACTACGTCGATGGACAACTCGTGAGAGAAGAGTTCGGGAACGGTCTCGAGCGCGTCTATCTCAACGATGAGCAGGGCCTGCGGCAGAGCTCGGTCATTCAGGGAGTTGGTGGCGGGGCGCAGGTGGCCTTCACGGGATTCACGTGGGGGGCGTGCAGCGCCGTCCCCGTTTCGACCGAAGAGGACTGCGTCTCGTGGACGGTTGCGGCCGCGCCGGCGATTCCCTTCGTCGAGGGCTACTCGCTCAAGAACCCGGACGATGGCGGACTACGGTTGGCGTTGGTGGGAGATGGGAGCCCGGTTTCGCGGGCGTACAGCTACGACGCGCTGAGCAATCTTCTGGCAGTCGAAGACGTCGATGCGGCGGGAATCGTTCAGGGAGACCGCGTTGCGATGGCGTACAACGCCGAGCGAAACCGCGTGCTGAGTGCCTCGGTGGAGCCGGCTGGCCAGCCGCCGACGGTCATGGACTACACGTGGGACAGCGCTGGCTTCGCGACGTCTCGAGGGGGATCTCCCATCACGTGGACCGCCGGCGGCAAGATCGCAGCGATGGGCAGCGCCCTACAGCACACGTGGGACGCCGGGGGGCGGCCGGTCTCCCGCACGCTCAACGGGGAGGTGACGGAGTTTCGCTTCGGTGGCCGGGTCGAGGCCGACGCCGCGGGTGTTCCCGAATGGTTGGACCTGGGGCCGGTTCGGATCTCACTCATCGGTACCGAGCAGGTCTATCGGCACTTGGACGCGCGCAACAACGTCCGCTACGTGACCGATGAGTCCGGAGCGGTCGCGACGATCTACAAGTACGACGGGTACGGCGTCTCGGCGCTCTCCGGCGACGAAGTCGACGATCAGACGTTCGCCACGGGCACTCAGGAGCTGGACGTCGTCTGGCTCGAAGCCCGCGTGCACGATCCAGTGATCGGCCGTTTTCTGTCTCCGGATCCGAGGTTCCAGCTGATCAACCAGTACTCGTACACCCTCGGAAATCCCTTCGGGTACTGGGACCCCGATGGGCGACAATCGGTGAGCATTCGGTCCAGGGATAATCCGACGACGAAGGTCAAGATCGGGTTCAAGATAAAGGGCATCTTCGTCGGCATCGAGATCGAAACGGAGGGTCCGGGCGAGGAATCGATCGAGATCAACGCGGCGGACGATGGCGATGGCGCCGACGATGGGAGCGATGGAAACTCGAGTGGCGGCGATGGTGGAGACAGCGGCGGGAGTAGTGACGGTGGAGACGGCGGCGAAGGCGACGGCGGTGGCCAGGGCGACACGACTACGGCAACCACTACTACAGCAGCATCGACGACCTGCTCGCCCGCGAGCCTACAGGACCTTCCCGACACCCGCCGGTGGTTGGCCGTCTTGCTGCCGGTGCAGCTCGGCCTGGGACTGTGGGTTCTCTGGGGACGAAGCCGTCGCCGCGAATCCAGCGGAACAGGAGGGTGAAGCGAGAGGGGTCTCTCTTGGAGACCGAGGGGATGGGGCGCTTCGAACAGGCCCCATCCCCGTCGGTCCAGGAGGCCCTGTTCTGGGTCGTCTCGCTCTGGGGCCTGTCGCTCGGGGTGGAAGTGCTGGCGGTCGGGCTGGCTTTCGAGACGAGACTGCTCTTGGCCAGCTCGATCGCGTTGAGCTGCGTGTGGCTGGCTCGGCGACCGAGGCTCTCCGTCGGGGCGCCGTGGTGGAGCGCCACGGGGACCGGAGTCGGGTTTGCGGCCCTGCCGGCGACGGTGGCGCTGGTGTCGAGCATCGGGTTGGCACTGGGCATCGAGCCGATTGCCGGAAGCCCGCCGGCCCCGAGAGTGGATCTCGCT
>JAKSBN010000423.1 GCA_022361175.1 Pseudomonadota bacterium | reverse complement strand
CTTCGCCCCGAGCCAGGGCGCGGGCGCCGAGCCGGGCCACCGTCTCGGCCAGCGGCCCGGCGGGCGGCGGCGCTTGCGAGAAGCGAGCGCCCTCGTCGCGCAGCCCCGCGGCGAACCGTTCGACGTCCGGGCCCGCCAACGCGGCCGCCTCCGGCATCTGCTTCGCCAGCGCCGCTGGTGTGAAGAGACCCTCCTCGCCGACGGCCCGAGGCTCGGGGCCGTCGCAGCGATAGACGCCCGCGTAGACCTCGCCGCGCTGGGCATCCTGGAGCGCCACGCAGGCGCCGGCGCGCCCCGCCCACGCGTGCCAGGCGTGCGCCGCCAGGGTCGAGACCGGAATCACCGGCCGCTCATCGCGGAAGAAGAGCCCCTTGGCCGTGGCGACGCCGATGCGCAGGCCGGTGAAGGAACCCGGGCCCACCGAGACCGCGATGCCGTTCAGTTGGGCAAGGGCCGTTTCCGCCGTCGCCAGACAGCGATCCACCAGGGCCAGCAGGCTCTCGGCGTGGGGCGCCCCGCCCGGCTGAACCGCGGCCGCCAGCAGCTCGTCTCCGCGCACCAGGGCCACGCCGGCCTCCCGGCCCGCGCTTTCGATCGCCAGCACCAGCAACGCTAGAGCCCGAGGCCGCGCACCCATTCGACGAACTGGGCCCACTTGCGCGATAGATCGTTCCAGAACGCCAGGCCCATCAACATCACCAGCACCGTGAACCCGATCTGCTGGACGATCTCGCGGGTGCGGATCGACACCGGCGAGCGCCGGATGCCCTCGATCGCGAAGAGCAGCGCCTGGCCGCCGTCCAAGATCGGAATCGGCAGCAGGTTCAGAATCGCCAGGTTGATGCTGATCAGGATCATGGTGGTGAGATACATCTCGAAGCCGACGTCCAGCGACTTGCGGGCGATCTCCGCGATCCCGAGCGGACCGGTGATCTTGTCGCGGCCGAGGTCGCCGCTCAGGAGCCGAGCCAAACCGCGCAGGAAGTTGACGGTCTGCTCCACCGTCATGACCGCGGCCCGGGGCAGCGCGACGATCGGATTGGGCTCCTGGTCGAGGGTGACCACACCGGGGAGCGTCGCCAACGCGTGCATGATCCCGATGCGGTAGCGCTTCTCCTCGATGCCGATGCCCGTGGGCATCAGGTGCTGATCCGGCGTGACGACGATCTCGAGAGACTCGCCGTTGCGGGCCACGCCGAGCGTCAGCGGCCGCCCTTCGCTGGCCCGCACCGTCTCCTGGAAGCTCGCGAACGTTCCGACCGGCTGGCCGTTCACCGCCACGATCAGGTCACCGGGCTCGAGCCCCGCCGCAGCGGCGGGACTGTCGTCCACCACCTGGTGCACGAGGATCGTGGCGGGGACCACGCCCAGGGCCGCGACGTCGCCCAGGGCCGGGACCTCGGCTTCGACGGGCTGCGGCTCGGTTCGGCCGCGTTCGAGGGCCAGCAGAACGCTGCCAGAGGCGGTGCCCTCGTAGGCGCGGCGGAAGGTCTCCCAGTCCTCCACGGGCTGGCCCGCCACGGCCGTCACCCGATCGCCGGACTGCAGCGAAGCGAGAGCGGCGGGGCTGTCGGCACTGGGAATGCCCAACAAGGTCGGAAGCCGCCGGTGGTCGAGGCCCGCCCAGCCCACCTCGGCCACGCCGCCGAACTCGTCGAGGCCCGTCTTGGCCTGGACGGGGACCATCAGCGACAGGGGTTGCCCCTCGCGCTCGACGTCGAACGCCAAGGTCCGGCCCGGGTGCTCCCGCACGGCCCGGTCCACGTCCTGCCACCACTCGACGGGTACGCCGTCCACGGACAGGATGCGATCGCCGGCGGAGAGCCCCGCGGTGGCGGCCGGCGAGGAGGGTTCCACCGTGCCGACGACCGAGGCCGCCCGCGGCATGCCCATCACCAGCACCACGGCGAAGACCACCACGGGCAGCAGCAGGTTCATGGCCGGCCCGGCGAACACGATGGCCAGCTTCTGCCACGTGGGCTTCGCGGTCAGGTACTCGTCCGGGCGCGGGATCTCTCCCTCCGGAAGCTCTTGCGATCCGCCCTGCTCGGGATCGAAGGGATTGTCGCCGAGCATCTTCACGAAGCCGCCCAGCGGGAACCACGCGATCACGTACTCGGTCCCCGCCCGTTCCCAGCGCAGGCGGAAGCGGCCGATGCCGATGGGCGAGCCGAAGCCCAGCGAGAACTTGAGCACCCGCACGCCGCAGGCCTTGGCCACGGCGAAGTGCCCGAACTCGTGCACGAAGATCAGGATGCCGAGCATGGGGACGACGGCGATCAGGTAGTCGAGAAGCGTCACGACCGAGCCTCCGCCAACCCCAACCACTCGCGCGCGGCGGCCCGCGCCCAGGCGTCGGCCGCGCGCACTTCCTCCAGCTCGTGGACCACGCGCCCGGCTTCGGCCTCCAGGTGCCGCGCCAGCACGTGGGCGTTGCTCTCGGCGATGGCCCCGAAGCCGATGTGGCCGTCCAGGAAGGCGGCCACGCTCACTTCGTTGGCGGCGTTCAGAACCGCGGGCGCCGCCTCGCTGCCCGCCAGGGCCTGGTAGGCCAGGTCGAGACACGGGAAGCGCTTGCGGTCCGGCTCCTCGAAGTCGAGGCGGCCGCAGGCGGCGAGGTCCAGGCGCTCCAGCTCCAGTGGCAGCCGCTCCGGCCAGGCCAGCGCGACGGCGATGGGGACGCGCATGTCGGGCAGGCCCAGTTGGGCGAGTACCGAGCTGTCGCGGAACTCGACCAGCGAGTGCACGATCGACTGCGGGTGCACCACGACGTGGACGCGCTCCGGCGGCAGGTCGAAGAGCCAGCGGGCCTCGATGACCTCGAGGCCCTTGTTCATGAGGCTCGCCGAATCGATGGTGATCTTGGGCCCCATGTCCCAGTTCGGGTGGTCGAGGGCCTCCTCCACGCGGGCCTTGGCGATGCGCTCGGCGTCCCAGGTGCGAAAGGGCCCACCGGAGGCGGTCAGGATCAGGCGGCCCACGTCCTCCGGCCGCTGGCCGGCGAGGCACTGGAAGATGGCGCTGTGTTCGCTGTCGACGGGCAGCAGCGCCACGTCGTGGGCCGCCACCTCGCGCCTCACCAGCGCGCCGGCCATCACCATCACTTCCTTGTTGGCGAGGGCCACGTCGCGGCCCGCGCGCACCGCCGCCAGCGTCGGCTCGAGCCCGACGGCGCCCACCAGCGCCGCCACCACGAGATCGGCCGGGTGCGTGGCCACGTCGCACAGGCCCTCCACCCCGAAGCCGATCTCGGGCCGCGCGGAGGCCGGGAGACCGCCCAGCCGCTCGCGCAGCCGCGACGCCGTCTCGGCGTCGGCCACGGCCACTCGCTCGGGCCGGAACCGTTCGATCTGGTCCACCAGCTTGTCGAGGTTGCGGCCGGCTCCCAGCGCCGTCGCCCGGAAGCGGTCCGGAAACGCCTCCACCACGGCCAGCGTCTGCTCGCCGACGCTGCCGGTGCTGCCGAGGACCGCCAGGCGCTTCACGCGTCCTCCGACGGCGCGCGCACCTGGGCGCTGGTCAGGCCGTAGCGACGCTCGCGGTTCTGGTAGTCGACCAGGGCCTCCACCAAGTGCGTCTTGCGGAAGTCCGGCCACATGGTGCCGGTGATGTAGAGCTCGGAGTACGCCACCTGCCACAGCAGGAAGTTGGACACCCGCGACTCCGATCCCGTGCGGATCAGGAGATCGGGGTCGGGCAGATCCGGCGCGTAGAGGTAGGAGGCGAAGATCTTCTCGTCCAACTGGTTGACGTCCAGCTTGCCGTCTTCCGCGTCGCGCGCGATGCGCTGGGCGGCGTCCACGATCTCGGCCCGGCCGCCGTACGAGACGGCGAAGACCAGCGTCATCTCGCGATTCTCGTGGGTGCGCTCGATGGCGGCGTCGATCTTCTTCCGCAGCGCCGGAGCCAGGCGATCCAGCCGGCCGATGGCCCGCAGCCGGATGCCGTTGCGATGGCACTCGTCGATCTCGGAGTCCAGGTAGCGATCGAGCAGCCGCATGAGCTGCTCCACCTCTTCCTTGGGGCGATCCCAGTTCTCCAGCGAGAAGGCGTACAGCGTCAGCACCTTGACGCCGAGCTCGTGGGCCCCGCGCACCACGGCGCGCACGGACTCGAGTCCGGCCCGGTGCCCTTCGTTCCGAGACCGCTCTCGCGCCTCGGCCCAGCGCCCGTTGCCGTCCATGATGATGGCCACGTGGCGGGGGATGCGATCGGGCTGGAGCCGCCGTTGCGCCATGGGTCAGACCTCGAGGATTTCCTTCTCTTTCTGCGAGCACTGCTCGTCGATCCGGCCCACGTACTCGTCCGTCAGGTCCTGGACGCTCTTCTCGGCGCGGCGGCGGTCGTCGGTCGAGAGCCCCTCGCTCTCGAGATCCTTCAGCATGGAGACCGCGTCGCGCCGCCCCTCGCGCACGCCGACCTTGTGGTCCTCGGCCATCTTGCGCACCTGCTTGACGAGTTCCTTGCGGCGCTCCTCGGTGAGCGGCGGCACCTGAATGCGCACGACCTTGCCGTCGTTGGCCGGTGTGAGCCCCAGATCGGAGCTCTGGACCGCGCGCTCGATGGCGGCCAGCGAGCCTTTGTCGTAGGGGGAGATCAGGATCAGCCGGGCGTCGGGCGTCGACAGATTGGCCAGCTGATTGAGCGGCGTCGGCGTGCCGTAGTAGTCGACTTGGAGCCCGTCGAGCAAGGAGGTATTCGCGCGCCCCGTCCGCACCTTCAGCATGTCGCGACGCAGGCTCTTGATGGACTTCTCCATCGCCTCCTTGGCCTCGTCCAGCACCAGTCCGACGTCTTCGTCCGCCATGCCCCCTCCCGCTACTCGGTGATGGTCGTCCCCACCGACTCGCCGCACACCACCTTCTCGATGTTGCCCGCCACGCTCATGTCGAACACCACGATGGGCAGCGCGTTCTCCCGACAGAGAGCGATGGCCGCCTGATCCATGAACTGCAGATTCTCGGTGATGGCTTGGCGGTACGTGAGGCGCTCGTAGCGCGTGGCCTTCGGGTCCTTCTCCGGGTCCGCCGTGTAGACGCCGTCCACCCGGGTGGCCTTCAGGATCACATCCGCGTGGATCTCGGCGGCGCGCAGCGCCGCGGCGGTGTCGGTCGTGAAGTACGGGTTGCCGGTGCCGGCGCCGAAGATCACGATGCGGCCCTTCTCCAGGTGCCGCACGGCTCGGCGCCTGATGTAGCTCTCCGCCACCTGGCTGATCTCGATGGCGGTGGCCACGCGGGTGACCAGATCCACCTTCTCGAGCGCGTCTTGGAGCGCCATCGCGTTGATGACGCTGGCCAGCATGCCCATGTAGTCGGCGTTGGCCCGGTCCATCCCCTCGGCGGCGGCCGTCATCCCGCGGATGATGTTGCCGCCTCCGATCACGATCGAGATCTGGACCCCCAACGAGTGCACGCGGCGGATCTCTTCGGCGATTCCGGCGATGACGCCGGGGTTGACCCCGAAGCCGTCTTCGCCGGCGAGACCTTCGCCGGAGAGCTTGAGCAGCACCCGTTGGTAGGTCGGCTTCACGATTCGCTGGCCTCCCCCAACCGGAAGCGCAGGAATCCCGCCACACCAGCGCCCTTGCCCTTCACCAGATCGCCCACCTTGGTGTCCGGGTCCTTCACGAACGCCTGCTCCACCAGCACGTTCTCGGAGAAGAACTTGCGAATCCGGCCTTCCACCATCTTCTCGATCACGTTGTCGGGCTTGCCGGACTGCTGTGCCTGCTTGGTCAGGATCTCTCGCTCCTTGGCCACGACGTCGGCGTCGACGCCATCGCGGTCCACCGCCAGGGGCGTCGGGTCCGCCGCCGCCACGTGCATGGCGACGTCCTTGGCCAGCGCTTCGCCGTCGGCGCCGGAGACGCCCGTGAGAGCCACCACGACGCCCAGCTTGCCGCCCACGTGGACGTAGGCGTTGGCGACGCCGCCGTCGGCATCGATCCGCCCGACGCGCTTCAGCTCGATGTTCTCGCCCACCTTCGCGATCGTGGCCGTGATGCGGGCTTCCACGGTCTCGCCGCCCAGGGAGGCCGCCAGCGTCTTGGCGACGTCGCCGAGCGACGCGTCCTGGCACACCACCTCCGCCACCTCGCGGGCCAGGGCCTGGTACTCGTCGGTCTTGGCCACGAAGTCGGTCTCGCAGCCCAGCTCCACGATGCCCGCGGAGCCGCCGGACACCGCCACGCCGATGGCGCCCTCGGTCGTCTCGCGCCCGGCGCGCTTGCCCGCCTTGGCGAGACCGCGCTCGCGCAGCAGCTCGATCGCCTTCTCGACGTCGCCGTTCGCGTCGCCCAGGGCCTTCTTGCAATCCATCATTCCCGCGCCGGTTTTGTCGCGCAGGGCCTTCACGTCCTTCGCTGAGACGGACACGAACTCTCTCCCTCGATGGTGACTCGACTGTCGTCAGTCGATCGTTTCCCGAGGCCTCGCCGGAGCGAGGCCGACTAGTTGTCGCTGGCTCCCGACTCCGCGGGTGCAGCACTGGCGGCGGGCGCCGCTTCTCCTTCGTCGCGGCCTCCCGACGAGTGCGTCCGGCCGCTGCCACTGCCGCCGCCGTGCCCGCGCCCGCGGCGCGGCTGCTGCTTGATCTCCACCACGCGGCGCCCGGTGGTCGCGCCGTCGCCCGGCTCGGGCCGGGGCTCGTCGCCGCGATCGGCCTGCAGCTTGTCCTGGTGCAGGGCATCGCCCTCGAGGCAGGCGTCGGCGACCCGCTGGCAGTAGAGCTGGATCGCGCGGATGGCGTCGTCGTTGCCCGGAACCACGTAGTCGACACCCAGCGGACTGCAGTTGGTATCGACCACCGCGACCACCGGGATGCCCAGTCGGCGGGCCTCGGTGACGGCGATGTGTTCCTTCGCCACGTCGATCACGAAGACCGCGTCGGGCAGCCGCGTCATCTCGCGAATGCCGTCCAACGACTTGAAGTACTTCTCGCGCTGGCGGTTGAGGCGCGAACGCTCCTTCTTCGACAGCTCGCCCGCCTTCTCCTCGTTGTCCAAGAGCTCGATCAGCTCCTTGTAGCGCTCGATCGACTTCTTCACGGTCTTGAAGTTCGTGAGCATGCCGCCCAGCCAGCGGTTGTTCACGTAGTACTGGTTGGAGCGCACGGCTTCGGACTGGACCCACACCGCGGCCTGGCGCTTCGTGGAGACGAACAGCACCTTCCCGCCCCGGCTCGTGGTTTCGCGCACGAACTCGAGCGCCTGCTGGAACAGCGGCAGCGTCTGGTCCAGGTCGACGATGTGGATGCCGTTGCGGTCGCCGAAGATGAAGGGCTTCATCTGCGGGTCCCAGCGGCGGGTCTGGTGGCCGAAGTGGACGCCCGCTTCCAGCAGGGTCCGCACGTTCAGCTCGCTGCGCTCGAGGGCCTCCGCCGTCTCGGGCGCGGCAGGGGGTGCGGTGTCCGACGACACCGACGGGTCGACCGTCGTCTCGGTCATTCCATCTCCTTCGCGGTTGGGCCTCCGCCCCGCATTCGTTGCTCCCCGACCCGAACCACCCTCGCCACCTTGCGGCGGCGCCCCCGCGTGACTCCGTTTCGGGAGCCATTCTGGGAGAAAGCCCCGCGTAGAGCATCGTTCCCGAAGAGCAGGAATGGGTTCCTGCATCGAGACCGCTCTGAACGGGGCCCTTCGAGCGTTCCGGGCACCGCCGGGGCGATGCGGAACGTGTGAATTGGCAGAGGGTTAGCAGATTCCCGGAGCGATCGCCCAGCCGTTTCCCGCGGGCTCAGCGATTGGCGCCGCCGCCGAACTGCCCGGCCGGGTCCTCGCAGCGGAAGACCGCGAAGGCCTGACGCCCGTCCTCGGTCGGCTCGCCCAGCGGAGCCACCGCGTTGCCACCCAGCTCGCTGGCGGCGTCGTTGCGGGCCAGGATGGCCAGGTCGCGCCGCACGGCGGATGCGTCCCGCTTCCAGAACCCCACCCGGGCGGCGACCCCCGACGTGGTCTTGCCCACCCGCTCACACTCCGAGGCTCGGGACTCGTCCGGCAGCAGCCACACCTGCCGCCCCGCGTCCGACAGCTCCACGAAAGCACAGCCCAGGGCACCCACCGCGATCCCTGCCACGGCCGCGGTGAGGCACAACGTTCGCTCTGACAAGGTCTTCCCCTCCTTCCTTCAAGTCGTGTATTCGGCGTTGATCCGCACGTAGTCGTAGGACAGGTCGCAGGTCCACATCCGTGCCCGCCCGCGACCGGCGCCCAGATGAACCGCCACTTCCAGCTCGTCGGACCGCATGCGGGCCGCGGCCCGCCGCCGCGCCGCGGGCCCCGCGGACGCGCCGCGCCGGAAGACCTCCACGCCGCAGAGCCGCACACGGGTCCGGGGAAGCTGCAGGGCGATGCGGCCGGCGCCCACGGTCTGCAGGATCCGGCCCCAGTTGGGATCGCCGCCGAAGAGCGCCGTCTTCACGAGCATGGAGTTGGCGATGCGCCGGGCCGCCCGTTCCGCCTCTGCAGCCGAGCGCGCCCCGGTCACCTCCACCGTCACCAACTTCGTGGCCCCCTCGCCGTCGCGCGCCAGATCGCGGGCCAGATCCTGGCTGACCTCCGTCACGGCCTCGGCGAAACGGGCCGCGCCGGATGTCTGCGGGCCGGCCAGGGGCGCGTTGCCCGCCAGCCCGTTGGCGTACAGGAGCACGCTGTCGCTGGTCGAGCCCTCGCCGTCGACGCTCACGCGGTTGAAGCTCTCGGCCACGGCGGACCCCAGCACGCGGCGCAGGGCCGCCGGGCGCACCGCCGCGTCGGTGGCCAGGAAGGCCAGCATGGTGGCCATGTTGGGCTCGATCATGCCGGAGCCCTTGGCGATGCCCGCCACGGTCACCAGGCGGCCGCCCACCCTGACCCGGCGCGAGGCCCACTTGGGATAGGTGTCCGTGGTCCGGATGGCTTCGGCCGCGGCGCGCCAGCCTTCTGGGCGAAGAGCAGCGGCGGCCGCGCTGATGCCGCGCCGCACACGCGGCATCGGCAGCGGCTCGCCGATCACGCCCGTCGACGCCACGCACAGCTCGCTGGCGCGAACGCCCAGGGCGGAGGCCGCCCGCTCGGCCATTTCACGGGCGTCGCGCTGGCCGCGCCGGCCCATCGCCACGTTGGCGCAGCCCGAGTTCACGACGACGCCGCGGCCCCGCCCACTGCGAACGCAGCGACGGCTCCACTCCACGGGTGCCCCCACCACGGTCGAACGGGTGAAGACACCCGCGACGGAGGCCGGCACGTCGCTCACCAGGAGGGCCAGATCCGGCCCGTCGTCCTTGATGCCGCAGTGAACGCCGGCGGCTCGAAAGCCGCGCACCTGCGGGTCCGGCCGCTCGCTCAATCGCCTTCCCTCAGGCGCCGCAGCAGCGCTTGTACTTGTTGCCGCTTCCGCAGGGACACGGGGCGTTGCGGCCCACCTTGCCCGCCGGCTTG
>JAKSBN010000162.1 GCA_022361175.1 Pseudomonadota bacterium | reverse complement strand
TGCACCAGGCCGGGATTTCGGTGCGCGGGCGGGTCGTGAGCGAGCGCCGGCTGGAGGGCCCGCTCGAAGACCATATCGTCGATTGGGAGCTCTAGCGGTGGCGCGGGCCCCGCTTCCCGGCGTCGTCGCCCTCGATCAAGACCTGGAGCTTTCGGTCCGCATCAACGCCCGGGCACGGCGCATCAGCCTGAAGGTGGACCCGGCCTACGACCGGGCGGTGCTGGTGCTGCCCAGCGCGCGGGCGCTCTCGGAGGGGCTGAGCTTCGCCGAGAGCCGGCGCGCCTGGCTCAGGACCGAGCTTGCCAAGCTGGCACCCCGCGTCGCCTTCGCCGACGGCGCCGTGGTGCCCTATCGGGGCGAGCCGCACGCCGTCCGCCACCGCCCCGAGGCGCGCGCCGGGGTCTGGCGCCGGGCCGGCGAAATCCACGTCTCGGGCCGGGCCGAGCACCTGCCGCGCCGCCTCGTCGACTGGCTCAGGGCCGAGGCCCGGCGGGCGTTCTCCACGCAGGCCACCGTCATGGCGGCGGAGATCGGCCGCGAGGTCGCGCGCATCGGCGTGCGCGACCCGAAGAGCCGCTGGGGCAGTTGCGCGCCCGACGGCGGGCTCTCCTTCTCCTGGCGGCTGGTGCTGGCGCCGGCCTCGGTGCTGGACTACGTGGTGGCGCACGAGGTGGCGCATCTCGTCGAGGCCAACCACGGCCCCGATTTCTGGGCCCTGGTGGCGCGCCTGCACCCGGGCCACCTGGCCGACCGGCGCTGGCTCAAGCAGCACGGCGCCGCCCTGCACCGATACGGGTAGCTGAAGACCATTTCCGGCGTCATCGCGAGCGCAGCGACGCGATCCAGAATGGCGCCAGCGGCCCTGGACCGCTTCGTCGGCTTCGCCGCCTCGCGGTGACGAGCGAGGGGCAGGCTACCCCTCGAGCATGCGGCGCAGGAGGTCGATGTCCTCGGCCAGCGTCGAATCGGTCTGGCGCAACTCCTCGATGCGCTTGACCGCGTGCATCACCGTGGTGTGGTCGCGGCCGCCGAACTTGTTGCCGATCTCGGGCAGCGAGCGGGTGGTGAGCTGCTTGGCCAGGAACATCGCCACCTGGCGCGGGCGGGCGACGTTGCGCGCGCGCCGCGCGGAGTGCATGTCGGCGAGCCGGATGTTGTAGTGCTGCGCCACCTTCTTCTGGATTTCATCGATCGTCACGCGCCGGTCGTTGGCCCTGAGCAGGTCCTGCAGCACCTCCTGGGTCAGCTCCAGCGTGATCGGCCGGCCCACCAGGTTGGCATAGGCCAGGAGCCGGTTCAGCGCCCCCTCCAACTCGCGCACGTTGGAGGTGATGCGGTGGGCCAGGAACTCCAGCACCTTCTCGCCGATGGCGCGCGCCCCGGTCTGCTTCACCTTGGCCTGCAGGATGCCCAGGCGCAGCTCGTAGTCGGTCTGGTGGATGTCCGCGACCAGGCCCCAGCCCAGCCGCGAGCGGATGCGCTCCTCGATGTCCTCCAGGTCCGACGGCGAGCGGTCGGCGGAGATCACGATCTGGCGGTTCAGGTCCACCAGCGCGTTGAAAGTGTGGAAGAACTCCTCCTGGGTCGAATCCTTGCGGGAGAAGAACTGCACATCGTCGATCATCAGCACGTCGACCGCGCGCAGGCGCTGCTTGAAGCCGATCGAATCCTTCTCCCTCAGCGCGCGGATGAAGAGGTACATGAACTTCTCGGCCGAGAGGTACATGACCTGGCGGCCGGGCTGGCGCTGGCTGATGTGCCAGGCGATGGCATGCATCAGATGGGTCTTGCCGAGGCCGACGCCGCCATAGAGGAAAAGCGGGTTGAACTGCACATCGGCGTTGTCGGCGACCCGCCGGGCGGCGGCGTAGGCCAGCTCGTTGGAGCGGCCGACGACGAAGTTCTGGAAGCGGAAGCGCGGGTCCAGGGGCGAGGTGACCGGCTGGCCGTCGCGCTCCTCCGCCGCCGGCTCGGCCGCGGCATCCTCCGCGTCGTCGTCGCCGCGGCCCGGCTGCAGGGCCGAGGAGACCACGATCACCACGTCCCGCACCTCGGGGTCCTCGCCGCGCCAGAAGCTGCGCACCCGCTCGCCGTAGTGCGAGGCCACCCAGTCGCGCATGAAGCGGGTGGGGGCGGCCAGCTCGACCGCGCCGTCGTAACTACGGTAGAGCGATAGCGGCTTCAGCCAACTGTTGAAGGCGGCGTCTCCGAACTCGGCGCGCAACCGCGCCCGCACACGCTCCCAACGGGCTTCCGCCGCTTGATCCATCCATGCGCCTCCACCGGGTCGCGGACGACCACGTCACAAACGGATTTCGAGCTCAGGCCAGAGAGGCCGCGCCGACGCACGGGCCTAGGTCGTCGCCCTAATCTCCCCCCACCGCCGCCGATGCGGCGCCGAGCCCCGGGAGGGCGCGCCGCATCGCCGCCGAGATGCCGCGATCCCGACATCGGACGCAGAACAGTGTCTTCGAGGTGATCTTTCCATCGGCATGCGTCGTTCGTCTTCTTATTTGACGGTTCTTTTGTTTTACTTCTCGCCGAAGTACAGCGTAGCGCTCCCACACAGTCCTCACCACGAACCGTGC
>JAKSBN010000125.1 GCA_022361175.1 Pseudomonadota bacterium | reverse complement strand
GTCGGCGCGATCACCGTGGTGCTCTTCTCGGTGTCGACCTACATCGCGCTCTTCCACTCCCAGATCGGTGAGTCGCGGCCCGGCACGCCACTGCTCTTCCCGGACCAGGAGTGGAACGTGGCGACGGCCCAGATCGCCAGCCGCTTCGGTGGCATCGACTCGCTGGTGGTCTACTCGGACGGCGACAAGCAGGACGCCAGCGGCGACGCCGAGCCCATCCTCCGCATGGAGGAGTTCGAGCGCCACATGCGCGTCTACACGACGCTCGGCACCTCGGTATCGATCGTGCCGATCCTGCAGCGCGCCTGGAGCATGAACCACTACGGCGATCCGAAGTGGAGCAACATCCCCAACGACCAGGCCACGGTGCGGCAGCAGCTCTTCCAGCTGCGCACGAACGGCCCGCCGGGCTTCCTCCGCCCGTTCATGACCGACGACGGCAAGGACTCCAACATCGCCTTCTTCTACCCCGATCACCGGGGCGAGACGATTCTGCGCGCGGTGCTGGCGGCGGAGGAGTTCATTCTCGAGAACCCGATCGGCGAAGTGATCGTGCGCCTCGACAAGGACAAGGCCGCTCCGGACGCGGGTTTCTTCGACGCCGACTCGCTGACGGACAAGTGGTACTACATGCTGGATCCGCTGCTGCCGCCGCGCGCGCACACGCTGAACGTCCGGATCCGCCAGGACGACGGCTCCTACGACTACGTGGACATCCAGACCGCGGGCAACGGGTCGACGCCGCCGGAGTGGATCGAGGACTTCCGCGACGAAGCCATCGCCGACTACGAAGACAAGCTCTACTCCGTGGATGAGGAAGCCGGCGAGGTCTTCACGTGGCCGGACGACCTGGCGGAGTGGGACGTCGAAGACGTCGACGCCTGGTGGGAGGACCAAGAGCTCGGCATCCGCGCCGTCGCCCTCAACACCAAGGACCTGATCGTCCAGGACCTGAAGTCCGTCGAGCCGATCCCGAGCTACCAGCCCACGCAGTCGTGGACGCGCGGCGTCCAGTTCGTGATGGCCGGCGGCATCATGGGAATTCTCGCGGCCATCAACGACGAGGTGGAGCGCAGCCACGTGGCCAACATCGCGCTCATCTTCCTGGTCATCTTCGTGCTGCACTCGGTGACGTACAAGTCCATCCCCAGCGGCGGCATCATCCTGCTGCAGATCGCGACCGCCACGATGCTCTCGTTGGCCTACATGGCGCTGCGGGGCATCGGGCTCAACATCAATACCCTGCCGGTCCAGTCCGTCGGCGTGGGCATCGGCGTGGACTACGCCATCTACATCGTCGACCGCATCCGGCAGGAGGTCGTCGACACCGAGGACATCGACGAGGCGGTCCGCCGTGCGGTGCGGACCACGGGCATGGCGGTCTCCTTCACGGCCACCACGATCGTGGGCGGGATCGTCCTCTGGGTCTTCTCCGACCTGCGCTTCCAGGCCGAGATGGCGCAGCTCCTGTGCATCCTGATGGTGATCAACATGCTGGGCGCGATCACGGTGGTGCCCGCCTTCTACTCGATCCTGCGGCCCAAGGTGGCCACGGCGCTGCTCTCGGACGAGCAGATGGAAGCGATTCGGCTGCAGCGCGAGGCAGAGCGACGCAAGGGCCTGCTGGACGACGACGACTGACGCCGATTCCGGGCTGTGAACGGGCTTGGCCGGTTCACAGCCCGGGCAGCAGCGGCTCGTAGAGTTCGAGAATGCGCGACGCGTTCTCCTCCACCGCACGCCCCGAGACGTCCAGGCTGCGCCAGCCCCGCGACCGGAAGAGCCGACGGGCTCGCCTCACTTCCTGGGCGATCGCGTCCGCGTCGGCGTAGGCCGAGTGCGGGGCCGCCCCGAGAGCGCGCACCCGCGCCTGGCGCACCGTCAACAGCACGGAGGGCTCGATCACGAGCCCGAAGACCTTTCGCGGATCCAGCTCCAGGAGCTCTCGCGGCGGCTCCACGCCGGGCACGAGAGGCACGTTGCCCGTCTTGTACCCGCGCTGGGCCAGATACATGGAGAGCGGCGTCTTGGAAGTGCGGGAGACCCCGGTCAAGACCAGGTCGGCTTCGAACAGGCTGCGCAGGTTGGCGCCGTCGTCGTGGCGAACGGCGAACTCCACGGCCTCCACGCGCCGAAAGTAGTCGTCCGAAAACCCGTGAAGCAGACCGGGCTGCTGGCGGGGTTCTCCCTTCAGATGGATCGCCACGTTGGAGATCAAGGGCCCCAGCAGGTCGACCGTGGGAACCGAGCGCTTCTTCGCGTGACGCAGCACCGCGTCGGCCACGTTCTTGTTCACCAGGCTGAAGACGACCAGTGCCCGTGCCTCCGCCGCCTGGGTCATGAGCCGCTGCGCCTCGGCCTCGGTACGCACCTGGCCGAAGACCCGCAGCCGCCAGGGGTTGGTGAACTGCAGCATCACGGCGCGGACCGCCGAGGTGCCGGTCTCGCCGGTGCCGTCGGACAGGACGAAGATCTCGGACGCGGAGGCGCTCTCGGGCACGCCCAAACCGTAGCCGACCCCGCGCAGGCGGGCCGAAGCGGCCGTTCGGAGCCAGGAGAGGGGGTGGCGACTGGGCCTTTGGCTACAGTTCCGGTCCCATGGCCTACGACCCGAAGCAGATCGAGCCCAAGTGGCAGGCGTACTGGCTGGAGAACCAGACGTTTCGCGCCGAGATCGACCCCGACCGGCCCAAGTACTACGTGCTCGACATGTTCCCCTACCCGTCCGGCGACGGCCTCCACGTGGGTCATCCCAAGGGCTACACCGCCACCGACATGGTGGCCCGCTACAAGCGCATGCGCGGCTTCAACGTGCTGCATCCCATGGGCTGGGACGCCTTCGGCCTGCCGGCGGAGAACCACGCCGTCAAGACGGGAACGCACCCGCGTGTCACCACCAAGCGCAACATCGACAACTTCCGGCGCCAGATCCGCTCGCTGGGATTCAGCTACGACTGGTCGCGGGAGATCGACACCACCGATCCGGGCTACGTGAAGTGGACCCAGTGGATCTTCCGGCGCCTCTACGAACGCGGCCTGGCCTACGAAGCCGAAGTGCCCGTGAACTGGTGCCCGGCCCTGGGCACGGTGTTGGCGAACGAGGAGGTCATCGACGGCAAGAGCGAGATCGGGGGCCACCCGGTCGAGCGACGGCCCATGCGGCAGTGGATGCTGCGGATCACCGAGTACGCCGAGCGCCTGCTGGCGAACCTGGACCGGATCGACTGGTCGGAGACGACCCGAAAGGCGCAGGTCAACTGGATCGGGCGAAGCACGGGAGCCGAGCTGCGCTTCCCCGTTCTGGACGAGGCAGGCGAGGAGACCGACGACTTCATCCGCGTCTTCACGACGCGTCCGGACACGGTATTCGGAGCTACGTACATGGTGCTCGCGCCGGAGCACCCGCTCGTGGACGTGGTCACCGACGACGGACGGCGCCCCCCCGTGTTCTCGTACCGGGGAGAGGCTACGCGTAGAG
>JAKSBN010000442.1 GCA_022361175.1 Pseudomonadota bacterium | reverse complement strand
GCGAAGGAATCTTGCGGTGCGAAGTGTGATCCCGTTGGATGAAGCGGCAACGAGCTCGTCATGTAAGATTCCTTCGCGAAGAGGCGTTGGTACACAACACCAGCCTGGTCATCGCTCAGAATGACACTTCGTCCCCCTCGAACCCTTACGTGAACTGGAAATACGGGGCGTTTTGTGTCAGACTGGGCCGCTGAAAACAGAGCACAAGGAGCCCCCGGATGGACTTTCGATTTACACCCGAAGAAGAAGCGTTTCGCAGCGAAGTACAGGAGTTCCTCAAGCAGGAGCTGAAGCCCGGCTGGGAGGACGCGTTCGACGCTGAGTCCGAGCTTGGCGTCGAAGCGCACGGCGAGTTCGCGCGCAACTTCAACAAGAAACTCTCCGAACGCGGCTGGCTGGCGATCGCCTGGCCGGAGGAGTACGGCGGCAAGAACGCCAGCGTCATGCAGCAGGTCGTCTACAACGAAGAGATGGCCTACGCCGGCGCGCCCGTCGGCTTCAACATGGGCGTCGCCTGGGTCGGCCCGTCGCTGATGCTCTACGGCACCGACGAGCAGAAGCAGGAGTTCATCCCGAAGATCACCAACCTGGAGCACACCTGGTGCACGCTCTACTCGGAGCCGGCAGCCGGCTCCGACCTGGCGGCGATCCAGACGAAGGCCGTGCGCGACGGCGACGACTTCATCATCAACGGCACCAAGGTGTGGACCTCGTACGCCGACCAGGCCGACTGGATCTTCGCCCTGGTGCGCGACAGCAACGAGGGCAAGAAGCAGGAAGGCATCACGTTCCTCCTGATCGACATGGAGACGCCGGGAGTCTCGGTGTCGCCCATCCTGCTGATCAGCGGCAAGTCGCCCTTCTGCGAGACGCACTTCCAGGACGTGCGCGTGCCGATCCGCAACGTGATCGGCAAGATCGGCTCCGGCTGGACGGTGGCCAAGGCCCTGCTCGGCCACGAGCGCTCGATGATCTCCGACACGTTCGGGGCGGGCGGCGCCAAGGACCGCGGCAAGGGGAGCCGCCTGGTAGCGCTGGCGCGCGAGTACGTGGGCGAGACGGACGGCGGCCGCGTGAGCGACCCGGTGGTCCGCGACCGGATCGCCGAGGCGGAGATGGAGACCCGGGCCTTCGGCCTGACGGTGCAGCGCTCGCGCGACGCGGCCAAGGCCGGGCACCAGCCGGGCCCCGAGAGCTCGCTCTTCAAGGTCTACGCCACCGAGCTCAACAAGCGGCGCCACGAACTCATGGTGCAGCTCCTGGGGCCCCAGGCGCTCGGCTGGGAGGGCGAGGGCTTCGACGACGACGAGCTCGCACTGACCCGCGACTGGCTGCGCTCGCGCGGCAACTCGATCGAGGGCGGCACCTCCGAGATTCAGCTCAACATCATCGCGAAGCGGGTCCTGGGCCTGCCCGACTGAGAGGCCCGGACGGGCACAGGAGAAGACCGAGAATGCAGCTCGTATTGACCGAAGACCAGGAACTCCTGGCCAAGACGGCCGCCGACTTCGTGGCCGAGAAGTCGCCCGTCGCGCGCCTGCGCGGCCTGCGCGACGCCAAGGACGAGACGGGGTTCGCGCCCGCACTGTGGAAGGAGATGGCCGAGCTCGGCTGGGTGGGGATCCCCTTCGCCGAGAAGCTCGGGGGAGCCGACATGGGCGTGGCCGAGCTGGCCGTGGTGCTGGAGGCGTTGGGCCGCCGGCTTGCGCCGGAGCCCTTCGTGTCTTCGGTCCTGCTGGCCGGGCAGGCGCTGCGGCTGGCGGGCAGCGAGAGCCAGCAGCAGGCCTGGCTGCCCGACATGATCGAGGGCCACTCGTGGCTGGCCGGGGCCATCCAGGGGCCGCGCAGTCGCTACGACCTGTTTCGGACCGGCGTTTCGGCCACCGCCGACGGCGACGGATATCGCCTGGACGGCGAGAAGGTCCACGTGCAGGACGGCTTCGGGGCCAAGGGCCTGCTGGTCTCGGCCCGCACGGATGGTGAAGAGGGCGAGCGCTCCGGCGTCACGCTCTTCATGCTGCCGGGCGATGCCGCCGGCCTGACCGCCACCCGCGAGTGGCGCCTGGATTCCCGCAACGGGGCCTCGCTTCGCTTCGACGGCGTGCGCGTGGCGGCCACCGACGTGGTGGGTCGCCCGGGCGAGGGCGCCGAGGTGCTCGAGCGGGCGGTCGACTACGCCACCGCGGGCCTGTGCGCCGAGATGCTCGGCGGCATGAGCCAGGCCTTCGAGGACACGCTCGAGTACCTGAAGGAGCGCGAGCAGTTCGATGCCAAGATCGGCAGCTTCCAGGCCCTCAAGCACCGGGCCGCGGAAGTCTTCATCGAGATCGAGCTGGCGCGCTCGACGGTGATGGCGGCGGCGCGGGCGCTCGACGCGGACGACGAGCAGGCGGCGCGCCTGGTCTCGCTGGCGAAGGCTCGCTGCTCCGAGGCCTACATGCTGGCGGCCAACGAGGGCGTGCAGATGTTCGGCGGCGTCGGCATGACCGACGAGTACGACATCGGCCTGTACATGAAGCAGGCGCGGGCCTCCGAGCTGACTTTCGGCGACGCGGCTTTCCACCGCGACCGCTGGGCACGACTCGCCGGGTACTGAAGCGTGACGCCTCCGCCGGTCGCGCTGGGCCGGACCGAGCGCTTTCTCCGCGCCTGCCGGGGCGATCCGGTGGACCGGCCGCCCGTCTGGTTGATGCGGCAGGCCGGTCGCTACCTGCCCGAGTACCGCCGCGTGCGCGCCGGGATCCCCTTCCTGGACATGTGCCGGGACGTGGAGCGGGCCGTCGAGGTGTCGCTGCAGCCGCTCGACTTGGTGGGCACCGAGGCGGTCATCTTCTTCTCGGACATCTTCGTGCCGGTCCCGCCCATGGGCGTGAAGCTCGAGTTCGCTCCCGGGCCCGTCGTGGCGGAGCCGATTCGGGAACTCGCCCAGGTGGAAGCCCTGCGAACGGTGGAACCCCTCGAGAGCGTGCCGTTCGTCTTCGAGATCCTGCAGGCGCTGCGCCGCGAGCTGCGCGATCGGGACGTGCCGCTCTTGGGATTCGCCGGCGCCCCGTTCACACTGGCCGCCTATCTGGTGGAGGGCCAGGGCTCCAAGGACTTCGGCCGCGTGAAGCGGATGATGTACCGCGAGCCCGAGCTGCTGCGCGCGCTGCTGGAGCGGCTCACCGAGATGACCTGCGCCTACCTGAACGCGCAGATCGAGGCCGGGGCCCAGGCGGTCCAGCTCTTCGACACCTGGGCGGGACTGTTGGGGCCCGAGGAGTATCGAGAATGGATCCAGCCGACCCACCAGCGCATCGCGGCGGCGCTGGATCGCGCCCGGGTACCGCTCCTGCTCTACGTGAACGGTGGCTCGCATCTCTATGAAATCATGGCCGATTCCGGCGCCGACGTGGTGTCGCTGGACTGGCGGGTGGACCTCGCCCGGGCCGCGCGCGAGATCGGCGGCAAGGTCAGTCTCCAGGGCAACCTGGACCCCTGCGCCCTGGCCGCGCCGCCGTCGGCGATCCGGGAGCGGGTGCGTGCGCTGGCCGCAGCGGCGGCGCCCGCGCGCGGCCACATCCTGAACCTGGGCCACGGCTGCCTGCCCGAGACGCCGGTGGAGGGGGTGCGGGCCTTCACGGACGCGGCCCGCGCCCTGGCACCCGAGGCGTGAGCGGGGCCGACTGCGAAACGGTGGTGATCGGCGCCGGCGTCGCCGGCCTGGGGGCGGCCCGCGAGCTGGCCGCGGCCGGTCGCGACGTCCACGTGATCGACGCGGGCGCGTGCGTGGGCGGCGTGCTGCAGACTTCCTCCCGCGGCGGCTACCGCGTCGAGCACGGTCCCAACACGCTGCGGGTCCCCGGCCCGTTGGCGGCGTGGCTGGCCGAACGCGATCTCCAGGGCGCGCTTCGCAAGGCGCACCCCGCCAGTCGGCTGCGTCAGCTCTTCGTCGGGGGGCGGCTGGTGCCCGTGCCCATGGGCCCCTGGGCGTTCGCCCGCACGCCGCTCCTGTCCCCCCGCGCCAAGCTGCGCCTCTTGTCCGAACCGTGGATTCGCGGCGCGCCCGAGGCGGGCGAGTCGGTGGCCGAGTTCATCGGGCGGCGGCTGGGGTCGGAAGCGGTGACGGCCCTGGTGGGTCCCTTCTTGACCGGCGTCTACGCGGGCGACGAGCAGGAGCTCGGCGCCGAGGCCGTGTTTCCGAGCCTGGTGCAGCACGAGCGCGACGCGGGCTCCATCGTTCGCGGCGCACTCCGGGCTTGGCGGCGGCGGAGCGCACCGGCCGGCCTGCCCGGCACGTGGTCCGGCAGCGGCGGAGCCGCGGGCTTCGCGCGCGCCCTGGCCGACGCACTGCCGCGTCCACCCGAGCTGCGAACCCGCGTCACGGCGTTGGAGCGGTGCGACTCCGGTTGGCGTCTCGGTCTCGAGGGCCCCGGCCGCGACGGGCTGACGGCCGAGCGGGTGATCGTTGCGTTGCCGGCCCACGAGGCGGCGGCTCTCTTGGAGGCGGGGCAGCCCGAACTGGCGAAGTGGCTCCGCGGCATCGCTTATGCGCCCATCGCCGCCGTGGCGCTGGGCCTCGACCCGGCCGAGGTGCGCGAGCCCGTTCGGGGCTTCGGCTTCCTGGTCCCCCAGTCGGAGGGGCTGCGGATGCTGGGGACGCTCTTCATGAGCCAGCTCTTCGACGACCGCGCCCCGGCCGGCCGCGAGCTGGCGCACGTAATGTTGGGCGGTGTTCGCTGGCCGGAGGCCGTGGACCTGGACGACGCCGGCCTGGCCGAGCACGCGACCCGCGACCTGGACCGGGTGTTGGGGCTGCGCGCCGAACCGGAGTTCCTGCTCGGCGTGCGCTGGCGCCGCGCCGTTCCCCAACCCGGCCGCGACCACCCGCGGCGGGTGGCCGAGTTGCGGCGCCTGGCGGCAGCCCAACCCGGGCTGACCCTCGCCGGCGCCTACCTGGACGGGGTGTCGGTGGGCGATGCCCTGCTCTCGGGCGTCCGGGCAGCGCGCGGACTGTGAGTGGCCTCTAGGCCGCCGCGGAGACCTCCCGGCGGACCAGGTCGGCCACGGCGCGGATCCAGGTGGGGTGGGCGTTGGGGCAGGGAACCTGCAGCAGGGCGTCCCCGCCGAGCGCGCTCCACTGGTCGCGGGCCCGGATGCCGATCTCCTCCACCGTCTCGAGGCAGTCGGCGACGAAGGCCGGGCACAGGATCGCCAGCCGCTTGACGCCGGCCGCGGCCAGCTCGGGCAGGCGTTCGTCGGTGAAGGGTTGGATCCACGGCGTGCGGCCCAGGCGCGACTGGAAGGCCACCGAGGTGCGCTCGTCCGGGACCTCGAGGGCGCTCGCCAGCGCGCGCGCCGTGGCGAAGCAGTGCGCGCGGTAGCAGCCGGCGTTGCGCCCCGAGACCTCGGCACAGCAGGTGTCGCTGGCCAGGCAGTGGCGACCGCTCGGGTCGGCCTTTCGGATCTGGCGCTCGGGCAGGCCGTGGAAGCTCATGAGCACGTGGTCCGGGCGGAAGTCCGCCAGGGCCGGACGCGCGACTTCCGCGGCCGCCTCGATGAAGACCGGGTCGTCGTAGAAGGGGCCGGCGACCGCCACGGGCGGCACCACCTCGGCCCCGGCCAGCACCTCGAAGACCCGGGCCACGGCCGAGCCGGTGGCGGCCGACGAGTACTGGGGGAAGAGCGGCACCACAACCAGGCGGCCGATGCCCTCGGATTCGAGCCGGGCGAGCGCGCCCGGGATGGAGGGCTGGCCGTAGCGCATGGCCAGCTCGACCCGGAACCCGGCGCCCAGGACCGCCGCCACCCCGTCGGCCAGGGCTTGGCTGTGGACCAGGAGCGGCGACCCGGCGTCGGTCCACACGGCGCGATAGGCCCGCGCGCTGGCGCGGGGCCGGAAGGGCAGGATGGCTCCGTTCACCAGCAGCCAGCGGGGCAGGGCCGGGATGTCGATGACCCGCGGATCGCTCAGGAACTCGCGCAGGTAGCGCCGGACCGCGCGCGGGGTGGGGGCGTCCGGAGTGCCGAGGTTCACGAGCAGGACACCGGTGGGCAGGTGCAGCGGCATCCAACGAACATGCCACAGCCGTCGGATCCATGGGTTTCGAGGGAAAAATACCCCGGTGGGCTCCGGAGTTCAGCGCGGGGAATTTCGCGCGGGCGGCCCGGGATCGTGGCAGAATCCAGTGCCGAAGACCGAGTGAAGGACAGGGCCTAGCGGAAGCGCGCCCACGAGCGGACGGCGCGAGCGGAGCGAGGGAGGGGCATGGCGACGGTGCTGATCGTGGAGGACGAGGAGTCCCTGCGAACCACATTGGCGCGGTCCCTCGATCGGCGTGGGCACGGGGTCATCCCGGTCGCGGACGGACGCGAGGCCTTCGATCGCGGGCTCTCGGCCGAGCCCGACGTGCTGATCGCCGACTGGATGCTGAAGAACCACCTGCACGGCCTGCACGTTTCGGAGGCACTCCGCGCCGTCTACCCCGAGCTCCGAACGATTCTCATTACCGGTTTTCCGTCGCGCGATCTGCGGGTGGAGTCGGCCCGCTGCGGCGTCGTGTCGCTGCTGGAGAAGCCCTTCGATCTCGACGCGCTCCACGAGGCGGTGGACGCGGCGGTCGGCGGCGTCGAGGCTTCGCCTGCCCGCTCGCGTCCCATCGCCGTGGTCGAGGTGGAGCGGGACGGCTCCGTGCGCTTCGCCAGCGAGCGGGCGGAGGAGCTGTTTGCGTCGGTGGGCGCCCCGGAAGGCGACCAACGCCTGGCGGCGGTCCTGGACGTGGCGCTCGATGATCTCCTGGAGGCCGCACTGGGCGAGTGGGTGCCCGTCGAACCGAAGCAGGGACACGGCGCGCGTTGGTTGGTGCGCTCGCGGATGCGAGACGGCGGGCGCGGTTGGCTGGTGGTGCTGTGTCCCGAGGCCGAGCAGGCACGGCGGACCGAGCCCACCGTGCGCATCCTGCTCGAGCACCGCAGTCGTTCGCAGCCGCTGGTGGCCGACGGCGGGCCGGTGGTGGTGATCGAGCGCGACGGCGCCGTGCGTCGGCTGCTGGTCTCGCAGTTCGAACGGATCGGGTCCATCTGCTATCCGGCCGACGACCTGGAGGCCGCGCTCAAGCTGCTCCGGGCGGAGCCGCGGGTCCGGACGATTCTCCTGGACTTCGCCTTGGCCGGCCCCCGCGTCGTCGAGTGGGTCGAGCAGATCAAGAAGTCGCAGCCCCTCGCGACCGTGATCGGGACGGGTGGCGCCGGCAGCGAAGAGGAGCTCCTGGCCTCGGGCGTGACCCGGGTGCTGGCCAAGCCGTGGCGGATCATGGATCTGGTGGACGTGCTCACCGCCACCGACTGACGGCGTCAGGGTTCGGCGGCGGCCCGCTGGAATCCGCCCAACTTCCAGGACAGCGCCAGGTAGTAGGCCGGGTACGCGAGCGAGAGCTCCACCAGCCAGTAGCGGTCCGCCCAGTCGGGCCAGATCACCGCGAGCGAGACGCAGAGCCCCCAGAGCATTCCCAACCCGTTGGTCGTCTTGCGCAGCACCCGCAGCTTGCTCGGGTACACGTACTTGAGTGGGATGAAGACGCCGATGGTCAGGGCCGAGACCCACAGCGTGCCGGCGACGGGGCCGATCTCGAGCAGCCACAAGTACAGGGCCACGACGTTCCAGTAGGAGGGGAAGCCGAGGAAGAAGTCGTCCTCGGTCTTGGCGTCCTGCTGCGAGAAGCCGTAGGCGCTCGCCAGGATCGGGGGCACGGCCCAGACCCAGTGGAGCAGGCTGCCCGCCGCCACCCAGAAGACCGCGGGCACGATCGCGTAGTTCAGGAAGTCCACCACGTCGTCCAGGCGGCGGCCGTCGATGGAGGGCAGTACGGTGGCCACGCCCACGCGTCGGGCCAGCGTGCCGTCCACCGAGTCGATGAAGAGGGCCACCAGGATCAGGATGGCGGCCTTGTGAAGCTCGCCCGCGCTGATGGTGAGCAGGGCCAACGTTCCCACCACGGCGCCGCTGGCCGTAAACAGGTGTACGCCCCACGCGAGGGTGCGCTGGCCGGGCTTGGGTGCGCCGTTCACGGCACGCGTCATCGTGACTCCGCCACTGCGCGGCGCAGAATACCAGAGTCGCTAAACTCCCGGCGTTTGGAGGCGACGGGGCACTTGGACGCGACTCAGAACCCCCAGTTTCTCGAATTCCTCCGCCAGGGCGGGGACTCGTTCCTCACCACCAAGGCGGATGCCGTCATGAACTGGGGCCGCAAGTACTCCATGTTCCTGTATCCGTTCGTGACGGCGTGCTGCGGCATGGAGTTCATGTCGGTGGCCGGCCCGCGCTACGACATCGACCGCTTCGGTTGCGCGCTGCCGCGCTTCTCGCCGCGCCAGTCGGATCTGCTGATGGTCGTCGGCACCATCACGCACCGGCAGGCCCCGATCCTGAAGAAGGTGTACGACCAGATGGCCGAGCCCAAGTGGGTCATCGCGTTCGGCGCGTGCACGTGCTCGGGTGGGCCCTACAACAACTACGCCACCGTTCAGGGGATCGATACCATCATCCCCGTCGACATCTACATCCCCGGCTGCCCGCCGCGGCCGGAGGCCGTCCTGGACGGCCTGATGAAGCTGCAGGCACGCGTCCAGGTGGAGAAGGTGCCGGCCGAGGGACGCCACAAGGACGTCCACGAGCTCGAGCTGCCCGTGGTCGAGAAGCCGGTGGCCTGAGGGCCCAACGTCCCCTTCAGCCCGTTGCGCGGGTGGCCGAACCCCTCGGTGAGCCGTCGCGCACGGCGAGTTCATCGGAGTCATGGGATTCGGCGCCAGCGCGCCCATCTCGGAGGAAATTGCGGATGCCCATCGCAGTCGAGCTGCCGGCGCTCGGAGAGAGCGTCGTGGAGGGGACGGTGTCCCGCTGGCTCGTGAAGGAGGGCGAGGCCGTCGAGCGCGACCAGCCCCTGGTGGAGGTGACGACCGACAAGGTCGACGCCGAGATTCCCTCGCCCGTGGCCGGGGCCGTGGCCTCGATTCTGGTGGCGGAGGGGGCGACCGTCGAGGTGGGAGCCGTCTTGGCCCAGGTGGAGGAGGGCGCCCGTGCGG
>JAKSBN010000357.1 GCA_022361175.1 Pseudomonadota bacterium | reverse complement strand
CACCTGGATCCTCACGAGCGTCACGCCCATGGGCCTGCTCGAACGCGCCCACTCCTACAAGGACAAGATCGCCCAGGGGCTGCCCATCGATCATGGCCTGTTCGCGTATCCCGTGCTCATGGCCGCGGACATCCTGATCTACAACGCCGACGTCGTGCCGGTGGGCCAGGACCAGAAGCAGCACGTGGAGATGTGCCGCGATATGGCCCAGCGCTTCAACCGCACCTACGAGTGCGAGGCGCTGGTGCTGCCCGAACCGCAGATCCTGAAAGAGGTGGCGGTGGTTCCGGGCACGGACGGCCGCAAGATGAGCAAGTCCTACGACAACACGATCGCCATGTTCGCCGGCGCGAAGCAGATCAAGAAGGCGGTCATGGGGATCGTGACGGACTCGACGCCCGTGGAGGCGCCGAAGGACACGGACCAGCCGGTCTTCCAGCTCTGGAGCCTCTTCGCCAACGATGACGAACGCGCGGAGTTCTTCGAGCGCGCCCGGGCCGGGGGCATGGGCTACGGCGACGTGAAGAAGGATCTCCTGGCCCGCCTGCAGGCGTACTTCGAGCCCATGCGCGCGCGTCGGCAGGATCTGGCCGCGCGTCCGGACGACGTGGAAGACATCCTGCGAACCGGGGCCGAGCGCGCCCGGGCCTTGGCGGCGCCCGTGCTGGCCGCCTGTCGCGAAGCCGCGGGGTTCGGCCGCCCGAGCTGATCCCCCTTGGGGATTCGCGTCTCGATTCAGCTTCCGTGGTCTCGATTCAGCTTCCGGCAGGAAGTGGCCGAAAAGCAGGAGGCTCCTGCGGAGGCTTCCTGCATGCGATCGGCGCCCCGACTTCGACACGTCCGACAAGTCACTCTGGTTCTCGTCCTCGGACTTGGCCTCGCGGCCTGCAATCTGATCGAGACCGCTCCAGGCGGCGACGCATCGGGTGCGGGCGTGGACGGTGCGACGCTGGAGGCGGCCAAGGACGGAGACGTGGCCGCGCAGTTGAAGCTGGCCGAGACGTTCGCCGGTGAAGGCGAAGACCGCGACTTGGCCGAGGCGCTCTACTGGTACGGGCGCGCCGCCGAGCAGGGCAGTGCGGCCGCGCAGGCGGAGCTCGGGCGACGCCTGGCCTGGGGCGACGGGGTCGACCCCGATCTGGTGGAGGGACGCCAGTGGCTCGAGCGGGCGGCCGACGCCGGACACGCCGACGCGCAGTTCCAACTCGGTAGGCTCGCCGTGAGCGCGGCCGATGGCGATGGCGCTCTCGACTTCCCGACGGCGCTTCGCTGGTGGCGTCAGGCCGCGGTGCAGGACCACGCCGAAGCGCTCTACAACCTGGGCGTGGCGCACGACCAGGGGCTCGGCGTCGAGGAGAATCCGAGCGACGCGATCGTGTGGCTGCGCAAGGCCGTGGCCCACGAGTTCGCGCCCGCGCAGTTCGCACTGGGCCGCATGCACGATCTCGGCCGCGGCGTGCCGCAGAACTCGGTCGAGGCGGCCACCTGGTACCGGCTGGCGGCCGAGCAGGGGCATGCGCCGGCGCAGGCGCGGCTGGCCTACAAGTACGTGACCGGAGACGGCGTCCCGCCCAAGAACGACGAGGCGCTGCGCTGGGCCCAGGCGGCCGCCGAGCAGGAAGATCCGGAGGGCCGCTATCAACTCGCCGTGCTCTACCTGAAGGGCTACGGCGTGAAGCAGGACTTCCGCAAGGCGATCCACTGGTACCGCAGTGCGGCCGACGTGGGGCACCCCGGGGCCCAGAACATGCTGGGGACGCTCTATCTCACGGGCCAGGGCGTGAAGCAGGACCCCGAGGCGGCCGAGCGCTGGTGGCGCATGGCGGCCGACCAGGGCCATCCCTCTGCGCAGTACAATCTCGGCGGCATGTTCACCCGCGGCCTCAGCCAGACGCTCACCCGCGAAGAGGCCCTCGAGTGGCTGGAGCTGGCTGCCGCGCAAGGCCACGTGGGCGCACGCCGAGAGCGGGCCGAGCTGCTGGCCATGGAGACGCCCGAGCCGGCCGCCGTGCCGGCGGCCCCGAGCCCGCTCTAGTTTGATCCGATCCGAAGCCGCGGCTCCGAGGCCGCTAGAGTACGCCCACGGTTCGCCCCGTGGCGCGCCAGGTCCCGTTCACCGCGGTTGGGCTTCGGACGACGCTCGGCCGTTCGCCAGGAGGTTCGTGTGGTCGTTCTGATCACGGGGGGCAGCCGCGGCATCGGCGCCGCGACGGCCCGGCTCGCGGCGGCGAGAGGCTACGCCGTGGGCGTCAACTACCGGCGGGATGCGGCGGCCGCCGAAGGCGTGGTGGCGGAGATCGAAGCCGCCGGAGGGCGCGCGATCGCCGTCCCGGGCGACGTCTCGCGGGAAGCCGACGTGCTGGCCCTGTTCGAGCGGGTGGAGACCGAGCTCGGGCCGCTCTCGGCGTTGGTCAACAACGCTGGGGTCGTGCTGGGGCAGACGCGCGTCGAGGCCGTGACGGCGGAGCGGCTCGAGCGGATGTTCGCGGTCAACGCGGTCGGCGCCTTCCTGTGCGCGCGCGAGGCGGTGCGGCGTCTCTCGACGCGCCACGGCGGCGCCGGCGGCGTCATCGTGAACGTGTCGTCCGGGGCGTCGCGCCGCGGCTCGGCGGGCGAGTGGGTGGACTACGCGGCTTCCAAGGGCGCCGTCGACTCGATGACCATCGGACTCTCGAAGGAGGTGGCGGAAGAGGGCATTCGCGTGGTCGCCGTGCGCCCCGGCCTGATCCGCACCGACATCCATGCGCAGGGCGGCGAGCCCGGCCGGGCCGATCGGATGGCGCCGCTGGTGCCGATGCAGCGCAGCGGCGAGCCGGAGGAGGTGGCCGAGGCGATCCTGTGGCTGATGTCGCCGGCGGCGGCGTATGCGACGGGGGCGATCCTGGACGTGGCGGGTGGCTTCTAGGAGGGGGCGGACTCCGACTCGGGCCGGGAGCTTCGGCCCGCGAACGCGGCGAGGGGGCTGCGGCGAATGGCTCGCCGTGGGCGACGCGTCTCGATTGGGGCTGACAGTTGAGGGGAGGGGGTTGCTGCGGGCCACCTCGGTGGGGGGCTGCGCTTGATTTCGCCTCCGCTCCCCTCGCCCCGTCCGCTCGCATGGAGCGGGTTTGGACCGCGCTGAACGTCGAGTCTGGAAGCCTCGGTTCCGGGGAGAACTAGGGAAGCTCTGCAGAACTCCCCCCGCATGCTAGAACAGGT
>JAKSBN010000051.1 GCA_022361175.1 Pseudomonadota bacterium | reverse complement strand
GGGCTCCTGTCGGGGAGAGGAGGCGCGTCGATCGACTCGGCAACTGTAGGAGATCCGTTTCGCGCGCGCGAAACGCTTCCGAGCGCCTTCTCGACCGCCTTGCGAGAGGCGCCGGCGTTGGGGATTCGGGGAGGCCCGGCCCGCTGTGGCGACGCGCGATGGCGTTGGGAATGGTGGGAACGTCGGGGGCAGCGCCCGGCCGCGCATTCTGCTTGACGCTCCTCCGCGCCTCCGTTTCAATCGGCGTCGGGGGGGCCGATGACCGACGAACACGCAGACGATCGCCCACACGAGGGTGACGCAGGGGCTGCGGAGGGCGACCGAGCCGGCCTCTCGCGCGCCCACTGGCGCGACAATCTGCGGGCCATGGCGCTCTTGCTGGGCGTCTGGTTTGCGGTCTCGTACCTCCTGGGCATCGTCTTCGTCGAACCCCTGAACGCGGTGAAGATCGGTGGCTTTCCGCTGGGCTTCTGGTTCGCCCAGCAGGGCTCGATGGTCGTGTTCGTGCTCCTCATCCTGGTCTACGCCCTGTGGATGGACCGCGTCGACCGCCGCCACGGCGTACACCACGACGCCGAGTCCGAGCCTTCCGCCGCTGCGGAACCCGCGCGCGAGGAGGAGGGCGCGTGAGCATCCAGGCGTGGACCTACGCGATCGTGGGTGCGACGTTCGCGCTCTACATCGGAGTCGCGATCTGGAGCCGAGTGGCGTCGACGTCGGGGTTCTACGTAGCGGGCCGCGGCGTTCCACCGCTGGCCAACGGCATGGCCACGGGCGCCGATTGGATGAGCGCGGCGTCCTTCATCTCCATGGCGGGCCTGATCTCGTTCATGGGCTACACGGGCACCATCTACCTGATGGGTTGGACCGGCGGCTACGTGCTGCTGGCGCTGCTGCTGGCCCCCTACCTCCGCAAGTACGGCCGCTACACCGTCCCGGAGTTCGTGGGCGACCGCTACTACTCCCAGACGGCGCGGGTGGTGGCGGTTTTCTGCGCCATTTTCGTCTCGTTCACCTACGTGGCCGGCCAGATGCGCGGCGTGGGCGTGGTGTTCTCGCGCTTCCTGGAGGTGGACGTCAACGTCGGCGTCGTCATCGGGGTCGTGATCGTCTTCTTCTACGCGGTGATGGGCGGCATGCGCGGCATCACCTACACCCAGGTGGCCCAGTACTGCGTGCTGATCGTGGCCTACCTGGTGCCCGCCGCCGCCATCTCCTGGAAGCTCACCGGGCACCCGATCCCACAGCTCGGCTTCGGGGCCGAGCTGGCCGAGGGACAGCGCGCGGGGATGGCGCTCTTGGAGGCTCTTGACGCGATTCACCGCGATCTGGGGTTGCCCGAGTACACGGGCGCGTGGGTGGCCGGCAAGAAGGGGATGTTGGACGTCCTCTGCATCACCATGGCGCTGATGGTGGGAACGGCCGGGCTGCCTCACGTGCTGATTCGCTTCTACACGGTGCCCACCGCGCGAGCCGCGCGGTGGAGCGCCATGTGGGCGCTCGTCTTCATCGGGCTGCTCTACACCACCGCTCCGGCGGTGGCGGCGTTCGCGCGCGTCAACATGATTCAGACGCTCCACGAAACACCGATCGAGAACGCGCCCGAGTGGTTCCGCAACTGGGAGAAGACGGGACTCATCGGCTTCGACGACAAGAACGGCGACGGGCGCATTCAGTACAGCGGCGACGCCGACGTCAACGAGCTGCGGGTGGACCGGGACATCATGGTGTTGGCGAACCCGGAGATCGCCGAGCTGCCGGCTTGGGTCGTGGCCCTGGTCGCGGCCGGAGGCCTGGCGGCGGCTCTTTCGACGGCTGCGGGGCTCTTGCTGGTGATCTCGGCCTCCATCTCCCACGACCTCCTGAAGTCGGTGGTCTGGCGTGACATGTCCGAGGCGGACGAACTCCGTATGGCGCGCCTGGCGGCTGCGCTGGCCGTCGTGGTGGCTGGGATCGTCGGCATCTATCCCCCCGGTTTCGTGGCCCAAGTGGTGGCTTTCGCGTTCGGCCTGGCGGCGGCGAGCTTCTTCCCCATCCTGGTTCTCGGCATTTTCTCGCGGCGCACCACCAAGGAGGGCGCCATCGCCGGCATGCTGACCGGGATTGGCTTCACGGCCGCCTACATCGTCTGGTTCCGCTTCTTCGCCACCGACGCAGGCACGGACGACTGGCTCTTCGGCATCAGCCCGGAGGGCATCGGCGCGGTCGGGATGCTCCTCAACTTCGCCGTGACCCTCGCGGTGAGCCACGCGACCGCACCGCCGCCGGCCCACGTACAGGCCATGGTCGACGAGATCCGCCTGCCGGGCGGCCACAGCGACGAGGGAACCTAGGAGTCTTGGGGCAGGCTCCTCGGCCGTCGCTAGCGCCAGCGGCGGGCCTGCGCGAACTCGGCGAAGCGGGTCATGGCCTGCCAGAGGTGGTCGCCGTAGGCGAAAGGCTCGAAGGCCTGGCCGGACTCGAGCGGGAGCGGCGCGATGCGCGCGTCGACGCGGGGTTCGTAGAAGAACGGAATCGAGCGGCGAGCCACGGCATTGCCGAGCACGCGATGCTCCGTGGCGCGGATGCGGCCTGCCGTCCAGCGCTCGAGCAGCTTGCCGAAGTTGACGGCCAGCGATCCCTCCTTGGGTGGCACGTCCGTCCAGCAGTCGCCCGCCAGCTTGGCCTGGAGTCCACCCACGTGGTCCTGCTGCAAGAGGGTGACGAAGCCCGAGTCGACGTGTTCGCCGCCGATCGCGTACTGCGGAGGGCCACCGGTCGTTGGCAGAGGGCGCAGGGGAAGGTCGTACTCCTCCGCGAGCGCGGGCCAGGGCGGGTACAGGATCAGCCGAAGAGTCGAGTTGCCGCCCTCGAAGGCTGCGTCGAAGTGACTCTCGGCGAGCCCGAGCCCGCGGGCCAGGGAGCGCATCAACGCCGCGCCCACGGCTTCGAGGGCCGCGAACGTGCGGCGCATGTGTGCGCGCCAGCCGGGCAGCACCGCCTCGGCCGGCAGCGGGGTCGCCTCGGTCAACGCGTCTCGCTCCGCCGCTTGGACCGGGCGGTCGGGACCGATGTCGAACCCCTCCTTGATGACGCCGGCCTCGAGCGGGAAGAAGCCGCGGTAGACGTTGGGGTTCTCGGGTGCGGACGCCTGTCGCCAGAGTCGCCGCAGCTCCTGGGGCGGCAACGCGAAGACCCGGAAGAGCTCATCCCGTGCCGCAGGTCCGAGCGGCAGCGCTTCGGGGAGACCCGTCAAGACCAGAAAGCCGGGGTCGTGTGCCGCCGCCAGCAGCACGGCGTCGGCC
This sequence comes from Pseudomonadota bacterium, assembly GCA_022361175.1. Taxonomy (GTDB): domain Bacteria; phylum Myxococcota_A; class UBA9160; order UBA9160; family UBA4427; genus JAKSBN01. The sequence continues at coordinate 7,470 of JAKSBN010000051.1, read as the reverse complement.
TGGCGCCGTGCCGCCGTTTCGGGCCCGAAGAGCGCCTCCACGTCGAGGTGCGGAATCGGCTCCATCCGGCGCGACTAAGACGACTCGGCCGCGCGTGCGGCGGGGAACTTGGCGATCCAGTCCAACATGTGCGCCGCCAGCTCGGGGCCGGAGTCCTCCTGCAGGAAGTGGCCGCCGGGAAAGGTGCGGTGGGGCATGCCCTTCGCGCCGGGAATGCGATCCCGAAGCCGGCGATCGTACCCGCGCGTCACCGGGTCGCCGTCGCTGAAGGTGGTGAGGAAGGGCTTCTCCCACTTCTCCAGCACCTCCCACGCGCGCCGGTTTGCGGGAACGGCCGGGTCGCGGGGCGAGATCGGCACCAGGCGCGGGAAGGCCCTCGCGCCCGCCTTGTAGCGCTCGTCGGGAAAGGGCGTGTCGTAGGCGCGCAACTCGTCGGCGTCGAGGCGTCGGGCGGAGCCGAACTGCAGGATGCGCGCGACGGGCAGTTGCGGCGCGAAGCGGGCGAAAGTGCGCCAGGTGAGAAAGGCCGCGGCGGTGCCGACGCTCTCCAGCGAGAAGCCGGGGCGGGCCCCGTCGGGCAGGAAGCCGTTGCCCACGACGACGCGCGCGAACCGGTCCTCGAGCTCGGCCGCCAGTCGCAGGCCCAGCAGCGAGCCCCAGTCCTGACAGAAAAGCGTGATCTCCTGCAGGTCGAGGGCTTCGATCAGGGCTTGGAGCCAGTTGCAGTGGTGCTGGTAGCTGTAGTCGGCGATGCGCCTCGGTTTCGAAGAGCGGCCGAAGCCGATCAAGTCAGGGGCCACCACGCGGTGTCCGGCGGCGGCGCACGGGGGGATCATGAAGCGGTACAGGTAGGACCAGGAGGGCTCGCCGTGCAGCATCAGCACCGGTGCCGCACCGCGCGGCCCCTCGTCCACATAGTGCATCCGGAGCCCCGCCGCGTCGACCCGCTGGAACCGCGGTTCGAACGGGTAGTCCTTCAGGCCCTCGAACCGTTGCTCGGGCGTTTCGAGAAAATCCATGCTCGATCCTCCCCGCGGCGCGCACCGTCTCCCGAGAGCATGCCTGGGCCTGGGAAGGAACACCAGAGGGCGATAGCGTCGCGGTATGGATGCCGTGTGGCAGGTTCTGGGCGGACTGGGTCTCTTCCTGCTGGGCATGGTCGTCATGACGGACGCCCTGCGCGAGCTCGCTGGCTCCGCGCTCACGCGGGGTCTGCGGCGCTTCACCCGCAGTCCGTTCACCGGCGCGCTGACCGGTGCGGGGGCCACGGCGCTGGTGCAGTCGTCGAGCGCCACCACGTTGGCCGCCGTGGGCTTCGCCGGGGCCGGACTGCTGAGCTTTTCGCAGGCACTGGGCATCGTCTTCGGGGCGAACATCGGCACCACGGTCACGGGTTGGCTGGTGGCGCTCGTCGGCTTCAAGCTCAAGATCGGCAGTCTGGCGCTGCCGTTGGTGCCGCTGGGAATGGCGCTGCGTCTTCTCGGCCGCGGCCGGGTCGCCCCGGCCGGTCTCGCCATTGCCGGCTTCGGCTTGATCTTCGTGGGAATCGGCGTGTTGCAGCAGGGGATGGCCGGGTTCGAGGGCGTCGTCACTCCCGACCACTTTCCCTCCGACACGCTGTTGGGACGCGCGCTGCTGGTCGGGATCGGCATCGGCATCACGGTCGTCACGCAGTCTTCCAGTGCGGGAGTGGCGACGGCGCTGGCCGCCGTCGCCGCCGGCACCATCGATCTCCCTCAGGCGGCGGCGCTGGTGATCGGCATGGACGTCGGAACGACGTTCACGGCCGCCCTGGCGGCGGCGGGCGGCTCGCTGGCCGCGCGCCGTACGGGCTTCGCCCACGTGATCTACAACTTGCTGACGGCGATGATGGCGTTCGCTCTGGTGACTCCCTACCTCGCGCTGATCGAGGCGGTCCTGCCCGGCGCCTCGGCTTCCGATCCCGCCCTGGTGCTCGTGGGGTTCCACACCGGGTTCAACACCCTGGGTGCCCTGTTGGTGCTGCCCGTCGCCGGCCGCTTCTCCCGTCTGATGCAGTGGCTGGTGCGCGACAAGCCGTCGCCGTTCGCGCGTCGGCTCGACACCGCCCTCCTGGCGGAGCCCGCCCTGGCGGTGGCGGCGGCGGCGGCCACGTTGGCGGATCTGGCCGGCAAGGTCTTCCGGACGCTGGCCGCCGAGCTGCGCGGGGAGACCGCCGAGTCCCAGCGCGAGCGACTGGAGCTGTGCGCGCTGGCCTTGGCCGAGACGCGGCACTATGTGGAGCGGACCCCCGTCTCTTCCGACGTGCGCGACGTGTACCAACGTCAGGTCTCCGTGCTGCACGCCGTCGATCACCTGGACCGACTCGTCGACCGGGCCCGACGCTGGGACGCGGAGAGCGCCGCGGCGGAGTCAGGGCTCGTGGCACAGGCGCGGCGATTCGAGCGTGCGCTGGGCGGGGTCGACGTGGCGAAGGACGTCGACGGCGCGGGCGAGGACGAGCTGAGGGCGCTGTGGGAGGATTCCGAGCGGGATCGGCCGGCGTTTCGGTCGGCCGTTTTCGAGCGGTCGGCTCGCGGCGAGCTCACGACCCCCGCGGCGCTCGAGCGACTCGACGCCTACCGCTGGCTGCGGCGCTCGGCGTATCACGCGTGGCGCATCGTCCACCACCTGCGGCGCGCGCTGCACGGACGCGGCCCGATCGCGCCCGAAGAGATCGCGCCCCACGCCGAGCCGGATCCCGCCGAGGGGTGAGTGAGTCTTCGCTTCCGAGCCGGTTCTGGAGTCACGCGTTCGGAGCGCGGATCCACTGGTCCACCCGCTCGGTCAACTCCTCCAAGAGATCCTCGGCGGGGATGTCCTCCGGCGGGTTGAAGACGAGTTGCAGGATCGTGGAAGTCACCAGGTTCACGACCAGGTGCAGCGAGGCGGGGCCGAAGTCATCGCGGACGAAGCCGCCAGCGCCCTGTTGCAGGGCGCGCGAGAATCCAAGCATGCGTCCGTTGATGGCCTGGATCGGCTCGAGGCGGTTCGTATAAGGCACCTGGTAGAGGAACACCGACACCAGCTCGCGCTCGCTCGCCACGGTGTCGTAGATCCACTCGATCCAGTGCCGCATGGCGTCCTGGGGCGTGCCGCCACTCACCTCGATGGCGGCCCGGGTGAGGCGCGCCAGCACCCGATCGACGAGGCGCTCGGCCACCTGCGCGACGATGGCGTCCTTGCCGGGGAAGTACTCGTACAGCGACGCGATATTGACCCCGGCGCGCTCGGCGATGTGGTTCGTGGTGGTGCCGGCGTACCCGCGCTCCGGCAGGAGGCACGTACACGCCTCCACGATGGCGTCGAACGTGACGCGCGAGCGCTGCTGGGCGGGCAGCTTCCGGGGCGAGAAGTCGAGGTCGCGGCGGGCTTGAAGCGCCATCGGGGTCCTCCCGGACGGGGCTCTCGGAGCCCCCCAATCCGATCCCAGTCCCGATCCAAGTCGATCCAGATCGAGCCAGGTGCGAATCCAAGTATTTCCAAGCAATTGCTTAGGTTATCCTAGCGCGTCTCGGAGGGGCGGTGAGGAGGTTTTGCGATGGCGTCGACCACGGATGGGAAGCGCGGATTCGGCCCTCTGGAACGGCTGCGACAGCGCTTTGCGCGCGACATCGAGGCCGCGGTGGGCCGGCACGACGAAGCCGCCATCTACGAGGGTGAACCCGGCGATCCCGGTCTGACGGGCGGGCCGGGGAGCATGTCGTGGGAGATCCACGGCGACCTGGCGAGCCTCGTGCTGTCCGGGACGGCGGCCATCTTGATGGAGGTGCTGCACCCCTCGGTGATGCACGGCGTCTTCACGCAGTCCTCGTATCGCACTGATCCCCTGCGGCGCGCCCGCAACACGCTCGGCTACGTGTTGCGCACGACGTTCGGCAGCACGCCGGCGGCGCTGGGGGTGATCGAGAGGGTGAAGGCGATGCACGGTCGGGTGGGCGGCACCCGCGCGGACGGCATCGCCTACCGCGCGCTGGATCCGGAGCTGATCGCGTGGGTGCACACCTGCATCCCCTGGGCGGTGATGACGGGCTACGAGCGCATGCGGAGGCCGCTCAGCGTCGACGAGAAGAACCGCTACCTGCAGGAGCAGGCCGTGATCGGACGGCTCGGGGGCGCCGACTGGGTTCCGGAGACGGTGTGCGAGCTGGAGGAGTACGTCGAGCGGATGCGACCCCAGCTCGCGATGAACGACCAGTTCGCCCAGTTTCTGGGGTTCGTCGCTGGGCGGGTCGACGCGCCTGAGCCCGTGGGCCGCCGTGAGCTGCTCGACCGCTGGTTCTCGATCCGCGCCTCGATGGGGCTGATGCCGGAATGGGCGCGTCGGATGACGGGCACCTACGTGCCGGACCTCCCGTACCGCTGGCTGTTCGCGCCGTCGGACCGCTGGAAGGCCGCGCTGGTGCGGTGGGTGGTCCCGGAGCTCGCGTGCAAACGGATTGCGCTGGCCCGTGCGACGGCCCGGCCGTCGTCCGAGCCGGTCGCGGTGCGGTTCGAATCCGCGGAGGGCTCCAGCGAGATGGCGGGTCGCGCCGCCCGCTAGCGGCGGGACCGATGGAGGGCCGGCGCTATCATCGTTGCATGGACGTCCTGAAGCGCTTTCTGGCCTACGCCGCGGAGTTCGAGAAGACCCTGGTGGACGACGACTGGAGTCGCCTGACTCCCTTCTTCGCCGAGGACGCCGTCTACCGCGTCGAGTCCGACGTTTTCGGCTGCGAGATCCACGGACGCGACCGGATCTTGGCCGGGCTGAAGAAGTCGCTGGACGGCTTCGACCGCAAGTTCCCCGGGCGCGAGATGGCCGCGACGGACGGTCCCTCCGTCGACGACGATGAGCTCTCGGTCGGCTGGGCGGTGACCTATCGCAAGGAGTCGCTGCCCGAGTTCGTGCTGCGCGGTCGCTCCACGGCCCGCATTCGCGACGGCCGCATCTCGTTGCTCGTCGATTCCTACGACGAGGAGGTCGGGAAGGAGCTCGCTGCCTGGATCGAGGCCACGGGGATCCCTCTCGATCCCGCCTACGTCTGAGGACGTCGGACGGCTGACTGAGGGCCACTCCGCGGCGTCATTCGCGCTAGTCTGTTCGCATGCGGGTGCAACACCGAGCGATCCCCGTCGACGGGGGAGCGGTTCCGACCGAGATCCGCGGTCCCGAAGACGCCAGCGGAGCGCCCGTACTGTTCGTGGTGCCGTCGATCTTCGGGGCCGCACCCGACTTGCTGGAGCGGCTCTCGGAGTTTGCGGACCGGGCGTCGATCGCCGTTCCCGATCCGTTCTGGCGCCAGGGTGGCGGGGTGATCCCCTACGCCGATCGCCAGCCGGCGTTCGCGCGCCTGGAGGGATTCGAGCCGGGCCGCTGCATCGCCGACCTGGGCGCCGTCCTCGACTGGGCCCACGCCGAGGGCAACGGCGTGGTGTTGGGGCTGGGGATCTGCTTCGGCGGGCCCTTCGTGCTGCGGTTCGCTTCCGAGGGCAGACTCGACGGCGTCGTCACCTGGCACGGCAGCCGCATGGAGCAACACCTGAAGCGGGCCGCCGACGTCACCTGTCCGCTCCGGCTTCACTTCGGAGATGCCGATGCAATCACGCCGCCGGAGACCATCGACGCGATTCGCAAGGCCTTCGCTTCCCACCCCGACGTCTCGATCGCGGTTCATCCCGGCGCAGACCACGGGTTCAGCCACGACGGGCCGGCCTACGACGCCGCCGCGTGCCGTGCCGGACTCGATGCGGTGGGTGAGTTGATCGAACTCCGCTCCGCCGGTCGGCCCGCGTAGAGCGCGTCAGCTCGCGTCCGGATCGATTCGCCGCAGCTCGTTCTCGATTTCGTCGATGACCGAAGCCGCGTCGCCGGGGTCTTCCAACTCGATACAACCGGCGACGTCGCGGCGGACGTCCGTGATGCCGGGGTGGGTCTCCTCCAGGTGCTCGAGCAGTGCGAACTGCTCTCTTGCGGAACGCAGCAGGCGGGAGCTGGCCAGGACCAGGTCGCGCGACTGCAGCGCGTTGCGGAGCGTGATCGCAATCTCACCGGGTTCGATGGGTTTTTTCAGGAAGCGATAGACGCCTCCGTCGTTGATCGCGCGAATGGCGGTTTCCTGGTCGGTTTGGCCCGTGAGAATGATGCGGACGACCGCGGGGAACTCGCGGCAGACGAGGCCCAGCAGCTCGGATCCCGACATCCCCGGCATGTTCTCGTCGCTGACGATCACGTCCACAGGCGACTCCCGCAGCACTCGGAGCGCCTCCGGCCCCGAGTGGGCCCCGAGGATCCGGTAGGGTTCCTTCCGCAGCGCGCGCTGCAGTCCCTTGACCACCTCGGGCTCGTCGTCCACCAGTAGTACGCAGTGTTCTTTGGAGCTCATCTTCCGTTCTCCTCCGGCCACGCAACGTCCGGGAAGGCCTTGCCGGGCATGGCCAGCAAGTAGCCCTGAAACAGGCGGCAGCCCGTCTCACGGAGCGCGGCGTACTCTTCGATCGTCTCCACACCCTCGGCGATCGTCTCAAATCCGAGCTCGCGACCGAGGTCGACCATCGATGCGATCAGCTTTCGCTTCGTTCGTGAGCGCTGGACGTTTCGCACCAGGCCCATGTCGAATTTCACGATCTCGGGCTGCAGGAGGGCAAGGCTCGAGAGCCCCGCATGGCCCGCCCCGAGATCGTCGAGCGCCAAGCGAAACCCGAAGCTCCGCAGGGCCTTGACCTTCTGGCGAAGCCCTGCGACGGCCTCCAGGGGGGCGCGTTCGGTGACTTCGAGCACGATTCGCTCGGCGTGCGGAAGCAGCGGGTTGTCGGACGAGAAGAACTCGGGGTCGTTGAACGAGTCGGGGTGCAGGTTGACCAGCAGAGAAGTGCCAAGGGGAAGGCGCCTCGCCACCTCGCCCACCTGGTCGCGGATCCGATCCTCGAGCACGTGGGTCCGGTCCAATCGTTTGGCGGCGTCGAAGAGGGCCGCAGGGTTCGAGAGTGCGGGCTCGTAGCTTCTCACGAGGGCTTCGAAGGCGAAGACCTGGTGCAGCGCGGGTCGGACGACGGGCTGGAAGGCCATCCATAGAGACGCCAGCGCCCGATCGAAGTCCTCGGAGAGCGTCCGATCGCCCTCGGCCGGCGGTTGTGTCTCGGTGTGCCGCTTCTTCGCCGCCAGCGCGGCCTGGAGACATTCGGTCAGGTCCTCTGGACTGCAGGGCTTGGTCAGGAAGCGAAAGATGCGGGCGTCGTTGATGGCTCGAATCGCAGACTCGAGGCTGGCCTGACCGCTCAAGATGATGCGAATCGTGTCGGGAAACTCGCGCGCGACGTGGGTCAAGAGCTCCGAGCCCGACATTCCCGGCATTCGCTCGTCGGAAACGACCAGGTCGACCGGGCGCTTGCGCAAGAGCCCGAGGGCCGCCGATCCGGAGTTCGCGGTCAGGATCTCGTAGGGCTGCCGCCGAAGGGCGAGCTTCAGGTTCT
>JAKSBN010000138.1 GCA_022361175.1 Pseudomonadota bacterium | reverse complement strand
TCTCCGCTGGCCGAGACGGTGGCCCGGCTCGGCGCCCGCGCCCTGGCTCGGGGCGAAGGGCTGCCGGCCGCCGCGCTGGTGCCGCGCTACGTCCGCCGCGCACAGGCGGAAGCCGCCCGAACCGGCCGTGCCACCGAGTGATTTCCCGCCGGGAAAGCTCCTTGCCAGTGGCGGAAACGTTCTCTAGTCTCGCGCAGTTAGAGCGATTCTGCGGGTGCCACCGGTGGTCTCCGCAGCGCTTGGCCCGACCTCGCCCGCGCGATTTGCAAAACCGCCGCAGAGCGATCCTCAACCCCCGGGCGGCGACTCCACATCTGGAGCGCTGACCCCCGAACGGAGAACCCCATGGCACTGAACATCTACTACGACAAGGACGCCGACCTGGGTCGCCTGGACGGCAAGACCGTGGCCGTCATCGGCTACGGCAGCCAGGGCCACGCCCACGCGCAGAACCTGCACCACTCCGGCGTGAACGTCGTGGTGGGGCTGCGCAAGGAGTCGGCGTCCTGGGCCAAGGCCGAGGGTGCGGGCCTGAAGGTGATGACCGTGGCCGACGCCGCGCGCGAGGCCGACGTGGTGATGCTGGCGCTGCCCGACGAAACCGCGGCGCAGATCTACCGCGACGAAGTGGCCGCGAACCTGGCGTCCGGCAACCACCTGGCCGTGCCGCACGGATTCAACATCCACTTCGGCGCGATTCGCGCGCCCGAGGGCGTGGGCGTCTTCATGGTGGCGCCCAAGGGCCCGGGCCACACGGTTCGCCAGCACTACGAACAGGGCCGCGGCGTTCCCTGCCTGATCGCGGTGGACCAGGACCCGAACGGCGACACCAAGGCCGTGGCCCTGGCCTACGCCAAGGGCATCGGCGGCGGCCGCGCGGGCATCATCGAGACGAACTTCCGCGAGGAGTGCGAGACGGATCTCTTCGGCGAGCAGGCGGTGCTGTGCGGCGGCCTGACGGCGCTCATGCAGGCCGGCTACGAAACGCTGGTCGAGGCCGGCTACGCGCCGGAGATGGCCTACTTCGAGTGCATCCACGAAGTGAAGCTGATCGTGGACCTGATCTACGAGAACGGCATGGCGAACATGCGCTACTCGGTCTCCAACACGGCCGAGTACGGCGACCTGACCCGCGGACCCCGCGTGGTGGACGCCGACACCAAGGCCCGCATGAAGGAAATCCTGGGCGAGATCCAGTCCGGTTCCTTCGCCAAGGAGTTCATTCTCGAGAACCAGACCGGCGGCATCTCGTTCAACGCGCTGCGACGCCGTGCGGCCGAGCACCCGCTCGAGGAAGTGGGCGCCCGGCTGCGGGGCCTCATGCCGTGGCTGAAGGAGAATCAGCTGGTGGACCGCGCGAAGAACTGACATGGACGCGGCAGACAACGGACCGGTCTTCAGCGAGCGACTGACCGAGGCCCTGGCGCCCGACGCCTACAAGCTGGGCTGCATCCCGTTGGGCGTGGCCGCGGTGTGCGGCGTCTTCGGGGCGCAGGGGCTGGCGCTGGCGTTCCTGGCCGTGGCGGTCTTCGTCGGGTTCTTCTTTCGCAACCCGGAGCGCATCCTCACCGGCGACGAGTTCACCGTCGTCGCTCCGGCGGACGGCCGGGTGGTGGCGGTGGGCGAGGTGGAGGACGCGGACGGCGCCAAGGCCGTGCGCGTGGGCATCTTCCTTTCCATCTTCAACGTGCACATCAACCGGGCGCCGGTCTCCGGTCGCGTCGTCGGCATCGAGCGCGGCGGCAGCGAGTACCTGGCGGCCTTCAACGCGGACGCCGAGAGCCGCAACGTGCGCTGTGCCATGCGGCTCGAGACGGCCAGCGGGGCGGCGGTGAAGGTCACCCAGATCACCGGGCTCGTGGCGCGGCGCATCGTGTGCCAGCCGCGGGTGGGCGAGTGGCTGCGCCGGGGCGACCGCTACGGGCTGATCCGCTTCGGTTCGCGCACCGACGTGGTGCTCCCGTTGGACAGCGAGCTGCGGGTCGTGCCCGGGGACCGCGTGCGCGGCGGCTCCAGCGTGATCGCGGTGCTGCGCGGAGGCCAGGAATGAGCCGGCGGGACGGAGTGCGCCCGCCGGCCGGGCAACGCGCTCCGCGCCGTCGCCGTCGGCGGGGGCGCGGCCAGTCGGGCCGGGGCTTCTCGCAACTGCTGCCGCACCTGCTCACCACGGGGAACCTGGCGGCGGGCTTCTACGCCATCGTGAAGGCCTCGGAGGGCAACTTCGAGCGAGCCGCCGTGGCCATCATCGTGGCCGCGGTCTTCGACGGCTTCGACGGCCGGGTGGCGCGCCGCGTGGGCGCCACCAGCCGCTTCGGCACCGAGTACGACTCCATCGCCGACACGGTCTCGTTCGGGGTGGCCCCCGCCTTCCTCGCTTTCCAGGCCGGCCACTTCGCCGAGCTCGGGTGGACGGGCTGGGTCATGGCCTTCATGTTCACGGCCTGCGCCGCACTGCGCCTGGCGCGCTTCAACGTCTCGCCCGGACGCTATGCGGGCCGGTTCGAAGGCCTGGCCAGTCCGGCCGCGGCCGGAGTCGTGCTCTCGACGGTGCTCTTCGCCACGTTCCTGAACGAGAACGACCTCTCCCTGGGCCTGCCGGCCGCCCTGCCGGCGGCGGGCTTGGCGCTGGTGTCGATCCTGATGGTGAGTCCGATTCCGTACCACAGCTTCAAGGGGGTGGAGTTCCGCGCGTCCTACCGCAGCGTCGTGATCGTGGTGGTCGGCTTCGCGATCATTCTCCTGAAGCCCGCCGTCACCTTGTTCGTGATTGCACTGCTCTACGCGGCGTCCGGACCCATCGCCGCGATCTATCGCTGGCGCACGGGACGGACGCTCGACGAGCTGCTGCTCACGACGGAGTCCGAGGCCGCGGGCGACGACTCCCAGGGGACAACGGCATGACCCAAGACACCGTACGGATCTTCGACACGACCCTGCGCGACGGCGAACAGTCGCCGGGCTGCAGCATGAACCACTCCGAAAAGCTGACCCTCGGGCGCCAGCTGGAGAAGCTCGGCGTGGACGTCATCGAAGCGGGCTTCCCGGCCGCCAGTGAGGGCGACTTCGAGTCGGTGCGCGCCGTCGGGGAGGCGCTGCGGGAGACGATCGTGTGCGGTCTGGCGCGGACGGGCGTGGCGGACGTCGAGCGCTGCGCCCAGGCGCTCGAGCGGGCGGCCAAGCCCCGGATCCACACCTTCATCGCCACCAGCGACATCCACCTGAAGCACAAGCTCCGCATGACCCGCGAACAGGTGATGGAAGAGGTGGAGCGCGCCGTCACCCAGGCCCGGGGCTACTGCGACGACGTGGAGTTCTCGGCCGAGGACGCGACGCGGTCGGATCGCGACTACCTGGTCCAAATCTTCTCGGTGGCGCTGGAGGCGGGCGCCACGACGCTCAACGTGCCCGACACCGTGGGCTACACGACGCCGGACGAGTACGCGGAGTTGATCGCCTACCTGAAGGCCAACGTTCCCGGCAGCGACCGGGCCGTGTTCGCCGTGCACTGCCACAACGACCTGGGCCTGGCCGTGGCCAACAGCCTGGCCGCCGTCCACGCCGGGGCGCGTCAGGTGGAGTGCACCGTGAACGGCATCGGCGAGCGCGCCGGCAACACCTCCATGGAGGAGGTGGTGATGGCCATCAAGACGCGCCCGGACGTCTTCGCGGGCTTGGATACCCAGATCGTCACCCGCGAGATCTACCCCTCCAGCCGGCTGCTGTCCTCGATCATCGGCGTCCAGGTGCAGCCCAACAAGGCGATCGTGGGCGCCAACGCCTTTGCGCACGAGGCCGGCATCCATCAGGCCGGCGTGCTGAAGGCGCCCATCACCTACGAGATCATGACGCCCGAATCCGTGGGCAAGTCCAGCAGCGAGCTGGTGCTGGGCAAGCACTCGGGCCGGCACGCGTTCCGCGACCGGCTGGACGAGCTGGGGCTGGTCGTCGAAGGCGAGGACTTCGAGCGCGCCTTCAAGCGCTTCAAGGCCCTGGCCGACGCGAAGAAGCAGATCTTCAACGAGGACCTGGAGGCGATCGTGGCCGACGCCATCGTCTCCACCGAGGATCGCTTCGAGCTGGGCGAGATCGCCATCACCAGCGGCACGTTCCCCGTGCCCAGCGCGACGGTGGAGCTCCTGATCGAAGGCCAGAAGCGCAAGGCCACGGCGTCCGGAGTGGGTCCCGTGGACGCGATTTTCAAGGCCGTGACCGAGCTGACCGAGACCAAGTGCGACCTGATTCGCTACCAGGTCCACGCCATCACCAGCGGCATGGACGCCCAGGGCGAGGTATCCGTCACGGTGTCCGAAGACGGACGCCGCGTGATCGGCAACGGCGCGCACGAAGACGTCATCGTGGCCAGCGCCAAGGCCTACGTCCACGCCATCAACAAGCTCGAATGGCACAAGCGGCGCCGGGCCGTGGACGGTCCCAAGGGCGTCTGACGCGAGGAGTTTCTGTTGGATCGGATCATCGTGCTGCCCGGCGACGGGATCGGGCCGGAAGTGACGCGGGAGGCCCGCCGGGTGCTGGAGGCGGTGGCGGCGCGCCACGGCCTGAAGTTGGGCTTCGAGGAGGCGCTGATCGGCGGCGCGTCCATCGAGGCCACGGGGACCCCGCTGGCCGACGACGTGGTGGCGCTGTGTCGCGAGAGCCGGGCCGTGCTGCTGGGGGCCGTGGGCGGGCCGCAGTGGGACGAGATGCCGGTGGAGACGCGTCCCGAGAAGGGGCTCTTGCGCATCCGCAAGGACCTGGGCCTCTTCGCCAACCTGCGGCCGGCGTCGGTCTTCTCGGCGCTGGTGGGCGCGTCGTCGCTGCGGCCGGAGGTGGTGGACGGCATCGATCTGCTGGTGGTGCGCGAGCTGACGGGCGGGCTCTACTTCGGCGAGCCGCGCGGAATCGCCCTGGTGGAAGGCGAGCGGGAGGGCCGCAACACCATGGTCTACACCGAGCACGAGATCGCCCGCATCGCCCGCGTGGCGTTCGAGTCGGCCGCGCGGCGGCGGCGCCACGTGACCCACGTACACAAGGCCAACGTGTTGGAGGTGTCCCAGCTCTGGATGCAGGTGGTCGAGGAAGTGGCTCGCGACTACGCGGACGTCGAGCTGTCCCACCAGCTGGTGGACTCCTGCGCGATGCTGCTGGTCCGGGAGCCCAAGCGCTTCGACGTGATGGTGACCTCGAATCTCTTCGGCGACATCCTGTCCGACGAGGCGGCGATGATCACGGGGTCGTTGGGCATGCTCCCCTCCGCGAGCCTGGGCGAGGGCGGCATCGGGCTCTACGAGCCGGTGCACGGCTCGGCCCCCGACATCGCCGGCCAGGATCTGGCGAACCCGCTGGCCGCGATCCTGAGCGCCGCCATGCTGCTCGAGCACTCGCTGGATGCGGCGCCGGCGGCGACCGAGGTTCGCGAGGCGGTGTCCCGCGTGCTGGCGGCCGGGCACCGCACGGGAGACCTGGTGCTGGACGACCACGAGGGCGACACGTTGGGCTGTCGGGCCATGGGCGACCTCGTGATCGAGCAGCTGGAGTCCGCGCCGTGACATCGCTCGCGGGCCTGCGCGTCGCGATCGGCGGGGCCACGGGTGCCCTCGGCGGCGAGGTGCTGGCCGTGCTGGAAGAGCGGCGGTTTCCGGTGAGGGAGCTGTTGCCGTTCGCGAGCGACGCTTCCACGGGCCGCGAGGTCGAGTTCTTCGACGAAGCGCTGCCGGTGGTGACCGAGACGCCGTCGCTGCGGCACTTGGACCTGCTTTTCCTGTGCACCCCGGCGGCCGTGACGCTGGAATTGGTGCGGGAGGCACTGCGGGCCTCCGTCCCGTGCATCGATTGCTCCGGAGCGCTTTCGGGATCGCCCGAGGTGCCGTTGCTGGTGGCGGAGCGTTGCGATGCTTCGGAGCTCCTGGGCACGCCCGTGGTGTCGTCGCCGGCGGGTCCGGCCCTGGCCTGGTACCACGCGTTGGCGGCTCTGGCCGACGCCGCGCCCTTGCTCCGCGTCCACGGCACGGTGCTGCGCTCTGCGGCGGGAGCGGGGCGGGGCGGCATCGAGTCGCTCTCGCGCGAGACGCTGGCGCTGTTGTCCCAGCGCGAGCTTCCGGAGCCCGACGTCTTCGAGACCCCGGTGGCTTTCGACTGCGTCCCGACGGTCGGTCCCGTGCCGGACGCCACGGGGGCCACCGCCGACGAAGCGGGGCTGGAGCGCGATCTCGGCAGGCTGTTGGGGGATGGCGTGGCGGCTTCGGCCTCGCTGGTGCAGGTGCCGACCTTCGCGGGCGACGGCAGCCTGCTGGCGGTAGAGACGCGCCAACCGCTGGCCGTCGAGGTGGCGCGGGCCGCCCTGGCCAAGGCGCCCGCCGTCGAGCTCTTCGACGCCCACGAGCCCGGCCCGACGGTGCGGGACACGGTGGGGCGCGACGTCGCCCTGGTGGGCCGGGTGCGGGCCGACCCGTCGGTACCGGACGGCCGGGGCCTGCTGCTGTGGGTGGCCGCCGACGCGACTCGGCTGGCCGCCGCCAACGCCGTCAAGCTGGCCGAGACGAGGCCTCGCCTGCATTCGTGACCAACTACCGGCTGATCCTCGAGTACGACGGCACGGATTTCGAGGGGTGGCAGTCCCAATCCGGCGACCGCCGCACGGTGCAAGGCTGCCTGGCGGACGCCGTGGAGCGGATCACCGGCGAGCGGGTGCAGCCCAACGGCTCGGGACGGACCGACTCGGGCGTTCACGCCGAGGGTCAGGTGGCGAACGTGAAGCTGGCGGCCAGCCTGGCGCCGGCGGAGCTGCAACGGGCCCTCAACGCGGTGCTGCCGCTGGACTTGGTGGTGCGGGCTCTCGACGCGGTGCCCGAGAACTTCGACGCGCGCCGGGACGCGCTCTCCAAGCGCTACCGCTACCGCATCTGGAACGGCCCCTGGCGCTCTCCGCACCGCGCCCGCACCCACCTGTTCGTGCCGCGCCGGCTGGATTTCGACGCCATGCAGCGGGCCGCGCAGGCCCTGGTGGGGACGCATGACTTCGCCAGCTTCCAGGCCTCCGGCTCGTCCGTGAAGACCAGCGTGCGAACCGTGACGCGGCTGCAGGGCAAGGGGGCCCCCGGAGGGGAGATCGTGTTCGACGTGGAGGGCTCCGGCTTCCTGCGGCACATGGTGCGCAACATCGTGGGGACGCTCTTGGAGGTGGGGCAGGGACAGCGCACGTCGGGCTCCGTGGAGGCACTGCTGGCGGCCCGCGATCGGCGCCAGGCGGGCATCACGGCCCCGCCGATGGGCCTGTGCCTGATGCGCGTGGACTACGCCGTGGAGGCCGCTGCCGACACCGAGACGCGACCGCATTCCGCCTGAAAATCCGGGGCATTGAGAGACTTCGTCACTTGACGCCGAGGGGGCCCTCGGGTACCCATACGCCCGTCCCGGGCCCCCGGGCAGGGGGTCGTGTGCGGTCGCGCGGCGGCCGACCACGCGGGCCCACCCCGCAGCGACGGCGAGGCCGAGAGCGGGGCCAGCAGAAGCGATCGTCGAGGCGGGGCCTCGACTAGAGGAGACCGGCTCATGGGAGCCCAGGCACACGCGGCAACCAAGAGCGCCAAGCCCGCCGAGGTGGACCGGCGCTGGTACGTGGTGGACGCCGAGGACAAAGTCCTGGGCCGTCTGGCCACCCGCTTGGCGACCGTGCTGCGCGGCAAGCACAAGGCCGAGTTCACGCCCCACGTCGACACCGGCGACTTCGTCATCGTGATCAACGCCGAGAAGGTGAAGCTCACCGGGCGCAAGGCCGAGCAGAAGACTTACCACCGGCACACCGGCTACACGGGCCACGTGAAGTCGGTGACCGCCGACAAACTCCTGGCCGGACCGCACGCCGATCGCGTGGTGCGCGAGGCCGTGCGCGGCATGCTGCCCAAGAACGCCCTGGGGCGGAAGCTGCTGCGCAAACTCAAGGTCTACGCCGGGCCCGAGCATCCGCACGCCGCCCAGCAGCCGGAGGAGATGCCCCTTGGCTAGTCCCGCAGACGTCGTCGTCGCCACTGGCAAGCGCAAGACCGCCGTAGCGCGGGTGCGCATGAAGCTCGGTTCGGGATCCATCCTGGTGAACGGCAAGCAGGTGGACGACTACTTCACGCGGGACGCCCTGCGGCGCTACATCCGCGGCCCGCTGGAGAAGACGAGCCTGGCCACGCGCTACGACGTCGTCGCCAAGATCGAGGGCGGCGGGCCGACGGGCCAGGCCGGAGCGCTGCGTCACGGGATTGCGCGCGCCATCGAGCGCGTCGACCCCGAACAGCGCGCCACGCTCAAGACGGCGGGCTACCTGACGCGCGACGCGCGGAAGAAAGAGCGCAAGAAGTACGGTCAGCGGGGAGCGCGCGCGCGCTTCCAGTTCTCCAAGCGCTAGAGGCCAGCTCCTAAACCTCTCGGTCGCTGGGCGCGCATGCGCCCCGGCTCCTGTGTTTTGCTGAAAGGGACGGCCGGGCCGCGTCCGCAGGGGCGCGCGCTGGAACGCCCGTGCGTCTCGTGATATAAACCCTCGAACCACCGCAAGGCGTACTGTGCAGCGGAGACCTCTGGCGCTCCACATTCCCACTCAGCCAAGCGGGTCCCTGGCATGACCGACTACTTCGCCAGCGACCCGACCGAGATCCGACTCTCCGTTTCGGCCATCGTGTGGCGCGACTCTTCGCGCCGTGAGCTCTTGTTGATGCAGCGCAGCGACAACGGTCGTTGGGGGCTTCCCGGCGGCCACGTCGAGCCCGGCGAATCCGTCGTCGAGGCCGCCGCGCGCGAAGTGCTGGAAGAGACCGGCTGGACCGTGGCGCTGGGCCGGCTCGTGGGCGTCTATTCGGATCCGTCGCGGCAGGTGGTCCGGGTGGCGGGGCGAAGCGTCCACCAGGTGAATCTCTGCTTCGAG
Source organism: Pseudomonadota bacterium (assembly GCA_022361175.1). GTDB lineage: Bacteria > Myxococcota_A > UBA9160 > UBA9160 > UBA4427 > JAKSBN01. The sequence goes on along the minus strand of JAKSBN010000138.1, from coordinate 2,988 downwards.
GCGGATCCGGTCGCCGAGTCCGCGCCGACGACGCCCGAGGAAACGCTCGCTCAGGGCTTTTTTCGTCACGACGCGCTGCCGGCGCCGTTCGTGCCGATTCACGATGTTCGAATCGCCGATGCCCTGGCGGGGGAAGCGGCCTGCGTCCGGTGAGGGCGCGATCGATTCCGGGGGGAACCATGCGCAGCCGACAGACCAAGTACATCTTCGTGACGGGTGGGGTCCTGTCGTCGCTCGGCAAGGGCCTGGCGTCGGCGTCGATGGGGGCGCTGCTGGAGGCGAGGGGGCTCAAGGTCACCTTCCTGAAGCTGGATCCCTACCTGAACGTCGATCCCGGCACCATGAACCCCTTCCAGCACGGCGAAGTCTACGTGACCGAGGACGGCGCCGAGACGGATCTGGACTTGGGCCACTACGAGCGCTTCACCGGCGCCACCATGGGCCGCGTCAACAACGTGACGGCGGGGCGGATCTACGACCAGGTGATCGCGAAGGAGCGCCGCGGCGACTACCTGGGCGGCACCGTCCAGGTGATCCCGCACGTGACCGACGCCATCAAGGAGCGCATCCAGCAGGCCGCCCAGGGCGTCGACGTCATTCTGGTGGAGATCGGAGGGACGGTGGGCGACATCGAGTCGCTGCCGTTCCTGGAGGCCATCCGGCAGTTCCGGGCGGACGTGGGGCGCGAGAACACGTGCTTCGTCCACGTGGCGCTGGTGCCCTACGTGCCCACGGCGGGCGAGCTCAAGAGCAAGCCGGTGCAGCACTCGGTGAAGGAGCTTCAGTCCGTCGGTATCGCGCCTGATATGATCCTGTGCCGCACCGACCGCTTCCTGCCGAAGCCCGTCAAGAGCAAGATCGCGCTCTTCTGCAACGTGGACGACGACGCCGTCATCACGGCCCAGGACGTGGACAGCATCTACGAGGTGCCGCTCTCGCTCCACCGCGAGGGGCTCGACGACAAGCTGGCCCAGGTGCTGAACATGTGGACGGCGCAGCCGGAGCTGCGCCAGTGGGAGAAGCTGGTCCACACCATCCAGAACCCCGAGCGCGAGATCACCATCTCCATGGTGGGGAAGTACGTGGACCTGACCGAGGCCTACAAGAGCCTGAACGAGGCGCTCTTCCACGCCGGCAGCGGCGCCAAGGCCAAGGTGCGGATCGAGTACGTGGATTCCGAGAAGCTCACGGATCCGGCCGTGCTGGCGCGTTCGCACGGCATCCTGGTGCCCCACGGTTTCGGCGAGCGCGGCGCCGAGGGCAAGATCACGGCGGTGCGCTACGCGCGCGAGCAGCGGATCCCCTACTTGGGGATCTGCTACGGCATGCAGATGGCCGTGATCGAATTCGCGCGCCACGTGGCGAAGCTCGAGGGGGCGAACTCCACCGAGGTCGCCCCTGAGACCCCGCATCCCGTCATCGCGCTGTTGCCCGACCAGCACGACGTCGAGGACATGGGCGCCACCATGCGGCTCGGCTCGTATCCGTGCGTGTTGGCCCCGGGCAGCAAGGCCCACGAGGCCTACGGCACGGCCGAGATCGCCGAGCGCCACCGCCATCGCTGGGAGTTCAACCCCGAGTACCGCGATCGGTTGTCTCGTGCGGGGCTCCTCTTCTCGGGCACGTCGCCGGACGGTCGGCTGGTGGAGATCATCGAGCTGCCGGACCACCCGTTCTTCGTGGCCTCGCAGTTCCACCCCGAGTTCAAGTCCCGGCCGTTCGCGCCACACCCGCTCTTCTCGGCCTTCGTGAACGCGGCCATGGAGCACGAGCTGGACCCCGCCTAGGGCATTCGCCTCCCTCCGGGGCAGGCAAGCCTTGAGTCGAACGTCAGTTCGGTCGAAATGTTTGCCTAGAACTACGCAATCCGGCGCGCGCGCCCGCCGGATGAGGGAGTCCGTGTGTCCCCCTGGGTCGGGTTGGCCTATGGAGTGTTTGCACTGGCCTGTGCCGTGGTGGGGATCCGCTTCGGCCTTCGGGGCCTGCGCACGGGGTACGCCGCCGAGCTGATGCTCGGGTACGGATTCCTGAGCTCCGGCTGCATCGGGTTCGTGTTGGTCGTGTTTCCCGCGCTGATCCCAGCGCTGGCGCCGATCGCCCCCAAGTCGATCACGCTGGGTGAGGCCCTGATCAACTCGGGCGAGGGCGTCCTGTTGTGGTTCACGCTGCGGGTCTTCGGCCTCCGGCGACGGTCGACCCTGTGGGCCGCCGCCGTCGTGTGGGCGGGGCTGGCGGTGGGCTTCGTGTGGCTGGCGTGGGTCTCGGGCGGCTGGTTCGACCAGGTGTCGCACCCCGCCTACTGGATTCAGGCCGGAGCGCGCACGACGTGCTTCGTCTGGGCCGGCACCGAGGCGCTCCGCTACCACTGGATGATGCAGCGCCGCCTCTGGCTCGGCCTGGCGGATCCGATCGTAGCCGACCGCTTCCGGCTGTTCGCGATCTTCGGCCTGTCGGCGGCCCTCATGAACGTCACCATGGCCGTGGCCTGGGCGCTGCGCCACTGGTACGGCGTGGCGCCGCCGAGCATCCAGGTGGTGGCGTCGCTGTTGGGGCTGGCCGCCGCTCTCTGCATGAGTCTCGCGTTCTTCCCCCCGGCCGCCTACGCGCGCTGGATCCGGGGCGGCGGCGCGGCCGCGGCGTGAGCCGCGCTGGACGCGCTACCGGCGTCGTGTCAAGCTCCGGGCCGGCTCGAGCGACCTGACCGCGAACGGAGACACCGCGCGCCCATGAAGAAGTTCGTGATCGTCGGGGTACAGCGCACCGGCACGAACCTGGTCCAGAGCCTGCTGGACAGCCACAGCGCGATCTGCTGTCTGAACGAAGTGTTCCTGCTCGGCACTCGCCGCGGTCGCCGATATGAGGGACCGCTCGGCTACCCGCACTATCGCGAGCGTTCGTGGAGGCGGCGCCTTGGGCACCGGCTCTGGCGAACCCGTCAGGTGCGTGCCTACCTGGACTCGCTCTACGCGACTCCAGGTTTCGAGGCCG
>JAKSBN010000315.1 GCA_022361175.1 Pseudomonadota bacterium | reverse complement strand
GTCTGGACGGTGAGTACCAGAACTACCAGGTGAAAGGCGGCGCCTTCACGCGCGAGCACTTCTTCGGCAAGGTGCCCGAGCTTCGCGAGATGGTCGCCAACATGACCGACGCGGACATCTGGCCGCTGACTCGCGGCGGCCACGATCCCCACAAGATCTACGCGGCCTACGCATCGGCCGCGGGGCACGAGGGGCAACCCACGGTGATCCTGGCCAAGACCGTCAAGGGCTACGGCATGGGCGAGGCCGGCGAGGGCCAGAACATCACCCACCAGCAGAAGAAGATGGGCTACGACGCGCTGAAGCAGTTCCGCGACCGCTTCAACATCCCCATCTCGGACGACGACCTGGCGGAGGCGCCGTTCTACCGGCCGGAGCCCGACAGCCCCGAAATCCAGTACCTGCACGAACGGCGCCGCGCGCTGGGCGGATACCTGCCGGCGCGCCGCAACGACGCCGAGCCGCTGGCGGTGCCGCCGCTCGAGACCTTCTCGCAGCTGCTGGAGGGAACCGGCGAGCGCGAGATCTCCACCACCATGGCGGCGGTTCGCATTCTGCAGCTCTTGGTGCGCGACAAGGACATGGGCCAGCTGGTGGTGCCGATCGTGCCCGACGAATCGCGCACCTTCGGCATGGAGGGCATGTTCCGGCGCCTGGGCATCTACTCGTCGGTGGGCCAGCTCTACGAGCCGGTCGACTCGGATCAGGTCACCTGGTACCGCGAGGCCAAGGAGGGCCAGATCCTCCAGGAGGGCATCAACGAAGCCGGGGCCTTCGCGTCCTGGATGGCGGCCGGCACCGCCTACAGCAACCACGGGATCAACATGGTCCCGTTCTACATCTTCTACTCGATGTTCGGGTTCCAGCGCATCGGCGACCTGGCTTGGGCGGCCGCCGACATGCAGGCGCGCGGCTTCCTGCTGGGCGGCACCGCGGGCCGCACCACCCTGGCCGGCGAGGGACTGCAGCACCAGGACGGCCACAGCCTGCTGCTGGCGTCGACGATTCCCACCTGCATCGCCTACGACCCGGCCTACGCCTACGAACTGGCGGTGATCATGCAGGACGGCCTGCGGCGCATGTACGCCGAGCAGGAGAACGTCTTCTACTACATCACCGTCATGAACGAGAAGTACGACCATCCGCCGCTGCCCGACGGCGCCGAAGAGGGGATCCTGCGCGGGATGTACCTGCTGCGCGAAGGGCCGCAGAGCGACCGCCGCGTCCAGCTCCTCGGCAGCGGTGCGATCCTGCGCGAGGTGCTGGCGGCGGCCGACCTGTTGCAGGAGGACTTCGGCGTGACGGCCGACGTCTGGAGCGTGACCAGCTTCGGCGAGCTCCGCCGCGACGGGCTCTGTTGCGAGCGCGAGAACACCCTCCGCCCCGAGGCGAGCCGCGCGCTCTCCTACGTGGAGCGCTGCCTGGCCAAGCGCTCGGGGCCGGTGGTGGCGGCGTCGGACTCGATGCGCGCCGTTGCCGAGCAGATCCGCCCCTACGTTCCGGGGCGCTACGCCGTGCTGGGAACCGACGGCTTCGGCCGCAGCGACACGCGCCGGAAGCTGCGCCGCTTCTTCGAAGTGGATCGCACGTTCGTGGCGGTGGCGGCCCTGCGGGCGCTGGCCGACGAAGGGCAGCTCGACCCGTCGGTGGTGTCCCAGGCGATCGCCAAGTACGGCATCGACGTCGAAAAGCCCAACCCCCTGCGCGACTAGGGGCGGGGCCGAACGGGAGACAGCGTGGCGACTCGGGTCGAGATCAACGTGCCGGACATCGGCGACTTCGACGAGGTGGAGATCGTCGAGGTGTTGGTGGGCGCGGGAGACCGCGTCGGAGTCGAGGACTCGCTGGTGACGCTCGAGAGCGACAAGGCCAGCATGGAGATCCCGTCCCCGCACGCCGGCACCGTCGTCGAGCTGCGCGTGCAGGTGGGAGACAAGGTCTCGGAGGGCACGCTGTTGGCGGTGTTGGAGGTGGACGCGGTCGAGGCGGCGCCCCCGCCGGCCGAGGAGGCACCCGCTTCGCCGCCGCCTCGACCGGAGCCGGCCCCCGTCGAGGCCGCGTCGCCCGCCGCCTCGGTTCCCCACGCTCCACCGGTGCCCCCGGCGCCCGCCGTTCCGTCGACGGCGGCGGCCCACGCGAGCCCGGGCATCCGTCGAATGGCCCGCGAGTTGGGCGTCGACCTGGCCCAGGCCAGCGGCAGCGGGCCGCACGGGCGTGTGCTGGAAGGCGACCTGAAAGAGCACGTTCGCCGCACGCTCCAGTCCGGGGCGGGCCCCGCGGCCGCGTCCCTCCCGGCGGTGGATTTCGCCGCCTTCGGCCCGGTGGAGGAGCGCCCGCTCACGCGCATTCGGCGCACGGCCGCGCGCAATCTGGCGGCCAGCTGGCCGCAGGTGCCGCAGGTGACCCAGCACGACCACGCCGACGTGACGGAGCTGGAGGCGTTCCGGCGCGGTCTGCGCCAGCGCGCCGAAGCCGAAGGCGTGAAGGTGACGCCCGTGGCGGTCCTGCTGAAGGCCTGCGCCGTCGTCCTGCGCGAGTTTCCGGACTTCCGTTCGTCGCTGGCGCCGAGCGGCGAGGCGCTCGTCGTGAAGGACTACATCCACATCGGCGTCGCCGTCGACACCGAGGCCGGCCTCGTCGTCCCCGTGGTGCGGGACGTGGACCAGAAGGGGCTCCTGCAGCTGTCGCGCGATTTGACGGACCTGTCCGAGCGCGCCCGCGCTCGCAAGCTCAAGCCCGCCGACCTGCAGGGCGGCGTCTTCAGTCTCTCCAGCCTGGGCGGCATCGGCGGCACCGCCTTCACGCCGCTGGTGAAGGCGCCCGAGGTGGCCATCCTGGGCGTGTCGCGCATCGAGATGCGGCCGGTGTGGGACGGCGAGGCGTTCGGGCCGCGCCAGGTGCTGCCGCTCTCGCTCTCGTACGACCACCGCGTGATCGACGGCGCCGCCGCCGTGCGCTTCACGACCGCTCTCCGCAGCGTGCTCGAGAGCCCGGCGAACCTGCTTCTCTAGCCCGCCTCACGGTTTCGGCGCAGCGCTCCAACAGGCTCTCTGTCTCGCCCCAGCCGATGCACGCATCCGTGACGGAGCGGTCGCGCGCGGGTTGGCGCCCGGGTTGGGCCACCTGACGACCGGGTCGCAGGTGACTCTCCAGGGCGACGCCCGCGACGCCGGGGGCGCCGCTGGCCACCAGTTCCAGCACCGTCCCCAACACGCCGGCTTGGCGCGTGTGGAGCTTGCCCGAGTTGCCGTGGGAGCAGTCGACGACGATTGGGCGGGCGAGTTCGAGCACCCGAGCCTGCTGGAGCGCCTCGGCCACCGCCGCGCGGTGGTGGTTGGGGCCGCTGGAGCCTCCGCGCAGCACCACGTGCGCGCCCGGATTTCCCGGCGTCGGTGCGACCGCCAGCTGACCGTCCGCATCGAGTTGGGCGTGTACGTGTGGGACGCGCGCGGCGGTCGCGGCCTGCACGGCCACCAGCACGTCGCCGTCGCAGCGGTTCTTCATGCCGACGGGCAGGCCCAGTCCGCTGGCCAGCTCGCGGTGCGTCTGGCTCTCGACGGTGCGGGCGCCGACTGCGCCCCAGGCCAAGCAGTCCTCCAGGTAGGGCGCCGTCCACGGCGACACGATCTCCGCGGCGCAGGCGACGCCGGCGGCGTTCAGGTCGCGCAGCAGCGACCGGCTCTCGCGGAGCCCCCGCGCCACGTCGCAAGAGCCGTCCAGATCGGGGTCGTTGAGGAGGCCCTTCCAGCCGACGCCCGTGCGGGGCTTCTCCACGTAGGCGCGCATCAAGACGAGGAGCGCGTCCTCGCTGCGTCCGGCGACCTCCGCCAGGCGTCCGGCGTACTCCAGGGCCGATTCGCGGTGGTGCAGCGAGCAGGGGCCCACGATCACCGCCAGCCGGGGGTCGCGGCCCTCCAGCACCGCCTGGAAGGCGCGCCGGGTCTCGCGGATGCGCTGCTGCGAGCGCGGGCACAGGGGAAAGTCCGCTCGCAGCGCTCGCGGCGGGGGCAACAGGGCCTGGGCGCCCGGATCGGGATCGGCGACTCGGGACTCGGCGGGCAACATGACTCGAAACTCCTTTGCAGGCTGCGGGGCCGCGAACGACCCCAGAAACGACGAAAGCCCTGAGAGAGAGCTCTCAGGGCTTCGGAAGAAAACGGGTCGGTCGACGGTCAGGCGCTCGGACGCTTCCTCCACCCTGCGTGGGGCGTAAACCCAAACCCGAAATACCAGGCGCCGCCGGCGGCCGGGGCCGCAGCGGGGCAGGGCAAGTGGTGGGCGTTCGAGCGCATGACCCTATGGCTACGCCACGCGGGCCGGCGCGTCAAGCGGGGCGTTGCGCGGCCGCCGGCCCCGGTGCACAGTCCTCCCCCCGATGCCCGAGCTCATGGACGCCTTCGAGACCGCCTTTCGCCTGCTGGCGCGGGCGGATGCCGAGCTGGTGGAGATCGTGCTGTTGTCGCTGCGGGTCAGCTTCGGGGCCCTGGTGCCGGCCGCGCTCCTGGGCTTGCCGCTGGGCGCCTTCCTGGCCGTCGCGCGCTTTCCCGGGCGGCGGGCGGCCATCGTGGCCTTGAACGCCCTCATGGGGCTGCCGCCGGTGGTGGTGGGCCTGGCGGTCTACATCCTGCTGTCCCGGTCGGGGCCGCTGGGCGCGCTGGGTCTGCTCTTCACGCCGACGGCCATGGTGATCGCCCAGACGATCCTGATCCTGCCCATCGTCGCGGCGCTCTCGCGCCAGGTGATCGAGGACCTGTGGGACGAGTATCGCGATCAGCTGCGGTCGCTGGGGGCGAGCCCGCTGCGCGCGGTGCCGACGCTGCTCTACGACGCGCGCTTCAGTCTCGTCACCACGCTCCTGGCGGGTTTGGGACGCGCCATCGCCGAGGTGGGGGCCGTGATCATCGTGGGCGGGAACATCGCCCACGTGACCCGCGTGATGACCACCGCCATCGCTCTCGAGACGAGCAAGGGCGAGCTGGCGCTGGCGCTGGGGCTGGGGATCGTGCTGCTCTCCCTGTCGCTGGCGCTGAACGCACTGGCCCACTGGGTGGGCCACGCCGCCCGCGAGGCGGCGGCGTGAGCGCCGACACGCTGCCGATTGCCTTCGAGGGCGTGGCCTTCGACGCCGGAGGCCGGCGCCTGCTGGGCCCCCTCGATCTGGCGTTCGAGGCCGGACCGCTGACCGTCGTGATGGGGCCCAACGGCGCGGGCAAGAGCCTGCTGCTGCGCCTGGCGCACGGCCTCTTGGTGCCGAGCGCCGGCCGCATTCGCTGCGGGGCACTGTCCGGCGCCGAGGCGACGCGGCGCCAGGCCATGGTGTTCGAGCGCTCGGTGCTGTTGCGCCGCAGCGTGGCCGCGAACGTGCGCTACGCCCTCGGCCTGCGCGGGGTGCCGCGGGCGGAACGCCCCGCGCGCGCCGCCGCCGCCCTGGCCCGGGGAGG
>JAKSBN010000416.1 GCA_022361175.1 Pseudomonadota bacterium | reverse complement strand
GTCATCGGCCTCCAGACGGGAAGCCCGTTGGGCGTGGCCTTGGGCGCCTCCCTCGTCGGCGCCCTGCTGGGCTTCCTGCCCTTCAACTTCGCGCCGGCCAAGATCTTCCTGGGCGACACCGGGTCGCTCTTCCTCGGCTTCACGCTGTCGCTCTTGGCCCTAGAGTGCTATCGCACCGCGTCGCTCCTCACCTTCGTGGTGCCGCTCTTGGCGCTGGCCGTGCCGCTCCTGGACACCGCCCTCTCCATTTTCCGCCGCCTCCGCCAGCGCCGCCCGATCTTCGACCCGGACCGCATGCACATGCACCACCGCCTGCTCGAGTCGGAGGGGTCCCATCGCTCCGCGGTGCTGTCCCTCTACTTCCTCACGGCCTGCTTCTGCACCATCGCCGTGTCCTTCACGCGCCTCCGGGGCTACGCTGCGATCGTCTTCCTGCTGGCGGTCGTGCTGCTCACCGTTCGGCTCCTGCGCAACCTGGGCGTCTTCTCTCTCAGCATCGAGTCCGTGCACTCGAGCGGGGCGGGGGACAGCCGCGAACGGGAGAATTCGTGACTTCACCGCGCGCGCTCATCACGGGGATCACCGGCCAGGACGGCTCCTACCTGGCGGAGCTGCTGCTGGAGAAGGGCTACGAAGTCCACGGGATGGTGCGCCGCTCGAGCACCGAGACCTTCGAGCGGATCGAGCATCTGACGGACCGGGTGACGCTCCACCAGGCGGACCTGCTCGATCCGAGCAGCCTGGTGGGCGTGCTGCGGGCGGCCGAGCCCTGCGAGCTCTACAACCTGGCGGCGCAGTCGTTCGTGCCGACGTCATGGGTACAGCCGTCGCTGACGGGCGAGTTCACCGCCCTCGGCGTGACGCGGCTGCTCGACGCCGTTCGCCTCGTGAACCCGGAGATCCGCTTCTACCAGGCCTCGAGCTCCGAGATGTTCGGCAAGGTGCAGCAGACGCCGCAGGACGAGCAGACTCCCTTCTACCCGCGGAGCCCGTACGCCGTCGCCAAGCTCTACGGCCACTGGATCACCGTCAACTATCGCGAGAGCTACGGCCTCTACGCGGTCTCCGGGATCCTCTTCAACCACGAGTCGCCCCGCCGCGGACGCGAGTTCGTCACGCGCAAGATCAGCGAGACGGTGGCGCGGATCAAGCTGGGGCTCGTCGACGAGCTGCGGCTGGGCAGCTTGGATTCCAAGCGCGACTGGGGATTCGCGCCCGAGTACGTCGATGCCATGTGGCGCATGCTCCGGCAGGACACGCCGACGGACTTCGTGGTGGGCACCGGCGTTCAGCACTCCGTGCGCGAGTTCGTCGAGCTGGCTTTTTCGCACGTCGGGCTCGACCCGGCGGACTTCCTCGTGACCGACCCCGAGCTGATGCGACCCGCCGAGGTGGATACGCTGTTGGCGAACCCGGAGAAGGCCCACAAGGAGCTCGGGTGGCGCGCCAGCACTTCCTTCGACGGGCTGGTGGGCATCATGGTCGAGGCCGATCTGGCGGCGCAAGAAGCCGCCAGCGGCCGCCGCCGCGGCGATCCGGGGACGCGATGACCGCGGCCGACGCGCCGCGGCAGGCCCTGGTGACAGGCGGCGCGGGTTTCATCGGAAGCCACGTGGTGGATCTCCTGGTGGCGTCTGGCAGTCGCGTCGTGGTGCTCGACGATCTCTCGACCGGGCGCGAGTCCAACCTGCGGACGTCGCGGCGGGCGCTCCGCCTGGTGCAGGCCGACGTCTGCGACGAGGGGGCCGTCCAGGAGGCCTGCCAGGGGGTAGACGTCGTCTTCCACCTGGCCGCCATGTCGTCGGTCAGCCACTGCGATGCGGCGCCCGAGCGCGCCCACGCCGTCAACGTCGAGGGCACCCAGAACGTGCTGGCGGCGGCGCGGCGGCAGGGGGTTCCGCGGCTCGTCTTCGCCGGCTCCGCGGCCGTCTACGGCGAGGGCGACGGCGCGCCGCAATCGGAGAGCCGGGCGCTGCAACCCGGGTCGCTGTACGCGCGTCAGAAGCTCGCCGGTGAGCAGGCGTGCCGTTCGGGTGGAGTCGGCATCCAGACCGTGGCGCTGCGCTACTTCAACGTCTTCGGGCCGCGCCAGCGGGCGACGGGCAGCGGGGCCGGGGTGGTCGCCCGCTTTCTGGAGACGGCGCGCCAGTGGCGGACCGCCCGCGTGTTCGGGGACGGCGGGCAGCTGCGGGATTTCGTTTACGTGGCCGACGCGGCCGCAGCGACGGTGCGCGCGGGCAGCCGAGCCGGCGAGGCCGACCTGGTCGCCAACGTCGGCTGTGGTCGCGGCGTGAGCATCGACGAGCTGGTGCGTTCGATTCGGGAGGTGACCGGGAGGCCGCTGCCCGTCGTCCACGGCGAACCCCGGCCGGGAGAGATTCGGGCCAGCGTGGCGGCGGTGACGCGTCTGCGAGAGGGGCTCGGCTACCGCGCCCTCATTTCACTGCGGGAGGGGCTGCGCCGGACCTGGGCGGCTCTCCAGGAGAGCGGGGCGAGGTCCCGCCCGTCTCAGGAGGCAACTGCGTGAACGTCAGCGTGATCGGAACCGGCTACGTCGGTCTCGTTACGGGAGCCTGTTTCTCCGAATTCGGAGTGCAGGTCACCTGCGTCGACCAGGACCGCACCAAGATCGAGATGCTCTCGCGCGGCGAGAGCCCGATCTACGAACCGGGCCTCGAAGAGCTGGTGGTTCGGAACACCCGCGCGGGGCGCCTCGCCTTCACCACCGACTCTGCCGAGGCGATCCGGTCCGCCCTGGTGATTTTCATCGCCGTGGGAACCCCGCCGGCCGAGGATGGGAGCACCGATCTCTCCTACGTCGAGGCGGTCGCGCGCGACATCGGTCGCAACCTCGACGGCTACAAGGTGGTCGTCACCAAGAGCACGGTGCCGGTGGGAACCGCGCTCCGGGTGCGGCAGTGGATCGGCGAGGAGCTGGCCACCCGCGGCGAGGACATCCACTTCTCGGTGGCGTCGAATCCCGAGTTCCTGCGCGAGGGGGCGGCGATCGGCGACTTCATGCGACCGGACCGCGTCGTGATCGGCGCGGACGAGGGCGACGAGCACGCGCGCGCCATCATGAAGGACCTGTATCGGCCCCTCTACTTGAACGAGACGCCCTTCGTCGTCACGAACATCGCCACCGCCGAGCTGGCCAAGTATGCCGCCAACGCGTTCCTGGCCACCAAGATCTCGTTCATCAACGAGATGGCCAACCTGTGCGAGGAGATCGGGGGCGACGTCCAAGGCGTGGCCCGGGCCATGGGCCTCGATCGCCGCATCGGCCCCAAGTTCCTGCACGCGGGTCCCGGCTACGGGGGCTCCTGCTTCCCGAAAGACACGCTGTCCGCCGCGCACTTCGCGCGGGAGGTGGGATCACAGCCGGAGATCGTCGAAGCGGTCATCCGCGTGAACGCCGCCCAGCGGCAGCGCATGGTCGACAAGATCGCGGAGGCGCTGGGCGCGCCCCTGGCGGAGCGGCGCGTCGCGGTGTTGGGGCTGTCGTTCAAGCCCGAGACCGACGACATTCGCGACGCCCCCGCCATCGACATCATTCGCGGCCTGCGCGAGCAGGGTGTGTCGGTCCGCGCCTTCGACCCCGTGGCCATGTCGGCCGCGCGCAAGGCGCTGCCGGACGTGGAGCTCTGCGAAGACGCCTACGCGGCCTGCGAGGGAGCCGATGCCGTCGTGATCGTGACCGAGTGGAACCAATTCCGGATGCTGGACCTGGAGCGGCTGAAGGAGAGCCTGCGCCAGCCGCTGATGCTGGATCTGCGCAACATCTACGACCCGAGTCCGCTCGAGCGCGCCGGGTTCCGCTACGTCTCCGTCGGCCGATGAGCGCGAAGCGCGGAGCCATTCACGCCGTCGTTCTCGCCGGTGGGGCGGGAGAGCGCTTCTGGCCCGCTTCGCGCCGCGCCAAGCCCAAGCCCTTCCTGCGCGTGCTGGGTGGGGAAAGCCTGCTGGACGCGACGCTTCGGCGCGCGCGCGCCTTCGCCGGGCCGGACCGGGTCTGGATCGTGTGCGGGCACGAGCACGCTGCGCGCGTGCGGCGCGAGTCGGGGCTGCCGGCGGCCCGCGTGCTGGTGGAGCCCCGCCGCCGCAATACGGCGCTGGCGATCGCCTGGGCGGCGTCGCGAATCCGGGCGGAGGAACCCGAGGCGGTGATGGCGGTGCTGCCCGCCGACCACCACGTGCCGGACCGCCGCGCCTTCGCCGCGGCGATTCGCAAAGCCGCCCGCGCCGCGCGGGCCGAGCCGGTGCTGGTGACGCTGGGGGTGGCGCCGACCCGGCCGGACACGGGCTACGGCTACATCCAACAGGCGGCGGCCATCGGCCCCCGGCACCCCGGCCTGTATCGCGTCCGCCGCTTCGTGGAGAAGCCCGACGCGCGTCGGGCGCGGGCGTTCCTGAAAGGGGGCCGCCACCGCTGGAACGCCGGTATCTTTGTCTGGCGCGCGGACGTGCTGCTGCAGGAGATCGCCGTCTGCGCTCCCGATCTCCACCGCGCCCTGGCGCCGCTGCGGCGGCGGCCGCGCACCCGCCAGAGGGCCACCATCGACGGGGTGTACCGCCGCGCGCCCTCGTTGCCCGTCGACGTCGCCGTGCTGGAGCGCAGCCGGAACGTGTGGACGCTGCCCGTCGCCTTCGCGTGGAGCGACGTGGGCACTTGGGAACGGCTGGCGGAAGAGTTAATCCCCCGAGGGAAGGGCAATGTCGTTCTCAGCGGGGAAGTCTTGGCTCAGCGTTCGAATGGAAATCTCATCCTGGGAGAAAAACGCCTCATCGCACTTTTGGGTGTAGAGAATCTTGCAGTGGTCGATACAGGAGATGTGACTTTGATCACAAAGCTCGACCACAGTCCGGACGTTCGTCGATTCGTGGCCGAGCTCACGGCCCAGGGGCGAAGCGAGCTGACGTAGCCCGCGCTCGCCCCGCGCAACCCCCCGAGAGGCTTGCCCGAGGGGACGCGGAGGAAATCGATGGCAGACGGCGTCCAACGACGAGAGGCCACGGAGTCGCTTCGGGCGATTCCCCTCTTCTCCGACATCAGCGACGACGACCTGGACACGATCGCGTCGCACTTGATCGAGCGGCGCTATCCGAAGCAGACCGTGATCGTCGAAGAGGGTTTGGCGGGCGACTACATGTACATCATCCGGGAAGGCCGGGTGAAGGTGACGAAGACCTCGGAGGACGGTCGCGAGAAGATTATGGGCTTCCTCGACGCGGGGGACTTCTTCGGCGAGATGTCCCTCCTCGAGCACGCCCCGCGCTCGGCCAGCGTCAAGACGCTGGAGCCTGCGCGCCTGCTCGCCCTGTCTCGCAAGGACTTCCTGGCGCACTTGCGGGAGAGCCCCGACCTGGCCCTGGCCGTGATCGGCGTCTTGACCGAGCGGCTGCGCGAAGCGAACGAGCAGGCCAGCTCCATGTCCTTCCAGGGCGTGAAGGAGCGGACGCGGGGCCTGTTCGAGCGCATCTCGCGGGTGGAGAACACCGGCCGTCGCATGACCCCGGCGCTCACCCACCAGCAGATCGCCGACATGATCGGCACGTCTCGGGAGACCGTGACGCGGGTGGTGAAGCAGCTCAAGCAGGACGGCTACCTGAGCCAGGAAGGCAAGCGCTACATCGTCCCCGTGGCCTGAACCCGCGCCCGCCGCGGGCGGGCCGGGGGGTCAGGCCGGGATGCGGGTCCGCCGATGCAAGGTGGCAGCATGGCGGGACGTCTCCTCATCGTCGACGACAACGAAGGCCTGCGCGCCGGTCTGGCGGAGGCGCTCCAGAGCGCGTGGGACAGCGTGGACGCCGTCGGCGACGGTGCGGTCGCCTGTGAACGCCTGTCCGATCCCGCCGAGCCGCCCTACGACGCGGTTCTCACCGACCTGCGACTGCCGGGAGCCGATGGGCTCGCCGTCCTGGAGGCGGCTCGTCTGCGCAGCCCCGCGACCCTCGTGCTGGTGATGAGCGCCTACGGCGAGATCGACACGGCGGTCGACGCCATGCGCGCGGGCGCGGACGACTTCCTGGTGAAGCCCTTCGATCTCTCCCAGCTCGAGACGCGCCTGGCCCGCGCGAGCGCCAGCCGTGCGGGGCCGGTGCCGCGCGACCCGGCGCGGCCCACCGCCGCGGGCTCGCAACCAACGCCCCCCGCGCTCGTGGCCGAGAGCGACAGCATGCGCGAGGCCCTCGATCTGGCGCGGCGGGTGGCGCCCATCCGCTCGACGCTGCTGCTGACCGGCGAGACCGGGACCGGCAAGGAGATCATGGCGGCGTGGGTGCACGCCCTGTCGGACCGCGCGAGCGGGCCCTTCGTGAAGGTCAACTGCGCGGCGCTGCCCGAGACGCTGCTGGAGTCCGAGCTCTTCGGGCACGAACGCGGCGCCTTCACCGGCGCCGAGCGACAGCGAGTCGGCCGCTTCGAACAGGCCAGCGGGGGCACCCTGTTTCTCGACGAGGTGGGCGACATGTCGCCGGCCACGCAGGCCAAGCTGCTGCGCGTGCTCCAGGAGCAGGAGTTTCACCGCCTGGGCGGCACCCGGGTGCTCCGCACCGACGCGCGCATCGTGGCCGCCACCAACCTCGACCTGAAAGAAGTGATCCGCGACGGCCGCTTCCGCGAGGACCTGTGGTTCCGGTTGAACGTCATCGCGATTCACCTGCCGCCGCTGCGCGAGCGGCCCGAGGACGCGGTGGCGCTGGCGACCCGTTTCACGGCCGAGTTCGCCCGGGAGCTGGGCCGCCCCCAGCTCGCTCTGGCCGCCGGCGCCCTCCAGCGCATTCGCGAGCACGCCTGGCCGGGCAACGTGCGCGAGCTCCGCAACGCCATCGAGAGGGCCGTGTTGCTGTGCGAGGGGGAGGTGATCGATGCCGCGGCGCTGGCGCTGGGGGCGGGAGCTGCCCCCCTGGGAGAGTCCAGCTCCATCCGGCTCCCGCCGGATGGAGTCGACCTGAAGGACGTCGAACGCGAGCTGACGCTTCAGGCCTTGGCCCGCACGGGCTTCGTGCAGAAGGACGCCGCCGCTCTGCTGGGCGTCACGCGCCGCAAGCTCAACTATTTGGTCCAGAAGTTCGGCATTCGACACCCGTCGTGGCGGCGCAACCGGGGCACGCCTCCGTCGGCTTGAAACCGCTTCCGAGTTTGGATAGTTAGCCCTCTTACCCGCGTCCCGAGGAGCCGAACCCATGCCTCGCCTTCGCCTCGCCCTCACTCCGTTGGCAGCGGTCCTGACGCTGGCGTTCGCGCTCGGCTGCCAGAGCGACTCGGAGCGCCTGCAAGCCCACCTCGAACGCGGCGACGCCTACCTGGCGGAGGAGCGGTACGGCGAGGCGGAGATCGAGTACAAGAACGTCGTGCAGATCGACCCGAACCAGCCGGACGCCCACTGGGGCCTGGCCCGGGTCCACCGAGCCGAGGAGGAGTTCAAGGAGGAGTTCTGGGAACTGCGGGAAACCGTTCGCACGAATCCCGAGAACTTGGAGGCGCGTCGGCGTCTCGGACAGCTGTTGGTCATGACGCGCCAGCTGGAGGAAGCCCTCACCCAGTTCGACGCGATCATCGAAGCCGATTCGGACGACGGCGGCGCCGTCGTGAACAAAGCACAGGTCCTGGAGGCCCTCGATCGCGCCGAGGAAGCGGGCCCGCTGTACGAACGCGCCGTCGCGCTGTCGCCCGACGAGGGCACCTACCGCGTCGTGCTGGCCGGTTACTACGAACGGCGGGAGCGTCTGGGGGATGCCCAGCGCGTCCTCGAGGAGTTCGCCGCGAGCGAGCCTTCGTTCCTGTCCCTGACGGCGCTCGGCCGCTTCGCCGCCCGGGACCGCGAGCGGGACGCGGAAGCCGAAGCCGCTTTCAGCCGGGCGCTGGAGGCGAGCGCGGACCGGCCGGAACGCACCAACGCCTCGCGCAATCTGGCCAGCTTCCTCTACTCGCGCAAGCGCTACGACGAGTCGCTGAAGGTGCTGGAGGCCGCCCTGGCCGAGCAGCCCGACGATCTCGACATGATCTACCTCCTGGTCCGCTTCTACCGCTCCGTTGGCGACGAGGACAAGGCCGACGCCATGGTGCGGCAGGCGACGACCGCGCGTCCCGACGACCCCCGCACACACCTGGTGCTGTCGGCCTACCGCGGACGCCTGGGCGATCGCGAGGGAGCCTTGGCCGCCGCCGAGGCCGCGTTGGAAGTCGCCCCCGACAACCTGCAGGCCAAGCTGCGCCAGGCCGAGCTGCTGGTGGAGCTGGGCTTCAGTCAGGAGGATCCGGTGCGCACGGCCCAGGGCCGCAGCATCGTGGAAGCCGCCTTGGCCACCCAGCCCGACAGCGCCGAGGCCCTCTTCGTCCGGGCCAAGATCGAAGTGGCCGAACGCGACCCCGCGGCTGCCGTCGAAACGCTGGAGCGCGTGCTCGAGCTCCGGCCGGACTGGCCCCAGGCCCACTTCGTCCTGGGATCGACCCTGGCCGCCCAGGGCGAGCGCGTGGAGGCCCGCAATGCCCTGGCGCGAGCGCTGGAGCTCGATGCGGGTCTGACCGAGGCGCGCCGTGTCCTGGCCCAGATACACGCCGGGCTGGGCGAGCACGACT
Source organism: Pseudomonadota bacterium (assembly GCA_022361175.1). GTDB lineage: Bacteria > Myxococcota_A > UBA9160 > UBA9160 > UBA4427 > JAKSBN01. Next base: position 3,069 of record JAKSBN010000416.1, on the reverse strand, counting down.
ACGCCGTGGAGGAGGCCAGCCTCTACCTGCGCGAGAACCCCAACAGCAAGGCGACGCGCATCCTGGCGGCCCAGAGCTTGGTTCGCGTCGGCCGGCGCGACGAGGCCATGCTGCAGCTGAAGGCGATTCCGGCGGAAGACGTCGATGCCGAGACCCACTACGCCTTTGGCCGCCTGCTCATGGGACAGGAGGATTGGCAGGGCGCCCGCAAGCGGCTGCTGGCGGCCCACGAGCTCCGGCCGAACCACCCCGAGATCCTGCAGTCCCTGCTGACCGTGGAACAGCGCCTGGGCGACATCACGGCCGCCGCGGAGCGAATCAACGCGGCCGTGCGCGAGGATCCCGTCAACGGGCGACTCGTACAGCTGCAGGGCATGGTCGCGCTGGTGCGGCGCGATGCCGACGGCGCCGAACGCGCCTTCAAACGGGCCACCGAACTCGATCCCGACGACATGCAGGCGTACGAGCAGCTCGCGACCCTCTACCGGCTGACGGGCCGCCTGCAAGAGACGATCGAGACGTACAAGAAGGCGCTCGAAGTGCGGCCCAACGAGGGCCGGCTCCACCACTTCCTGGCCGTGCTCTACGAAGTAGACGGCAAGCCGGACCTGGCGCGGCAGCACTACGAGAGCGCGATCGAGAACGACTCGCGCCTGGCGGTCGCCAAGAACAATCTGGCCTACTTGCTGGCCGAGGCGGGGGACGATCTCGACCGCGCCCTGGGCCTGGCCCAAGACGCCAAGGAGCAGCTGCCCGACAGCCCCAACGCGGCCGACACGCTGGGCTGGGTGCTCTACAAGCGCGGTGTCCCGTCGGCCGCCGTCGGCTACCTGCAGGAGGCGGAAGGCGGGATGGACCCCTCGGATCAGACCATCGGTCTGGTGCGGCACCACCTGGCCCTGGCCTACGAGGCCAACGGCGAGCCCGAACAAGCCGTCTCCACCCTCGAGCGGGCGCTGGCGGAGCTCGACCGACAGCTGGAGGAGGCCCGCTCCAGTGGGCGCCAGGCGGCAGAGCCCAGCTGGGCCGGTGAGCTGCGCGCCATGCTGAACCGCCTGCGGGAGTCCGCCGCCGGCTGAGCGGTCAAGCCCGTTCCGCGACCGTCCGATAGTCCCGGTGCGCCCCTGGTGCGTTTTGCATTCCCGCTGCGTGCGCGCGCGGGGTGGGGGCGGGCCCGCACTTCCCTTCGGGGGATGCGGCCGCATGCGGAGGGATGCCATGAGATCCGGGAAGCTCTTGTGGGTGGTGGCGCTCGTCGGTTTCGGGTTCGTCGCTTCAGCCGGGGCCCAAGAGGCGGCGCTGGAGCCCGAGGCCGATGCCGAGGTGGTCATCGAGGAACCCGTCGACCTGGCCGAGGAGGCCTCGGCCCAGGACGCGGAGGAGGCGCCGCTCCTCGCTGACGATGCGGAAGTGGGCGAGGCGATCGAATCCGACGCGGCCGCCGAACCCGACGCGGAGATCGCGGACGACGCGACCGAGTCCGATCCGTTCGCCGTGGACGAGTACTCGGACGAGTTCGCCGACGATTTCGCGGACGAGGAACTCGCCGACGAAGAGCTGGAGGAGGTCGCGTTCGACCCCGACGCCGAGGAGTCGCCCGCCGCGGAAGAGTCTCTGGACGAAGTGGCCTTCGACCAGGCGTCGGAAGCGCCGGCCGAGTTCGCGCCGGCGACCTCGGAGATGGCCGTCCCCGCCGCCGCCATGGCGGATCAGACCGACCGCGGCCACCAGGTGCTGCTCGGGCCCGTGGGCAAGGACGCCGAAGGCCGCGAGGGCCGGGTCCACGTGGTGGTTCCGGGCGACACGCTCTGGGACATCTCGTCGGCCTATCTCGGCACACCCTGGGTGTGGCCGTCGCTCTGGACCGCCAACGACGACATCAAGAACCCGCACGTCATTCACCCGGGCGACCGCATCTGGATCACGTCGGACGAGATGCGCCGCGTGACGGCGGCGGAGGCCGATGCCTACTTGGCCAACGCCAACGAGCCCGAGTTCGCGCCCGAGCCGGCGGAGTTCGCGGAGTTCGACGATGTGGAAGACGTGCCCGCCGCCGCCGAGCCGGAAGAGCTGGATCTGGCGCCGATGGCCGATGCGCCGACCGACGGCCCCATGCTGGCCCGCGAGACCGGTGAGATCGTCGAGGTCGACTGGCTCGACGCGGAAGGGCTCGTGCTGCCCGAGACGCTGGAAGGGGCCTCGAGCCTGGTCGACACGCACATGCCCCGCATCTGGCTCGCCCACGGCGATCGCGCCTTCGTGGGGCTGGGCGCCGGCGAGGTCAGTGTGGGAGACCAGTTCACGATCTTCCGCCAGGCGAAGAAGGTCGAGGACGTGGAGACCGGAAAGCTCCTGGGCCACCACGTGGACGTGCTCGGCTGGGCGGAAGTCCGCACCGTCAACGAGGAGACCAGCGAGGTCGAGATTCGGCTGTCGGTGAAGGAGATGCGCCTGGGCGATCGCGTGATCCCGCGCGAGCGCCACGACCGCGCCGTCGCCGTGAAGCGGGCCGAGCCGGACCTGGAGGGCGCGATCGTCTTCATGCCGAACCGGCGCACGCTGATCGGCTCGGGCGACAGCCTCTACATCAACCGCGGCTCCGTGCACGGCGTCGAGCTGGGAACGGCGCTCGAGGTCTATCGCAACGAGCGGGTCGTGGAGGACGCGGTTCGCGACACGTCCGTTCGCGTGCCCGCCGAGGTCGTGGCGCGGTTGGTCGTGATCAAGCTGGAGGCCGAGACATCGGTGGCCATGGTGCAGTGGACCTCCACCGACCTCCAAGTCGGCGATCGGTTCCGCGCGCAGCTGGAGCGGCTGGCCCAGCGCTGATTCCGGCTGCGGGAATGCGCTACACCACAGGGGCCCCGGTCCCGGGGTCTCCCTGTGTCGCAAAACGAGCTTCCGCCCGGCGGGTCCGCGCCCGCTGGAGCGCGCCTTCCCGACTGGCTCCATCCGGAAACCGGGGGAGTGCTGCTGGAGGCCTGGCTGCAGCTGCAAGCGGCCGGCTACCGGCGTCCGCGCGATGCCGCCGCCGAGCTGTGGCGGCTGCGAGATCCGGCCGCGGCCACC
>JAKSBN010000092.1 GCA_022361175.1 Pseudomonadota bacterium | reverse complement strand
GCCGGCGGAGGCGGCCGCGCGTGCCTGGGTGCGCCGCGCGCTGCGCCTGGGTGGCGACGCGCCGGAGGGGCGCGCGTCATGAACGGTCGCCAGGGCGACGCCCGAGCCCGCAGCCGCGCCCAGCGCGAATTCGAGCGCCCCCTGGTGCTGGAGGCGGGCGCCGGAACGGGGAAGACGGCCACGTTGGTGGCACGGCTCGTCGCCTGGTGCACGGGACCCGGTTGGGAGCGGGCGCGCTCCCGCACAGAGGCCGGGACGGACCCCGACCGCCTGGCGGCCGACGTGTTGGAGCGCGTCGTCGCGATCACGTTCACCGAAGCAGCGGCCGCGGAGATGGCGGAGCGGACCGCCGACGCGCTGGCCGCACTCGCGTCGGGGGCGTCGCCCGACTGGCTCGACGCCGAAGCCGTACCCCGCGAAGCCGCCGACTTCGCCGGCCGGGTGGAGGCGCTCCAAGACCAGCTGGACCGGCTCACGATCTGCACCATCCACGCCTTCTGCCGGCGGCTGCTGGCGGAGTTTCCGCTCGAGTCCGGGCTGCATCCGGCCTTCGAGGTCGACGCCGACGAGCGCGCCCTGGAGGCGGCGGCGCGGCACGCGGTCGAGACGGTCGTCCACGAAGGCTACGCCCGCGCCGAACCCTCGGCGCTGCTGACGCTGGGGACGGCCGGCATCGGCGCGCAGGCGCTGGAAGAGGCGCTGCTCTTTCTCCTCCGCGCAGGCGCTTCGGCACAGGCGCTGCGCCAGGACCCCCTGGCCCCCGGGCGGATCGAGCCCGTGCACCGCGAGCTGATGGCAGGGCTCGCGGCTTTGCTCCAGGCCGAGGGGGGACGCATCGGCTCGAAGTCCGGTCGGGTCGCGGGAGCGCTCGAACTGCTGGAGGCGGTTCGCGCCACGGCGGCCGCGCTGGAAGGCGCGCCCGGTGACCGCACTGCGCTGACGACCGCCTGCGAGGAGCTCCGCGTGCGGTGGCCCGACGCTCCGCTCGGGCGGCTCAAGCGCTGGTCGCGCGGCGACTTCACCGCCACGGAAGCGGATCATCTGGACGGGGCCGCGCAGGCGGTGACCGCCGCGGCAGCCCCGTTGGCGGACGCGCTCGATCCGTGGCGGACGCTCGATCCCGAGCTCTTCGACGCCGCTCGCTCCGTGCTGGTGGAGCTGGCCGTGCGGACCGAGGCCGAGCTCCACCACCAGGGTCGGGTTCTCTTCCCGTGGCTGCTCGGTCGGGCTCGCGATCTGCTGCGGGACGACCCGGGGCTGTGCCGGCGCGTGCGCCGCCGCGTCGACCAACTGCTCGTCGACGAAGTGCAGGACACGGATCCGCTGCAGTACGAGATCCTGGAGGCGTTGGCCCTGGCCGGTCCGCCGGACGAGCGCCCCGGCCTGTTCGCGGTGGGTGACCCGAAGCAGTCGATCTACGGCTGGCGCAATGCCGACCTCGGTGCCTACGAGGCGTTCGTCTCGCGGGTAGAAGCGGAGGGGGGCGAGCGGCACGCACTCCGTGTGAACTTCCGATCGGCACCCCCGATCCTGTCCGAGGTGGAGCGCGTGGTGGCGCCGGTGATGGCCGCGCGCCCCGGCCTCCAGGTCGCCTTCGAGCCGCTCCTGGCCTGCGACGCGAAGCGGGAGAGTCGCGGCTTTCAGGGCTCGGGCCGGGCCCCGGTCGAGCACTGGATCTCGTGGGCGCTCGACTCGGACACCGGAGTGCCGCGGCCCAGGACGTCGGCCGGGGAGGCCAAGGCCGTCGAAGCGCGGGCCCTGGCGCTCGACCTCCGCGCGCGCCACGACCGCGACGGCGTGGCGTGGGATCGCTTCGGCGTGCTGCTGCGCAACACGGGCGACCTCGAGACCTACCTGACGGCGCTTCGCGCCGAGGCGATTCCCTACGTGGTCGAGCGGGACCGGAACTACTACCGGCGCCGCGAAGTGATCGACGCCGCGGCCTGGGTGCGCGCCGTCGTCGATCCCATGGACCACGTGGCGCTGCTCGCCGTGCTGCGCTCGCCCGGCGTGGGCGTTCCCGACGCGGCGCTGGTGCCCTTGTGGGCGGAGTCGCTGCCCGCTCTCTGCGCGCGCCTGCCGGAGGCCGGCGAGGAACTCTGGCGCGAGATCCAGGCGGCGGTCGACGCCGCGGGAGCGGGCTTGGGCGAGGGCGTACCGGGATTCGAGCGCGTGCGGGGCTTCGAGGTCTCTCTGCGGGCCGCGCTCGAGACGCTCGCCACCCTGCGCCGAAGCTTCGAGCGCGACCCCGGCGACGTCTTCGTCGAACGCCTGCGCACGCTCACCCAGATCGAGGTGTTGGAAGGCAGCCGCTACTTGGGTGCCTACCGCGCGGCGAACCTGGAGCGCTTCTTTCGAGAGCTGGCCGAGCTGCTGGCGTCCGGCGGGCATCCCCAGCACGTGCTGCGGGAGCTGCGCCGCGCGATCGAGGGCGAGCAGGAAGCCGAAGAGGAAAAGCCGGGCGACGCGGCGGGCGAAGCCGTGCGCATCCTCACCGTGCACGGCGCCAAGGGGCTCGACTTCGAGCACGTCTACCTGATCCAGCTCCACAAGCGCGCGGCGGGAGCGATCCCGTGGGTGGACGCCGGTCTCGGCCCGAGGGGTTGGGAGCTGTGCCTGTTCGGGATGCGGACGCCGGGCTTCGCCACCGTGGCCGTGCACCGCCGCGAGCGCGAGGCGGCCGAGCGCGTCCGGCTCCTGTACGTCGGCATGACCCGGGCGCGCGAGCGACTGGTGCTGATGGGGCGTTGGCCGAATCCCGAGAGCCCGGCGCGCGCAGGCGACGACCTGGCCTCGCTGGTGGCGCAACGGGTGCCGGCGCCGCCGGATCTGGTGCATCTGGCCGAGCAGTGTGTTCGCACGGGCGAGCCCGCGAGCCGCGACGGCGTGCTGTACGCCTATCCCGCTCTCGCCGACGTCCGGCAGGAGGACTTGCCCCTGGCGGCCGACGGGCCGTCTCCGTTCCCGCCCGCGGAATCGATCGCGGAGGTCGTGCGGGAGACCCTGAAGCGGCGCGAGCAGGCGCACCTGCGCGAGCGGCGCGCCTTCGGCGAGCCGATGTCGGCGGCCTCCCACGCGGAGTTGGAGGCGACCGTCCCGGGTGCGGGGGACGAGGCGTCGTCCGCCGATCGGGCGCAGGCGTTGGCCGCCGGCACCGCCGTCCACCGCGCCTTGGAGGCCTTCTGCTTCGACGCGGACCCCGATCGTGAGCTGGCGCGGCTGCGGGCGTTGTTGCCGGGGTGGGTCCGGGGGGACCAGAGCGGCGCCGGCGAGGTGGCGGCGCGGGCCTTGGAGACCCTGGACCGCTTCGGGGGCTCACCGCTTTTCGCGCGCTTCGTGGCGCTGGGCGATCGCATCGTGGCCCGCGAGCTGCCGGTGTGGCTCGCCCCCGACGACGACCGGCCCCCCGAGCCCGTCGGCTACCGGTCGGGTGCCATCGATCTGGTGTACCGCGCGCCCGAGGACGGCGGCTGGGTGGTGGCCGACTACAAGAGCGACCGCGTCGAAGCAGGCGCCCTGCCCGAGCGCGCCGAGGCGTACCGCGGCCAAGTGATGGCTTACGCGCGTGCGCTCGGCGCGGCGCTCGGGCTCGAGACGCGCCCGCGCGCGGAGCTCTGGTTTCTGGAAGCGGGCCGCGTCGCAGTCCTGGAGGACGACCATGTCGACATCGTCTGAACCCGCCATCGCGCGCGAGCGCTACGTCAGTCTCGCCACCTTTCGCCGCGACGGCCGCGAGGTACGCACGCCGGTGTGGGTGGCGGCCGAAGGCGAGCGACTCTACGTCTTCAGCGAGGGCCAGGCGGGCAAGGTGAAGCGAATCCGCGCGACCCGCCGCGTGCGCCTGGCCGGGTGCGACGTGCGCGGTCGCGTGCACGGCGACTGGGTCTCGGGCTCCGGCCGCATCGTCTCCGAGCCGGACGTCACGGCGCGGGGCTACGGCGCCCTGCGCCGCAAGTACGGCTGGCAGATGCGGGTGGGCGACTGGATGTCGAAGCTCTCGGGCCGCTACGGCCGCCGGGCACTGCTGGAGATCGAACTCGAGCCGGCCGAGGGAGACGGCGCTTCATGAGCCTCCGTCGGCGAACTCCGGCCACGGCCGCGCCACCAACACGCGCATGCGCTCGAGCCCCGCGGTCTTGTGGTGTGCCACGGCCAACGTGCTGGGCAGTCGCGTCAGGGTGAGAAAGGCGCGGTTCGACGGATACTGCATCACGTCGACGTGGTCCCAGCCCTCGCTCGGCCCCGCGAACGTCTCCGCCACGTCACCGCGAAACACGGGGCGGGCTCCCAGCCGATAGGCCTGCCGGCGTTCGACCGTGCGGTACTGCTCGTACGCCTCCCGACCGGAGACGTCGGGGCTCTCCACCGGCTGCTCGTAGGTCGCGCGGTCGCGGTAGTCGTAGAGCGCCACCAGCGCCAGGGGCCCGTCGCTCGCCTCCATCAAGGCCTCCATCTGGGCCTCGGTCGGGTGGAGCCCGCCGCTCACGCCGCGCACGAAGAACTCGCCTCCGGCCTGGGGCTCTTCGGAGAGTCCCAGGAACGAGAGTCCGGCGCGCAGGGCACCCGTCTGCCAACGCGAGAGTGCCGGCATAGGCGTCGAGACGAGCGCTGAGGCGCCCGCCAATCTGGCAGAGCCGCGGGTGTTGGCCCAGTCGAACGAGGCCAGGCGGGCGAAGTCGAGCACCGCCGCCCGGTTGGGATACGAGACGATCACGACTTCGTGGTAGGGCTGGTCCCCGTCTCCCACCAACAGTTGGTGAGCGGAGGCGCCCCACACGACGCGGCCGCCCACCTGCGCCAGCCGGATCTCCAGATCGTCGAAGTACGAGGACTCGCCCTCGGCGTCCGCATAGCGAAAGGCGTGGACCAGCACGATCGGCGCCTCCGGGTCGCCGGCCTCGAAGCGCTCGAGCTGCTCCGGAGTGGGCGCCTGGGCCGTGGCCGCGGCGGGCCACAGCCCCGCCAGGATCAGCCCGACGAGCCCTCGAATCGCCGGCCGCCGCCGTCGCGGTGTGCGCTCGCGTGCCATGCTCCCCCTCCTTCCCCTCCCGCTGGGGCGCCTGGGTGCGCCTGCGGCCTTGCTCATCGGCGTACCGGGAGTCTCGGACAAGCCCGCCGCGGTCGCTTGAGCGTCGAAAAAGTCGACGCTACCGTCAACTTTATGCCGAGTGCCGCCTCCCCCAGAAACTCCGGCCGCGAGCCCGCCGAGCCCGACCGCACGGACTCCGATCGGCCGCGCGGCAAGCGCGAGCTCACCAAGGAGCGGAACCGGAGCGAGCTCTTGGCCGCCGCGCGCAAGGTGTTCGCCGAGCTGGGCTACGACGCGGCCACCGTCCGCGACGTCGTGCGGCGCACCGATCTCTCGGTCGGGACGTTCTATCAGTACTTCCGGGACAAGGACGAGATCTTCACGGCCGTGGCCGAGGAGGTGGAGGCCAGTGTCCGCGCCCGGCTCCAAGAGGTGCGCGAGGATCCGGACCCGAGCCCCGAAGAGCGGCTCTACCGGGCCTACCTGGCGCTCTTCACCTTCGTCGTGGAAGAGCGGCGGCTGTTCGAGGTTCTGGAGCGCCACCTGCCGCGGGTGGATCCCGGCCAGCCCAACGACGCGCTCCGGTTGACCCTGGACGAGCTGGAAGAAGACCTGGTCTCGGAGCGGGCGCGCGACCTCTTGGGCGACGCCAACCCGAAGTTCACGGCCGCCGCCGTGATCGGATCGGGGTTGCTGGTGGCCCGCGCGATGCTGGCGGAAGCCGAGCCCGATCCGGAGGCCGCGGCCCGTTTCTGCACCCGCTTCAGCATGGCGGGCCTGGCGGAAATCGCGGGGGGGTCGCGAGAGAGCTGAGGCGCGGGCCGCCTCGGATCTGGCCTACCCTTCGCGCCGGGGGGCACTGCCAGTGGCGGACGTGATTCGGGAGTTGCTGGCCCGGGACGAGGCCGGCGGCCAGGTCGAGGTGGAGGGCTGGCTCCGCACGGCGCGGCATTCGAAGCAGGTGACGTTTCTCGAGGTGCACGACGGCTCGGCCTTCGCCGGCATCCAGGCCGTCGCCAACCCCGAGGTGCCGGGCTTCGAAGAGGTGGTGCGCGGGCTCTCGACGGGCTGCGCCGTGCGCGTGCAGGGCGAACTCGTCGATTCGCCGGGCAAGGGCCAGCGCTTCGAGATCCACGCGGGCCAGGTCGAGCGCGTGGGCGGGGTCGACGACGACTACCCGCTGCAGAAGAAACGACACGGTTTCGAGTTCCTGCGGACCATCGCCCACCTGCGGCCGCGCACCAACACGCTCGGTGCCGTGTTGCGGGTGCGCAACGCGGCGGCCGCCGCCGTTCACGAGTTCTTCCAGGAGCGCGGCTTCGTCTACCTGCAGGCGCCGATCGTGACGTTGGCCGACGCGGAAGGCGCCGGCGAGATGTTCCGCGTGACGACGCTCCCGGCGGGCGACCCGCCCCGAGAAGAGGGGGGCGCCGTCGACTTCGGGCGCGACTTCTTCGGATCGGAGGCCCACCTCACCGTATCGGGGCAGCTCGAGGCGGAGATCGGCGCCCTGGCGCTGTCTCGCGTCTACACCTTTGGTCCCACCTTCCGGGCCGAGAACTCCAACACCAGCCGCCACCTGGCCGAGTTCTGGATGATCGAGCCCGAGGTGGCCTTCTGTGAGCTGCCCGGGCTGATGGACCTGGCCGAGGAGTTCCTGAAGGCGGTGTTCGCGCGCGTGCTGGAGCGCGCTCCGGACGACATGGAGTTCTTCGAAGCGCGCATCGCGCCGGGGATTCTGGAGACCCTCGAGCACGTGGTGAAGTCGCCCTTCGAACGCATGACCTACGACGACGCCGTGCGTATCCTGGAGCAGGCGAAGCAGAGCTTCGAATTCCCGGTGCGCTGGGGCGTGGACCTCCAGAGCGAGCACGAACGCTACCTGACCGAGCAGGCGGTGGGCCGGCCGGTGATCGTCACCGACTACCCCAAGGACATCAAAGCCTTCTACATGTACGTGAACGACGACGGGCGCACCGTGCGCGCCATGGACGTGCTGGTGCCCAAGGTCGGAGAGATCATCGGCGGCTCGCAGCGCGAGCACCGCCACGACGTCCTGCTGCAGCGCATGCGGGATCTGGAGATCCCGAGCGAGGACTACTGGTGGTACCTCGACCTGCGCCGCTTCGGCACGGCGCCGCACGGGGGCTTCGGCCTGGGCTTCGAGCGCATCGTGCAGTTCATGACCGGCATGGCCAACATCCGCGACGTGATCCCGTTTCCGCGCGTTCCCGGCTACGCCGAGTTCTAGAGCTAGCGCCCGTGCAGAGCTGCTAGGACAGGAGCCGCGTCACGAGCCAGAAGACGCCCAGGCCGCCGATGGCCCCGTTGAAGACCGCCACGAGTCGGGGGCCGCCCGCGGTCCGGCCGAGGGCGTTCAGCAGGGGCCAGGCCAGGGCGACGATCGCCAACTGGCCCAACTCGACGCCCAAGTTGAAGCCGGCCAGGGCGGGCACCAGACGCGCAGCCGGGAGCTCGAGACTCGACAGCACGCCCGCGAAGCCGAAGCCGTGGATCAGCCCGAAGGCGAAGGAGATGGCGAACCGCAGGCGCCCCTTGCGTTCGGCCCGCGACTCGTGGCGGCCTTCAACGGGGCCGTCGGCGGCCTGGGCGTTTTCTGGCTCGTGACGCGGCTCCTGTCCTAGCCGCTCTGCACGGGCGCTAGAGCCCGTCTCACAAACCCCTCGGTCGCCGGAGGCGCGTCTTCGAGCCGATCTCTGCGTTGCGAAATCTCGACGTAGCCCCCGCTATGCCCGCGATTTCGCGCCTTGATCTCGGCCCGAATCCACGCCTCTGACTCGGTCGGGGTTTGT
>JAKSBN010000296.1 GCA_022361175.1 Pseudomonadota bacterium | reverse complement strand
TCGCATACGCGGTGGGGCAGGGCGCTTCGGCATCTGGGGCAAGCCGCTGGTGGAGATCACCGCCGCGGTGGAACGCAGCGCCCCCACCTCGACTGCGGGGGATGGCGCGCGAGCGCCCGATCCGACCTGGCGCGACCTGCGCGCGACGAAGGCCCTGCTCGACCCGCTGGAGTCCGAGATCCGCGACCTGCGGCGCGACGTGGAGCGTTTCACGCAGCTGGAATCGCAGCAGGAAAAGCTCCTGGAGGAGCTGGAGCGGCTGCGTGCGGCCCTGCGTCCCGCGACCGCGCCGCGGCCCGACGCCGCGGATCCCGTGACGGCGCGGCTGCGCGCCAGTGGGATGGACGCGTGCCGAATCGCGGAGCTGATGGACGCGCGCGGGCCCGACGACTCGCTCGAGCCCGTTCTCACCCGCGCACTCGATGCGCGACTCACTCCGCCGCGACCGGCCGATGAACCCACGACCACACTGCTGGTGGGCGCGCCCGGCGTGGGCAAGACCACGACCCTGGCCAAGCTGGCCGCGCGCGCGCGACACCAGGAGATGCCCGTGTCGCTGGTGACGACCGACACCTACCGCATCGGAGCCGAAGAACAGCTGCGGACTTACGCGTCCCTGCTGCAGGCACCGTTCGCCACGGTGGCGAACGCCCGCGAGCTCGAACAAGCTTCCCGGCGCTGGGCCCGGCACTCGATCCTGGTCGACACCGCGGGTCGCGGCCGCGCCGACCGGGACGCCATCGGAGAGCTCCTGGCCCTGCGCGAGGGTCTGGGAGTGCGCGGTCGCGTGCAGCTGGTGCTCTCCGCCACCACGCGTGCGTGCGATCTGCGCGCCGACCTGCGCCGCTTCGCCTGTCTGCGGCCGGACGCGATCATCGTGACGAAGGTGGACGAGAGCGTCGAGCCGGGCGGGTTGGCCAACCTCGTCCTCGACCCGGAGCTTCCGCCCGTGGAATGGCTGGGGACGGGACAGCGCGTCCCCGAGGACTTGGAGCTGCCCGAACCGGCCGGACTGGTGCAGCGCATCCTGGGAGAAGCGGCATGAGTCAAGACCAGGCCAGCGGACTGCGTCGTACGGCTCGCACCCGCACACCGGCGGACCGGGGCCGGGTGGTGGCGGTGGCGAGCGGAAAGGGCGGTGTCGGCAAGACCAACCTGGCGGCGAACCTAGCGATCGCGGCCTCGGCCCAGCGCGCCCGCGTGCTGCTCGTCGACGCCGACCTGGGCCTCGCCAACGTCGACGTGCTGCTGGGCTTGAAGCCCGAGCGTCACATCGGCGACGTCCTCTCGGGCCGCTACCCGATTCGCGACGCCCTGACGCGCGGGCCCCGCGGTGTGGACCTGTTGGCCTCGACCAGTGGCCTGCGACCGGAGTCGCAGTGGCCCGGCGCCGCGCGGCTGCTGGACGCCTTGTCCGAAATCCAGGACCAGTACGACCTGGTGTTGGTGGACGCGGGCGCCGGTGTTGCCGCCCACGTGGTGGAGCTGGCCGCGGCGTGCGGGCGCGTGCTGGTGGTGCTGACCTCGGATCCCACCAGCCTCGCCGACGCCTACGCCCTGCTCAAGCTGGTCTGGCAGGTCGAGCCCGCGGCGGAGGCCGAGGTGCTGGTGAACGCCGCGCGCTCCGAGGGCGAAGGGCGTCGGGCGTTCGGCCACCTGCGGGATCTGGCGGCCCGCTTCCTCGGGCGCGAGCTTCTGCTCCGCGGCGTGCTGCCGCTGGACGCGCGCCTCGAAAGGGCGGCGCGGCTGCAGCGGGCGGTGGTGGAGGCCTTTCCCACGGCCGCGTCGTCGCGCCGCCTGACGGCGCTGGCCCACGAGCTCATCCCCCGTCGGGGCGCGGAAGCCCCGAGAAGGGTTGTCACATGATGGAGCCGACAGTGAAGCCCCCGGCCGTTGCGCCCACAGCCCCGCCCCGGGCGGTGCGCCGCTCGGAGCGTGTCGTCGAGCGCAAACCCCGCGACTCCGGTTCGCGTCGCCCGCCGCGTCGCGAGCCGCCGCCCGAGGAGGAGCCCGACGCCGAGGCGCCGGAGCCGTCCAAGGGCGGGCGGGTGGACCTGCGCGCGTAGCGCCACGGTCCTCTTTCAGGCTGGAACGCGGGCCTTTCACGCGCTGGGTCAAAGTTTCCGGGTGCGCGAGCGGCCACGGCAAAACACCAGGGAGTTCGACGGCTTGCGAACCGCTTCCCGGTGCGGGGGGCTGGCACGCGCCTTGCTCCTGAATCTCTCCGCGCACCCAGCGGGAGGGGAGTGTGGGAAGCGAACTCTACATCGGCGTCTCCGGGGCCGTCGCCCGGCT